>SVJZ01000015.1 GCA_015068705.1 Oscillospiraceae bacterium
GAGGACACACCCGTTCCCATCCCGAACACGGAAGTTAAGCTCTGTTGTGCCGAGGATACTTGGCTGGTGACGGCCCGGGAAAGTAGGTAGTCGCTGGGACAAAGAAGCCCGCATCGAATGATGCGGGCTAAATATTCCTCCTTAGCTCAGTCGGTAGAGCATGCGGCTGTTAACCGCAGGGTCGTTGGTTCGAGTCCAACAGGGGGAGCCAAACAGAGAAGGGACGCGTTCGCGTCCCTTCTCTGTTTCTGCTTTTACATGGAAGCGCACCGACCCATGCTCTGACAGCCGGTCGGCTGTTAACTGGAACACATCCGAGCGCTGCCGGTGGCAGATGAAGCGAGGGTGTGTTCGGAAAAAATAAGGAGCAATGCAAGAGCAAAGCGAGGCAGTGCGACTATATTTTTGACCGTATGGGTCGTTGGTTCGAGTTGGGCAGAGGGAGCCATAGAACCCGAATGATTTAGATGACAATCTAGGTCATTCGGGTTTTTGTAGTATTGAAAAACATCAATTATTAAGAAATCTTAAAAATTTTCATTGTCAAATCTTAAGAATTATATGCTATGATGTAATCGGAGGTGAAAGATGATGAACATATTGGTTGTGGATGATGACAGAGAGATAGTTGAAAGCATTGCGATTTTTCTGTCGGGAGAAGGTTATGAAGTATTAAAGGCTTATGACGGAATGGAGGCACTCGATGTTCTGTCGGAAACTCAGGTACATCTAATGATTCTTGATATTATGATGCCAAAATTGGACGGAATCAAAACTTTGATGAAACTCCGAGAATCCAGAAATATCCCCGTTATCTTACTGTCAGCTAAATCAGAAGATGCAGATAAAATACTCGGTCTTACTGCCGGAGCTGATGATTATGTGACAAAGCCGTTCAATCCTTCCGAGCTTATTGCAAGAGTAAAATCTCAATTAAGACGATATACCACTCTTGGTTCTATCGGAAAGCAAAACGGAGAAATTGTAATTGACGGGTTATGTGTGAATACCGAAAGCAAAACAGTAAAAGTTGACGGAGAGAATGTCAGGCTTACACCGATTGAGTATAAAATACTTGAACTGCTCGCAAGAAACAGAGGACGGGTGTTTTCAACAGAAGATATATACTCTAATGTGTGGAACGAGGAAGCGATTGTCGGTGATAATACGATCGCCGTGCATATCCGTCATATCAGAGAAAAAATTGAAATCAATCCGAAAGAACCGAAATATCTTAAAGTAGTATGGGGTATCGGTTACAAGATTGATTAAAGGAGGTTTTGGCAATGAAAAAATTCTTATATTCTAATTACACAAAAACAATAGCTGTGTTGTTATTTATTGTAAGCATTGTTTTAGGAGCATTGACCGTCACTAATGGTATTGCAGATTATTGTAATGAAAAAGAGCTTGTCTATGGATTTGAAAGTACCTTTAATGAAGCACGTTATTTAGAAGGGTTGCTTATAGCACCCGAAACTGCAATTTACAATGCTTATTTTGTTTATTATGACGGCGGAAAGACAAAAAATGAAAATTCCGATTTAAAAAAAGTAAGCGATAAAACCATTTTGAATTATATCGACGAAAGACTTACAGACCTATATTGTACTGATAAAATAAATTACTATGTAGAATGGAACGGGACTAAATTTACAAACTGTAATGCAACCAACGAAAGAGAGTTAATGGACGAAAAATTTTATTGTTACACCATATTTAAAGGTAACGGAAATACTTCTCAAGTAACCAGTCAAAAACGTTATTTATATTCACCAATCCCTGAAATTTCCCAATTCGACAAAGAAAGTGATATAAAGATTTGTACCAGCATAAAAGAATCGTATGTTGATGAATGTAAAATTATTTGGGACAGACAGGCAGGTATCGTAAATAACACTTTTACATTTGCGCTTGTCTATGTTATTTTTGCTTTGCTTCTTTTTATCTATTTACTTTGCGTATGCGGAAAGAATAAAGACGGCGAACACAAATTAATGTGGATTGACAATATATGGACAGAGGTTCATTTGGCAGCCATAGGCGGAATTGGAATTGGTGCAGTTGTAATTTGTGTTATACTGCTTGATGACTACTTTTCCGGACGCTTTCCGCATAACATAATGAATACAGTGGTTGGTTTGCTGGCAGCAGTGGCAAGCACAGTTGTTATTACATCACTACTTTCTATCATCAGGAATATAAAGTGCAAGAAATTTGTAAAATCAAGTATCATTATCCGTGTTACAAGATGGGTTTTCAAAACAAGTTTCCGTATCCTGCGGTGGTTTCGAAATAGAATTGTTGGGTATAGAAATCTTATTTTCAAAACACTCTCCCAAAAGACGGGTATCATTCTTATCAGTATGCTTTTCGTATATACTGCACTAATCGGTATGTTCGGATTTTTAGGATACCATGAAGCATTATTTATAGTTTTGGGAGTTCTTTTGTTCTTCTTTGGAGCTTTTGTTGTAGCTTACCGTGCCAAAGACCTTGATGAAATCAAAAAAGGTGTCAGTGAAATCAGAAACGGAAATGTAGCATACAAAATTCCTGAACTTAAAAGTGAGGATATGAAAACATTAGCTGCTAACATCAATGATATTGCAAAAGGACTTGATGAGTCTGTATCTGCTAAAGTAAAAGCAGAAAGAATGAAAACAGAACTGATAACCAATGTATCTCACGATCTCAAGACACCTCTTACATCCATAATTAGTTATACAGAGCTTTTGGCTAATGTAGAAGGCTTACCTGAAGAAGCGAAAGACTATGCTCAGGTTATTGCAAATAAGAGTGACAGACTTAAAACTCTGACTCAAGATTTATTTGACATTTCTAAGGTGCAAAGCGGAAACGAAAGTGTTGTTTTAGAAAAGCTTGATGTATCACTTCTTATCAATCAATCGCTCGGAGAGCATGACAATGAAATAAAGAAATCAGAGCTGACCTTCTGTGTTAATGCTCCAAAAGAGTTATATCTTTCTGCAGATGGCAGAAAGATGTCCCGTGTAATAAGCAATTTGATAAGTAACATTCTCAAGTACACTATGAAGAACACGAGAGTATTTATTTCTGCTTATGAAGAAAACGGCGAAGTTGTTATGGAGTTCAAGAATATAGCATCTTACCCGATGGACTTCAATGCAGAAGAAATTGTGGGCAGATTCGTCAGAGGTGACGAATCAAGAACACAAGAAGGTAATGGTCTTGGTCTTGCAATCGCAAAGAGTTACACCGAGATTTGTAATGGTAAATTTGAGATTCTCCTGGATGGTGATATGTTTAAGGCAATCCTGAAGTTCAGAAAATATAGATAACAACTTCATATATCTCTCCAATTATTCCGGTATTAAAAGAAGCACGTCTGGGCATGCTTCTTTTAATATTCCCCCCATTCAGGTATGATTTTCCTTTGAATTTGCCATACTATCATTAGAGGTGAGAGTATGCAATCCATATGGAATGACAATATCGAAAAGGATACCTTTGAGCCGCTCCGTGGTGATATGAAAACCGATGTGCTAATCATTGGCGGTGGGATATGCGGACTTTTATGTGCATATATGCTAAAGGGTGCAGGCGTGGATTGTGCGGTGGTGGAAGCAGACAGAATCTGCGCAGGTGTCACAAACGGAACAACTGCCAAGATTACATGGCTGCATGGATTGATATATGATAAAATCATCCGGCGATATGGAACGGAACACGCCGCGCTTTATTATGAAAGCCAAAAAAGAGCCTTTGAGCAGTTGGGCGGGATGGCAACCAAATTGGGTGCGGATTTGCAATATTGCGATTCATTTGTATATTCCAGAAACAACCAAGAAATCATTGAAAGAGAGGTTGCTGCACTACAAAAAATCGGGTGTGATGCCGAATTTTGCAAGCAAACCGAATTGCCTTTTGAGATTGCCGGCGCAGTGAAGCTGGGCAAGCAGGCGCAGTTTCATCCGTTAAAGTTTGCCCATGCGATTGCACAAAATTTAACCATATATGAAAACACCAAAGTGATGGAAATAAACCATCATACCGTCATTACAAACCGCGGAAGGATTTTGACAAACAAGATCATTGTGACGACGCATTTCCCTTTTATCAACAAGCATGGCAGCTATTTTCTGAAAATGTATCAACACAGGTCGTATGTGCTTGCATTAAAAAATGCTCCAACCATCCGTGATATGTATGTGGACGAGGCAAAAGAGGGGTTGTCTCTTCGCGGTTATGGCGATTTGCTCCTGCTTGGCGGAGGGAGCCATCGCACGGGTCATCGCGGTGGGGGATGGGCGGAACTTATATCGGTTGCAAAAAGGTATTATCCGGGTGTGCAGGAGGATTGCAGATGGGCAACACAAGATTGCATGACGCTGGATTCCATCCCGTATATTGGCCTGTATGCAAAATCAACGCCTGATTTATATGTGGCAACCGGATTCAACAAATGGGGTATGACCTCTTCCATGGTTTCGGCTATGATATTAACCGATATGGTTTGCGGAAGGGAAAACGAGTATGCGAATCTTTATTCGCCATCGAGAACCATATTACATTCCCAACTTGCAGTGAATGTATTTGAGTCGGCAAAAGGATTGCTTACACCCACTGTGCCGAGATGCCCCCATATGGGGTGTGCGTTAAGGTATAACAAGCAAGAGCATTCATGGGATTGCCCCTGCCATGGCTCCAGATTTCAAGAGGACGGAAAACTGATTGATAACCCTGCCACGGGGGATAAAGAGATATAAAATATTGGTAATAGATAACCCCCGCAATACCAACATATTGCGGGGGTTATCTTGTGTGTGATTATTTTGATTGTTTTGATTTCATTTGGTTCGTTTTTGATGCCGCTTTAAAATTTCAAATCTCGCCCTTATAATCAGAACTCAACTGACCGCAGGCGGCATTCATATCTCCGCCAAACTCACGTCGGACGGTAACTTTGATGCCGTTTTCCTTTAATAAAGCCCAAAACTCATGGATGCGCTCCCAACTGCTCGGCTCATAATGAGTTGACCTGGTTTTGTTGTAGGGGATCAGATTGACATAGCAGTTGATATCTTTTAAAAGTGTCGCAAGCTGTCGTGCGCAATCGGGTGTATCGTTCAAATCCTTTATCATGATATAGGCAAAGGTGATTTTCTTGCCGCTTTTTTGGGTGTATAGCTTTGCTGCCTCTATAAGTGGTGCAAGCGGATACGCCTTATTTATGGGCATTAGTTGGTTTCGCAGCTCATCGTTTGGTGCATGCAAACTGATGGCAAGGCTGTTAAGCACCGGGCGGTTTGCATATTCAATAATCCGTGGGGTAATTCCGCTGGTGGAAATGGTAACGTGCCGGGTGGCAATGTCGATACCTGCCTGCTCGGTGACGATATCGATAAACGCCATGGTGTTGTCATAGTTGTCAAACGGCTCACCAATACCCATCAGCACTACATGGGATACGGGTATTTGCAACACATCGCGGATGTATAAAAGTTGCTGCACCATTTCGTGTGTTTCCAGATTGCGCACCTTTTTAAGCTTACCGCTTTCGCAAAAAACACAGTTCATGTTGCATCCGACCTGTGTGGAAATGCACACGCCATTGCCGTAATTATGTTTCATCAGCACCGTTTCTATGGTGTGACCGTCTGCCAGACCAAATAGATATTTGCTGGTATCTTGGGTCTCGGATTTTGTGATGAGCGTAAGATTGGTAAACGAAAAATCCTCTGCAAGCTTTTGACGGATGGTTGCAGAGAGGGTTGTGATTTGAGAAAAGTCGGTGATATGCTCTTTGTATATGGCGCGGGTAACGATTTTCGCCTTTGCAGGATTTTCGCCGAACGATTGGAAATAATTCCGGAGCATGGTAATGGTTTGGTCGTGAATGTTCATAAATGTTCTCCTCATAAGGAAAATGATGCATAGAATACAACTCAATTATAGCCCAAAAAGGCGGTCTTGTAAAGAAGTATCCGTATAAATATTCACGCCATATTTTTTGGGAATTTACTTGCAAAACCTGCAAAAAAAGTTTAAAATAGTAATGTATACCCAAAGAGAGGAGCATGATAACAATGAAAAATAAGGTTTTTTCGCCTGCGGATATTCTGTTGCCGCAAGGTTGCGATATGGAAAAATGGGCGGTGGTGGCTTGCGACCAATATACCAGTGAGCCGGAATATTGGGCGGAGGCAGATGAGTTGGTAGGAAAAAATCCTTCCACCTTGCGCCTGATGTTGCCCGAACTGTATCTGGAATCGGATGACGTGGCACAACGAATCGAGGCGGTACATACTGCTATGGAGCAGATGCTGGCAAAAGATGTCCTGCAGGGCGGAGAGGACTCATATATATATGTAGAGCGCACCCAGCGAAACGGCAAGGTGCGTCGCGGCATTGTGGGAAAAGTGGATTTGGAATGTTATAGCTACGAAAAGGGCAGTGTTTCTCCCATCCGCGCAACCGAGGGAACCATTCTGGAACGAATCCCTCCCCGTCGCCGTGTGCGTGAGGGTGGTGCGCTGGAACTGCCGCATATTATGCTGCTCATTGATGACCCTGATTGCACGGTAATCGAGCCGTTGATGACATGCAAGGATTCCCTTTGCAAGCAGTACGATTTTGATTTGATGATGAATTCGGGTCACATCGCAGGATATACCCTTTCCAAAGAGGAACAGGAGCGTGTGGACAATGCCATTGCGGCACTGGCAGAGCCGGAAAGACTGGTGGCACGTTATGGCGATTGCCCTGCAAATAAACTGCTGTTTGCGGTGGGTGACGGAAACCACTCGCTTGCTACGGCAAAAGCGTGTTACGAGGCAGTAAAAGAGCGAATTGGCGCAGATGCGGCGCTCAATCACCCTGCACGATATGCACTGTGTGAGGTGGTGAATCTGCACGATACCGCACTGGAATTTGAGGCAATTCATCGGGTGGTATTCGAGGTGGATGAGCAAAAATTGATTGACGCCATGACGCAGGCACTGGGTCTTGTACCGGGCGCAGAGGGGCAGCAGGTTCGCCTTTGTGTCAACGGCAAGGTAACTGCATACGCAATTACAAAACCGGCTTCGCGCTTGGCAGTTGGCTCGGTGCAGGCATTTTTGGATGATTATCTTGCAAAAAATAGCGGCAGAGTGGATTATATTCATGGCGATGATGTGGTTGCCAAGCTTTGTGCCGCCGGTAATGTGGGCATGATGTTTGATGCGATCAGCAAGGATGAACTGTTTGCGGCAGTAGTGGCAGACGGTGCGTTGCCGCGTAAAACCTTTTCCATGGGAGAGGCGGCAGACAAACGTTTTTACCTGGAAGCAAGAAAAATTTTGTAATCCGTCTTAAAAAATACGCAGGAAAGGAGCCTTATGAATGGCATATCGTTTGGGGTTAGACATCGGGTCCACCACCCTAAAAGCGGTGGTGACGGACGAGGTCGGCAACATATTATACAAAAGCTATGAACGTCATATGTCCCGGGTACGGGAGATGGCGTTGGAAAAGCTGAAAGAACTTGGCGGCTTGCTCGACGGTATGCCCATCAAGGCGGCAATTACCGGCTCGGCAGGATTGGGTCTTGCCGATAGCGCAGGTGTTGATTTTGTACAGGAGGTATTTGCAACCGCAGGCGGTGTGAAACGGTTGTATCCCAAGACCGATGTGGTAATCGAACTGGGTGGCGAGGATGCGAAAATTATTTTCTTGCAGGGCGCAATGGAGGAGAGAATGAATTCCACCTGCGCCGGCGGAACGGGTGCATTCATCGACCAGATGGCATCGCTGCTCAATATTACGGTTGACCGGTTGGACGAGTTGAGCTTGCAACACACCGATATTTATCCCATCGCATCCCGATGCGGCGTGTTTGCAAAGACGGATATTCAGCCCCTGATCAATCAGGGTGCACGAAAGGAAAATATTGCGGCAAGTATTTATCAGGCGGTGGTGGATCAGACCATCGCAGGGTTGGCGCAAGGGCGCCCCATTACCGGAAAGGTATTGTTTCTGGGGGGGCCGCTTGCATTTTCAAAGGGATTGAGAGAGCGGTTTATCCAAACGCTCGGGTTGGACGAGGCAGATGCGGTTTTTCCGGATATTGCCCAGTATTTTGTGGCGCTTGGTGCGGCGATTTATGCAGATGGTCTGGAAAAGGAATATGAGTATCAATCCCTTTTAACGGCGTTTGAACGGGCGGCTCAGGTCCACGAGCAGGTGGAGGGGCTGGAGCCTCTGTTTGCAGACCGGTCTGCATATGATGCATTTGTTTCCCGTCATGCAAAGGCATCGGTGGAGCAAGCAGATATTGCCACCTATTGCGGCAGAGCGCACCTTGGAATTGACGCAGGTAGTACCACCACAAAAATAACATTGATTGATGATAGCAAGCGGATTTTATATACCTATTATGCGCCAAACCTTGGTAATCCGCTTAAAATTGTGCGTGCACAGCTGGAAGAAATCTACCGCCTGTGCGGTGATCGGATTACCATTGCGTCATCTGCCGTTACCGGATATGGCGAGGAACTGATTAAAAACGCATTTAATATTGATTTTGGATTAGTAGAAACGGTAGCGCATTACCGCGCGGCACGCCACTTTAATCCCGAGGCGGATTTTATCATTGACATTGGCGGACAGGACATCAAATGCTTTGAAATCCGTGACGGCGCGGTGGCAAGTGTCATGCTCAACGAGGCGTGTTCGTCCGGATGCGGTTCGTTTATTGAAACCTTTGCAAAATCACTTGGTTATCCGGTTTCAGAATTTGCAGCTCTGGCGTTGGAATCGCGCAATCCGGTGGATTTGGGTACCCGTTGTACTGTGTTTATGAATTCTTCGGTAAAGCAGGCGCAAAAAAATGGCGCAACGGTTGCAGATATTTCGGCAGGACTTGCCATCAGTGTGGTAAAAAACGCCATATACAAGGTCATTCGTGCCCGGAATGCAGACGAATTGGGCAAGCACATTGTGGTGCAGGGTGGTACCTTTTTAAATGATGCAGTACTGCGCTCGTTTGAAATGCTGATGGGGAGAAATGTGGTGCGTCCTGCCATTGCAGGATTGATGGGCGCCTATGGTGCGGCGCTTCATGCAATGGATCACGCCAAGGCGGTTTCCACCATTGCAACGGCGCAACAAGTTGCAGCATTTACCCATCAGTCAAAGTTTGTTACCTGTAATCTGTGTACCAACCATTGCAGTCTGACGGTAAATGTATTTGAAAACGGAAACAAATTCATCTCGGGTAACCGTTGCGAGCGACCGGTTCGAGGGGTTGCAGGACGGGATTTACCCAATTTGTATCAATTCAAGCGAAACCATCTTACTTCCTTGCGGGGAATTCCCGGGCCGAGGGGCAAGATCGGATTGCCGTTGGTATTGAATATGTATGAGAATCTACCCTTCTGGCATGCCTTTTTCACCAAACTGGGATTTGAAACGGTGGTGTCGGGGATTTCCACTCGTGCACTCTATGCTAAGGGGCAACATACCATTGCATCCGATACGGTATGTTATCCTGCAAAATTGGTGCATGGACACATGAAAACGTTGGAAGAACAGGGCGTAAAAACGGTGTTTTATCCCTGTATGACCTATAATTTTGATGAAGGCAGTTCGGACAATTGCTTCCACTGTCCGGTGGTGGCATATTATCCTGAATCGGTCAATGCCAACATGACCTTTGAGAGCGGAATGCGATTGCTCTATCCGTATCTGTCGCTCAATCACCCCAAGCAATTTGCAAAGAAAATTCATGCTTACATGAATGAACAGTTTGGTGGCATATCCAAACGGGAGGTAAACGCCGCAGTAAAGGCAGGGTATCAGGCATATCATGCATACAAAAAGGCGGTTGCTGATGAAGGGAAACGTGCGCTGGAATATGCACAGAAAAACGGACTGAAAACCATTGTTCTAGCAGGCAGACCGTATCATATTGACCCCGAGATCAACCATGGAATTGACCAGTTGATTTCCACACTGGGGTTTGTGTTGGTGTGCGAGGATTCGGTGGCAGAACTGGGTAAATACAAACGGGTCAATGTGCTCAATCAATGGACATACCACGCCCGGATGTACCGTGCGGCAACCCTGACCGCAACCCTGCCCGATACCCAGTTGGTGCAACTGGTGTCATTCGGATGCGGTATTGACGCGGTTACCTCGGATGAGGTGCGTGACCTGTTGCGCTCGGCAGGAAAGCTCTATACCCAGATAAAAATCGACGAAATCAATAACCTCGGTGCGGTAAAAATCCGCTTGCGGAGTCTGCTTGCCGCCATGGAGGATAAGAATAAAGACGAAAAGGAGGAGTCCACCCGTGGTTGAAGAAACACCATATGTCAAATTTACACCCGAGATGAAAAAGACACATACCATATTGGTTCCCATGATGCTGCCGGTACACTTTTCGTTGATTATTCCGTTTTTGCAGGATGCAGGCTATCGCGTGGAGGTGCTTACCACCACGCATCAGGGTGTGATTGATGAGGGGTTGAAAAACACCCATAATGACATCTGTTACCCCTGTATGCTGGTAATCGGACAGATGATTGATGCCTTAAAAAGTGGCAGATATGACATAGAAAAAACCGCGTTGATGATTACCCAGACAGGGGGCGGTTGCCGTGCATCCAACTACATATCCCTGCTTCGCAAGGCGTTGAAAAACAGTGGATTTGGCAATGTGCCGGTTCTCTCGCTCAACATCTCCGGCTTGGAAAAGGATTCGAGTCTGCAGTTTACATTGCCACTGCTCATTAAGACAAGCTTTGCCTTGATGTATGGCGATATGTTGATGTGGCTAAACAACCAATGCCGCCCGTATGAAAAACGCTCCGGTGACACCAAAGCGGTGCTGGATAAGTGGGTGGAAGGTCTGGGCAGGCAATTTCATAGTCTTGATTTTTTGCATGTGCGCAAAAATTATCGGGAAATGCTAGCGGATTTTGATGGAATTAATCGTGATAAAACACCTAAAATCAAGGTGGGAATTGTGGGCGAGATTTACATGAAATACGCACCGCTGGGCAATAATTGTCTGGAGGAATTTCTGATTGGTGAGGGTGCAGAACCGGTGGTGTCCGGCGTGATGGATTTTCTGCTCTATTGCCTGAGTAATGCCGAAACCGACTACAAGCTTTACGGGATATTAAAGCCCGGTACCATCCTGGCAAAAATCGGCACATGGTATTTGCGCAAGCGACAAAGACAGATGATCCGCGCCATTACCGAACACGGCGTGTTTGTGCCTCCCACTCCATTTTCCCGCCTGACCGAATTGGTGGAAGGTTACATTGGTCGGGGAACCAAGATGGGAGAAGGATGGTTATTAACTGCAGAAATGCTGGAATTGCTGGACAGTGGTGTGAACAACATTGTATGCACCCAACCGTTTGGCTGTCTGCCCAATCACATTGTGGCAAAGGGAATGATCAGAAAAATCAAGGACCGGCATCCGTATGCAAATATCATGCCCATTGATTATGACCCGAGTGCCACAAGGATCAATCAGGAAAATCGCTTAAAACTTATGCTTGCCAACGCACGTCTTTCGGTGAAAGAATCTGACGTGCAACAAACCGAACGGGTGGGAGAGGAAGCATTTGCTTTGAGATGACCGGAAAGGAGGGAACGGGATGGGAGATGTTTATCGCTCGGTAAAAAAGTGCGCTGATGCAGAAATTACCGAGAAGAAGTCACGGTTTATCGCCTATCTGTCGCCAATCAGAACGGCACAGGAGGCGGAGGAATTTATTACAAAAATTCGCAAAAAGCACTACGACGCCACCCACAATGTATATGCATATCGTGTGGCAGACGGCTTTCAAAAATACAGTGATGACGGCGAGCCGTCCCGTACGGCAGGATTTCCGGTGATGGAGCTGATGGAACACGAGGGAATTACTGATACTGTTTGTGTGGTGACCCGTTATTTTGGAGGTACTCTGCTGGGCACCGGCGGTCTGGTGCGGGCGTATACCCGTGCGGCGCAGGAAGGGATTGCGGCGGCGGGGGTGATGACCCTGTTGTGGTGTGATCGGGTTAAGCTGGATGCACCATATACATTTTTGAGCAAGATTGAGCACATACTGCGTAGTGGCGGATACCGCACCGAAGATACCCAATATGCCGAGGGGGTTACGGTGACGGTAATTGTGGAAAAGGAGCGTACCGAGGCGCTGATGAAAGCGTTGGCAGATGCATTTGGAAACGGAGTAACTGCGCAGGTTACCGAAAGCCTGTTTGCAGACCCTATATGCGAATAAATAGGAAAGGGAGCGATACAAATGGGAGCAATTGTAAAGGTAAATTCGGATAATTTTGACCATGTGGTAATGGATAGTGCAAAGCCTGTTCTGGTGGATTTTTATGCCGAATGGTGCGGCCCTTGCCGGATGCTTGCACCGGTGATGGAGGAGGTTGCCCAAGAGGTTGGTGAGGACGCAGTGGTATGCAAACTCGATATTGACCAGGCAAGAGAACTTGCGGTGGAGTATGAGGTAACTTCGGTTCCCACCCTGATGTTGTTTCAAAACGGCACAGTTGCCGAAACGCTCATTGGTGTTCGACCCAAAGAGGAAATTGTACAAGCACTGAAAAATCATAGATAGGAGAAAGCAAAAACCGAAATGGTTTTTGTGTACCGAAGATATGAATTCCAAAAAAGTAACCTTTATTCTGGTGCTGTTTAGTGCACTGTTTTTGTCGCTGGTGGTATATCTGACCGGCATTGAGCTTTACTACAAGGATGAGTATGCCTCTTCGAATCTCAATCAGCGTTCGCTTGCTCGGGAGGAAAACAGTTTGCGAGGCACCATCTATGACAAAAACGGCGAAACGCTTGCATACAGTAAGATGGAAGGAGATGTGCAAAAACGGTATTATCCGCACATTTCCCTCTATTCACATGTGATTGGCTATTCTTCCAAAACATATGGAAAATCCATGCTGGAAAAGCGATACAATGCGGATTTGTTAGGTGACAACGGCGTTTCGGCAGTGTTTAATTTGAAGAATATGCTTTCGGGAGAAATGAATGAGGGGAATAGCCTGACCCTTACCATCGACCATCGGGTACAAAAGAGAATCAATGATATGATGGGAAGATACAATGGTGCGGCTGTGGCGATTGATCCCAAAACCGGAGCAATTCTTGCCATGGTGAGCAAACCGGATTTCAACCCCAACGATACCTATCTCAAGAAAAGCTGGCAATCTCTTACCGATAGCGATGATGCACCATTTCTTTCCCGGGCGGTGATGGGGTTGTACCCACCGGGGTCTACCTATAAGATGCTGACTGCCTCGCTTATCTATGAAAACGGGCTTGAAGGTACCGAGGTGGAGGACGAGGGACGGATTACCATAGACGGGAAAGAATTTACCAATACCAAGCAAAAGGCATACGGAAAAACCAGCTTGGAGGATGCATTCCGTGTGTCCAGCAATGTGTATTTTGCAAGCGTGGGCAGTCAGATTGGTACTGCCAAGCATCGAAATCTTGCCGAGCGGTTTTGGTTTAACAAGCCGTTGGAATTTGATCTGCCGTATAGCAAGAGCAAATATCAATCCGGCTCCATGGAAGAGGTGGAACTTGCTGCCGCCTCCATCGGGCAGGGGAAAACACTGGTCACACCGCTCCAACTTGCCATGATGACAGCGGCAATTGCCAATGACGGCGTGATGATGAAACCCTATCTGGTGCAAGAGATCAAGGCACCGGGCGGATTTATTACCAAAAACACACGCCCTGCAGAGCTTTCACACGCAGTAGATGTCGAAACTGCCCGTGCTGTGAAAGAACTGATGGTGGATGCCGTAAACAACGGAACGGGAACCAATGCCCGTATCTGGGGGATTGATGTGGGCGGAAAAACCGGAACGGCGGAGAATGAACGCACCAATGAGGACTCCGAGGCAACCCATGCACTGTTTGTTTCGTTTGCACCTGCGGATGACCCGCAGATTGCAGTGGCGGTCATTTTGGAATATGCCGGAAATACCGGCGGATCCATTGCGGCACCCATCGCCCGGGAAGCAATGCGTACTTATTTGAAAAAATAATATCAACACCAAGGCATTTTTAGGATGCCTTGGTATTTTTTTGTAAAAATGCGGACGAATGATTATAAATTAGTAAAAATTGGTGCATACTATGGGAAATCCAAAAAACAAGGAGGAACATAGTATGAATTTAGCAGACAGTCAGACCAAAATCAACCTGATGCGTGCGTTTGCCGGGGAGAGCCAGGCGAGAAACCGTTATAACATGGCAGCATCCAAGGCTCGCAAGGATGGGTTTTATACCATTGCGGAGGTGTTTGATTACACCGCAAAGCAGGAACAGGCGCATGCCACGGTGTTTTATAACCACTTAAAAGAGGTGGTTGACACCAATTTTACCATGGATGCGTCCTATCCGGTAAACATCTACGATACCACATTGGATTATTTAAAAGCCGCCCAACACAACGAATATGAAGAATGGCAGGACGCTTACAAAACATTTGGCGATATTGCCAAGGAGGAAGGATTTACTGCAATTTCCAATTCATTTTATATGATTGCGGGGATTGAAAAGGTGCATGGTGACCGATTTGGGAAATTTGCCGAGGATTTGCAAAACGGAACTCTTTATAAAAAAGAAGAAGGAACCATCTGGATTTGTACCAACTGCGGCTATCTGCACACCGGTGCGGAGGCACCCGGCTTGTGTCCGGTATGTTCGCATGCTCAAGGGTATTTTTTACCTTACAGTCAGACTCAGTTTGCATAATCAAAGATTTTTTGGCATAAGCATACCATGAGGTGAGAGGTATGTTTCGTGCATCCGAATTTAAGTGCAAGGAAGTAATAAACTTGCAGGATGGGGAACGGATGGGCTTTGTGTATGACTTGGAAATTGACGAGGACACCGGCGGTATCAAAGCGATTCTGGTGCCCGGCAGAGAACGGACGCGACTGTTTGGAAAGTGTGAGGGCGTATTGATACCGTGGGGATGTATTCATCGGATTGGCGAAGATATCATTCTGGTCAATACCAGCCCATAAAAAGAGTGCTTCTTATTAAAGAAGCACTCTTTTTACATATGCATCATATCGTCAAGTATGCCGCCGATGGTTTTGAACATGCTGTCTTTTTGTGATTTGAGGCGTTTGTACTGCTTGTCTTTGACGGGGTCGGCAATTGCACCCACTGCTGCACCGATGACCGCGCCCATAACCAGCCCTGCCGCAAAGCCCTTGCTACTCATGTATTTCGCTCCCTTCGCATGATTTCCATTGTTATTATTTCACCTGTGATGCAAAAACATACAAAGAGATTTTTAATGGGAGAGGAGAGGGAGGAAGAAGGGGTGGAACTTGAGTGACGGAGGGGAGAAGTCGAGGGAAGGGAGGGTGAGGTTGAGTGACGGAGGGGAGAAGTCGAGGGAAGGGAGGGTGAGGTTGAGTGATGGAGGGGAGAAGTCGAGGGAAGGGAGGGTGAGGTTGAGTGGCGGAGAGGCAGAAAAGGGAAAGAGAGAGGCGTGGCAACGGGGTGGGATTTGGTTATATTTTGGTTAGTTGATGGTTGGGTTTTGGTTGGCTAGGATAGGGGGGAGGGTGTGTGTTTCCATATATTGTGTGTTGATATCTTTCTGGATATCTGGTAGTATATACTCAACCGCTCAAAGCGACACGAAAGTTCACTACGGTAGGATAGACTCATGGAAGAAATCGCCGCCTCTTCCGTATATTGTGGGTTGATATCCGACGGGATATCCGATATGATATATCAGGCGGGTAGACAACATGACAAATGTCCGACCGCTCTGACAGCAAAGAACGACTTTTTGAGGAAGACATGACAGAACCCAACACTTTCATCTTATAAGGAGGAGTATTTCATGTTCAAGAAGTTCGTATCAACTGTGGTTGCATCCGTAATGACACTTACCATTGTGGCAACTACTGCATTTGCGGCAGTTTCGACCGACGTGGCAGGAACCAAATATGAAGAGGCCGCAGAGGTTTTGGGCGTACTGGACATCATGGTCGGTGACTATGAAACCGGCGCATTCCGTCCGGAAGATACCATCATCCGTTCCGAGGTTACCAAGGTGGCAGTTGCTGCACTGGGACTTACTGATGTGGCAAGTACTGCAAATGGCCCTACAAAATATCCCGACGTGGTAGAAAACCACTGGGCAAATGGTTATATCAATGTAGCATCCAACCAGAATCTGATTATCGGTGATGATGTGGGAACCTTCCGCCCCGATGCAAGCATCACCTATGCTGAAGCGGTTACCATTCTGGTGCGTGCACTTGGCTACGAGCCCAAAGCACTGACACAGGGCACTTATCCCACCGGACATCTGGTGGTTGCAGCAAATATCGGACTTACCAAGGGCGTTTCCGGTAGTGCAAATGACCCTATTTCCCGTGGTGACGTTGCACGCCTCACCTTTAACGCACTGACCATCAAACTGATGGAGCAGACCGGATTTGGTAATGACATCAACTATGAAGTGGTAGACAAAACTCTGTTGGAGGATATGCTCAACGTACAGAAGGTAACCGGACAGGTTATCGCAGTGGGTTCCTCCACTCTGACCGGTGACAGCAAACTTGACCAGGATGAAATTCAGATTGGCGAGGAGATTTACAACACCGGCGACGCAGACGTGCGACAGATTCTTGGCTTCCATGTTGCCGCATACGTCAAAGAGGATGATATGACCGGCGAAAACGTTTTGCTGCTGGCAAGACCTGAGGAAGGTAAAAACTCTGTTGTAACGGTGAGTGCAGAAAACATTGCCGAAGTGGTAAACACCGAGAGCGCAAAAGAACTGCACTACTGGGATGACGAGGAAAATGACAAAAAACCCATCAAAGAAACCATCGCACTGGACGCAAAAGTAATGTATAACGGCAAAACCGGCACCTTTGAGGACTTCAAAAAAATCACATCCGGCAGCATCGTATTGCTCGACTCTAACAACAACGGACAGTTTAACGTGGTGTTTGTAAATGAAACGGTAAACTATGTTGTAGAAGAGGTTTCTGTATCCGGTAACAAAGTGTTTGACAAGTATGGTCAGAAAACACTGGTGCTTGACCCGGACGACAAATCCCTTTCCTTCCACATTGTACGCGGCAGCGAGAAACTGACCATCGAGGATTTGAAAGAATGGGATGTACTGACCGTGACCCAGAGTAAGGATGGCGGTCTGGTATATGTAGAGGTATCCAACGAGTCGGTTACCGGTACGGTTACTGAGATTGACGAGGAAAAGAACCGCGTGTTTATCAACGGCGAAGACTACAAAATTGCTGCAAACTATAAAGCAAGCATCAAGCTGGAGGACGAGGGTACCTTCTATCTGGACGTAGAGGGTAAAATCGCGGCGGTTGACAACGAAAAAACCGCAAGCTCCAACTACGCATATCTGGCAGACATTGATACCGCAGGTGGTCTGGAAGACGCGCTGGAGATGAAAATCTTTGACAAAGAGGGCGCAACCAAGATCTTAAAATCTGCAAGCAAGCTCAAGGTAAACGGCAAAAATAACCTCACTCCCGACCAGGCACTCAAAGAAATCAAGGGCATCCGTGAAGATGCGGCAGGTCAGTTGATTACCCTGGAGGTAAACGGTGAGGGTAATGTATACCGTGTGGACACTGCGGCAAGCTCTGCAGCACCCAACGAGGATGTGTTTACCAACAACCTCAATGAGGATGACATGGTTTACAAAGCAGCATCCCGTAAGCTGGTTGGTTCCAAGAGCGTGAATGTGACTGATGAAACCATCGTGTTTGACATTCCCGAGGGTGAAACCGACACCAAAGAGTTTTCCATCCGTAAACCCGATTTCTTCACTAACGAAGACAAATACAACGTGCAGATTTTTGACCTTCAGGAAAACATGGACGCAAAGGTTATCATTGTAACCAACGCGGAGGGTAAGGCAAGTGAGGAAAGCCCCATTGCGGTGGTTGATAAAATCACCCAGACCAGAAATGAAAACGGCGTGGATATCGAGAAACTGTATGCTTACCAGAACGGCGAAAAGGTTGAACTGTTGACCGCAGAATCCGGTGTGTTGGTGAAAGCGGCAGGCGAAACCACCAAACAGCTTGAGCAGGGTGACATTATCCAGATTAAGACCAATGCGGCAGGCGAGATTGAGGACGTAACGGTACTCTTTGATATCACCACCAAGGGAACCGAGGCAGAAACTGTGATTTCTGAGGATCTGCAGACAGTTTATGGTAAGGTGGTTAAGAAGTTCTCCGGTTCCTTCAACCTTCAGGTAAATGACGGTACCGTGCACAACTACACCATCGGTGATGCAAAGATTTACAACATCGATACCACCAAGACCAACAACCGTGTTACCATCGCAGATGCAGGTGACATTCAGAAATACGATGAGGCAGACGGCTCCAAGGTGTTTGTAAGAATTTACAAGGACGTTGTTCAGGAGATTGTTATCATCAAATAAGAATGGTTTGACTTAAAAAGAGCAGGGCGTTGCCTTGCTCTTTTTTGCGTTTTTTGCGCAAAACCTGACATGTCTTCTAAATCGCAAAAATTATGTATTGATAGCACCGGGAAGAAATGGTATAATTGACACATACAGAGAGTTGTCTGATAAAAACAATGGGGGAGATTGGAATGAGAAAGAAATTGCAGGACAAGATGTTTGAGTTGAGTTATCTTTTTGAACTGTTTATATCCGTAATTGTGGGTGCGGCGATATTGATTCTGTCGGTACGCCTGCTTATCGAAACATGCAATGTGTCGGTTTACCTTGGAGGGGCAGATTCGCTGGTGAAGATTTTAGATGATGCAATCATTCTCGCCATTGGTGCGGAGCTGATCAAGATGCTTTGTAAGCATACGCCCGAAACAGTGATTGAGGTGCTGGCCTTTGCCTTGGCGCGCCAACTGATTGTGGGGCATGCCGCACCCTGGGAAAACCTGATTACGGTGTTGTCTATTGCGGTGCTATTTGCAGTGAGAAGATTTTTGCTCAAACGCTATGATATGGTGGAAACACCGGATGGGCTTGTAAAGGCGGATGAAAAAGAGAAGGCGCATAAGGGAGAATGACGGATATAAATTTTTTATTAATAAGACAATGATTTCTGAGGTGATGATATGACAGAGCAATTGATTCAAAGAATTAATGAACTTGCAAAGAAATCCCGTGAGATGGGACTTTCAGAAGAAGAAAAGCAGGAGCAGGCAACCCTTCGAGCCAAATACATCCAGATGTTTCGGCAGGGAATGGAAAACACCATGAGCAGTGTGTATATCATGGACAAAGACGGAAACAAGAAAAAAGTGGAGAAGAAGACAAAAAAATAAGCCGGACACTCCGGAAAATATCCGGCAGACGGCTTTTGGGAGGACAATATGGCAGAGATAGAAAAACAGCGTGTGGGCGGCATTGATATTTATGATTATACTGAAAATGGATTTATGCCTGCTATGAAATTTGGCTCGTGGCGTGTGGCGTACTTAAATCACGACGATTGTTTTGACGAGAAAAACTTTGTAAAGCTGGAAAAGCATCTGGAAACGGATGAGGTTTTTGTGCTTTTGGAGGGGAAAGCCACTCTCATCATCGGCGAGGAAATGACCCGTATCGAGATGGAACAACACAAGGTGTATAATGTTCCTGTGGGCGTGTGGCATCATATATTTACCACAGAGGGAACACGGGTGCTTATCGTGGAAAATGAGGACACCGGTATGGACAATGCGGAGTTTCTTTTTGTGTGATGAACCCACCCTCACTCACTCCGTAATTGACGGGGTGATTTTCCGGTGAGACGGGTGAACACTGTGCGGAAATAGTTGGAAGAGGAAAAACCCAGCTCGGTACTGATTTGTTCGATGGATAGGTTTGAGTGGGCAAGCAACTCCAGTGCGTGCTGAATCATTACATTGTGCTTATAGGCAATGGGGGTGGTGCCGGTCGCTTTGGAAAAAAGCTTGAAAAACCCCGATTCGCTACAGTGACAAAGCGAGGCGAGGGTGTGGATGGCAATGGGTTTTTGATAGTTTTGTTCGATGTAGCAGATGGCGGGCTCTACCGCGAGATAGGGCGGTGCTTTGGGTGTGCTTTTGAGTTTTTGGTAGATGTCGTCCAGCAATCGGTAAAAATGTGAAATGGATTGCAGGGGTGCGCACGCAAATGTTTGGTACATACATTCCAGCAATTCAGCAGGGTAGTCGGGCAAAATCTGAAACCGATAATCCGAAAATGCGTAGGGGGAGGCATATTCAAACACAACCGAATACCACTCGATGTCGGGCGAACCAAACCAGACAGAATGGTATTTTGTTCCGTAAGAGATATAAATGAGATCACCCTCGTGTGCATACAATGTTTTCCCTTCATAGAGGAATTGGGCATATCCTTTTTTGATATAGCCGATACACGGGCGGTCGAAAAAAGCATCCGGCCCTGCAGAATAGATGTGTTGACGGCAGATTTTATCCATGGTATATCCGGTAATCAGAAATGAATGATTCATAAAAAACTCCTTTTTAGAGGATCGTGGTGGTTTTGTCCAGTATACCATATTGTTTGCAGGTGGTCAATACAGTATAATCACCCTGAAAAGGAGTGATAATCAATGAAAGATACACAAATTATCTTTACCAAACCCAACTGTGCAGAACTGTTGGAGGTGGAACGGCAACCATTGGGAGCGCAGGATATCGGTGTAAAAACCATGTTTACCACCATCAGTACCGGTACAGAACGTGCCAACATTACCGGAGATCCGGTAATCAGTGCGCACACCAGACCTACCGATAAGGCGGTGTTTCCCCGTATGCTCGGGTACAGTGCATCCGGCATTGTGATGGAAAAGGGTGCGGATGTAACCGGCTTTGAGATTGGCGACAGAGTGGCAATGTGCTGGACCACCCACAGAAGTTACAATGTGATTCACCAAAGTTGTGCAGTGAAGATGGAGGACGGTGTTTCCTTTGAGGAAGCAGCCATGGTACATATCGGTGCATTTTCTCTTGCGGCAATCAGAAAAACCCGTTTGGAAGTGGGCGAATCTGTCATGGTGATGGGACAGGGTATTTTGGGACTTTTGGCGGTGAGTCTTGCCCGTGCAGCAGGTGCGGTTCCGGTGATTGCGGTTGATCCGGTTGCCCAAAAACGGGAAGGGGCACTGCAATTTGGTGCGGATTATGCATTTGATCCGTTTGAAGAGGAATTTGTTCAAAAGGTGAAAGCGATTACAGGTGGCGGGGTGAACGCCGTGATAGAGGTGACGGGTCATGGTTCTGGGCTGAATATGGCACTCGATTGTATGGCAAGACACGGAAGAATTTCCCTGTTGGGTTGTACCAGAAACAGTGATTTTACGGTGGACTATTACCGGAAAATACATGAACCTGGTATTACCATTGTGGGGGCGCACACCACCGCAAGACCCGAACACGATTCCTATCCGGGGTATTTTACCACACCGGATGATATGAAAGCCATCTTGAAGCTTTGTGCATCGGGACGGCTGAATTGGAAAGATATGATTGCAGAAACACATGCTCCTAAAACTTGTGCACAGGTGTATGACCGACTCATCCACGACAAGGATTTTCCTGTTGTGGTCCAGTTTGACTGGAAAGGTCTTTGATTACCGGAGGGATGGAGCATGAGAAGAATAAAAATCGCACAGATTGGCATGGGGCACGACCATGCGTGGGTAGTGCTTGACAGTGTGTTAAAGCAGACCGATTTGTTTGAAGTGGTAGGTTTTGCTGTTCCCGAATCCGAGCGGACGGAGTTTGCCCATGTGATAGAAAAGTATCGGGGACGCCTGCCCCTTATGGGGGTGGAGGAAATTTTGAATTATCCCGGGTTGGATGCGGTGCTCATCGAAACCGAAGAGGAAAACCTTACCCGATATGCGTTGATGGCAGCACAAAAGGGATTGCACATCCATATGGACAAACCGGGCGGGTTGGAGATGGCGCAGTTTGAACAATTGGTAACAACTGCGCGCGCAAACGGATGCATATTTCATATGGGGTACATGTACCGATACAATCCGTTTGTGACGGAGGCATTGGAAAAGGTAAAAAGTGGGGCGCTTGGCAAGATATACAGTGTAGAGGCGCAGATGAGCTGTTGGCACAGCAAAGAAAAAAGCCAATGGCTGGAGCAATTCCCGGGCGGTATGCTTTTCTTTTTGGGATGCCATTTGATTGATTTGGTATTACAAATTCAGGGAATCCCCCAAAAAATTATCCCGTTAAGCACCTGCACCGGCGCCAAGGGGGTTACTTCCAAAGATTTGGGCATGGCGGTATTTGAATACCAAAACGGCGTTTCCTTTGTAAAAACCTGCTCGTCCGAGTATGGTGGCTTTAACCGCCGCCAGTTGGTAATATGCGGAACAAAGGGCACCATTGAAATGAAACCCTTTGAATATTTGGGGGAAAACCGGGTGGAAAACGGCAGCGAACTATACACCGATATGCGAGAGATTTATGATAATGATTGGTTTGCATGGGGGGAGAAAAAGACAAGCGCCGCCTATGACAGATACGAAACCATGATGGCATCTTTTGCGCAGATGGTACGGGGTGAAAAGGAAAACCCGTGGAGTTATGACTATGAACTGCAACTTTACCGTGTGATCTGCAGGGCATGCGGGATGGAATGAAAAACGAAAGGGGAAAAACAATGTACAGATATGAAATGCATATCCACACCGCCGAGGGTGATATCTATGCGCAGATATCGGGTGCAGAGATTGTACGCAGATACCATGATGCCGGATACAGCGGTCTTGTGGTGACCGACCATTATTTTTCCCTGTTTCACGAATGGTTTGCTCATGAAATTGCCAATGCGCCGCACGAAAAAATCATTGAGCGGTGGCTGAGGGGATATGATGCAGCGAGAAACGAAGGGCAAAAGCTTGGGTTTACCGTGCTCCCCGGAGCGGAAGTTCGGTTTGACGGGCAGATCAACGATTATCTGGTTTATGGTGTGGATGAGGAGTTTTTTTACCATGCGCCACTATTGCATCAGCTGCAGAGTTTGCAGGAACTGATCGACATCTTGCCCGACGGGGCAGTGGTGGTACAGGCACATCCGTTTCGGGACAATATGACGGTGTGTGACCCTGCGCCCCTATTTGGGATAGAGGGATACAATGCAGGCACAGACCCATTTCGTAATGAAATGGCAAAGATATTTGCCGCGCATTATCACAAAAAAATCACATCCGGCTCGGATCTACACAATCAGGATGCTCTGGCAAAGGGCGGGATTCAGACCCTGCGTAAGATTGTGTGTCCGAAGGATTTGGTTGCCGTTTTGAAGGACGGCGCATATTCAATCATTGAAAATGGGGAGGCAACAAAATGAAATTACAATTTCTTGGAACAGGCGCGGCGGATTGGAATGCCGAATTCGACAGTGAAAACCCCGAATACAGACGCAACAGCTCTGCGCTGGTGGATGGTGTTTTGCTCATTGACCCGGGACCGTGCGTACCGGATGCAATCGAGAAAATGGGCATTGAGGTGACCGGCATTAAATATGTGATCAATACCCACAAGCATCCCGACCATTTTGATGAGCAGACCTTATCATGGCTTACCCAAAATGGTGCAGAATATATCGAGTGTACCGAGGGAGAACCCGTAACGCTGGGTGAATATGAAATCATTCCCTTAAAAGGGCATCATCGGGTACCGACATTGCATTATCTCATTTCGGATGGGAAAAGCCGTCTTTTTTATGGTTTGGATTCGGCATGGTTGCTCTATGACGAGGTGGCGGCAATCATAAAACATCCGGTGGATTTGGCGGTATTTGATGCAACCATCGGGTTTGTGGAGGGGGATTATCGCATTTTTGAGCACAGCAACCTGCGCATGGTGTTGGAGATGAAGGCGACTTTGGCGCCGTATATCAAACGATTTTGCATCAGCCACATGGCAAAAACCCTGCATACCGGACATCAGGAGCTTGCCGATACAATGGCAAAACACGACGTGGTAACTGCATTTGATGGGTTGGAAGTGGAATTTTGATTTTTTTCGGGAAATGATTTGACCTTTTGCGGGAAATACTGTAAAATAGATAAGGAAAGGATTTTTACTGATGCGAGTGATGGGAATTGATTATGGCGATGCCCGGGTGGGGATTGCGGTGAGTGATCCGCTGATGATGACGGCGCAGGGCGTGGAAACGGTGCCCAACCGTGTGTATTCCAAAATGTTGGAGCGGGTGGCTGCCCTTGTGAAACAGTATGAGGTGGGAACCATTGTATTGGGGTTGCCAAAAAACATGAACGGGACCGAGGGAGAACGCGCCGAGGTGACCTATGCGTTTCAAAAAGACCTGCTTGGTGCCTGCCCCGGTGTGGAGATTGTGCTGCGTGATGAACGCCTTACCACTGTGCAGGCGGCCGGTGTGCTCAATGTGACCAACACCCGCGGTAAAGACCGGAAAAATGTAATCGATACGGTGGCGGCTTGCATTATATTGCAAAGCTATCTGGATCAGATAAGAAAATAATACAGACCACAAGGAGGCAAAAGCATGGAAGAGATGAATAAAAATCAGGAAAACAAAATCCTGACCTTTACCGATGAGGATGGTAACGAGGTGCGCTATGAAATCGCGGATTCGTTTGAATACAACAATCAGGTGTATGTTGCCCTGCTTCCGCCCGAGGAAGAGGAATTCGATGCCGATGTGCTGATTATGCGCATAGAAACAGAGGATTCGGGAGAAGATGTACTTGTATACATCCAAGACGATGAAGAACTGGACGGCGCGTTTGAGATGTTTAAGGAACGCGTGAGCGACGAATACGATTTTCTGGATTAAATTTTTAGAAAGGTCTTGAAATAACGGCTTTGGTGTGGTATACTAAATATAGGTGAAACGCCCTACCGTGTGCGTGATACGGGACAAAATATTTTAACCAACATTTTTTGAACGGAGACCTACTCTCTGCTTGTGGCTGTAGACCATGTCATAGTAACAAGGGAACATTTAAGCAAGCAGGCGGACTCCACCTGCATGTGCAGGTTAAAAATATACCCATTACACGGCTCGGCGGGGTTTTTTAAGTCAACAAAAGCCAAACGGATTGTTTGGCTTTTTTGTATAAGTAAAAGGGATTTTACAGCATATGTTCGCAGAAGAGGGGGGAGACAGATGGCGGTAGACCGTTCATTTTATCGTACAGAACTTTTGATAGGAAAAGAGGGTATGAATGCACTTGCCAACGCAACGGTATGGGTATTTGGTTGCGGCGGTGTGGGCGGTGCAACGGTGGAGGTTCTGGTGCGCAGTGGGGTGGGAACCCTTTATCTGGTTGACCCCGACGATGTGAGTGTAAGCAATATCAACCGGCAGTTTATTGCCATGCCGGATACGGTTGGAAAATCCAAGGTGGATTTGTGGAAAGAACGGGCGCGCACCATCAATCCCGATATCCGTGTGATTGCCCTGAAGAAGCCGTTTCATCCGTCCAATGAGGAGGAATTTGATTTTTCAGGTGCATCGTATATTATAGACGCGGTGGATATGGTAACTGCCAAAATTGCGCTGGTGATGAAGGCACAACGGGAGGGCATTCCCATCATATCCAGTATGGGTACAGGAAATCGGGTGGATGCAACCGGATTTGAAATTACCGACTTATTTGAAACCCGTGAGGATTCGCTGGCACGGGTGATGCGCAGAGAACTTCGCAAGCGCGGTGTGGAGCATTTAAAGGTACTCTGTTCCAGCACGCCGGCAATCCGGCGTAGTGGAGAAAACGGGGAACGTCCCACCCCTGCAAGTACTCCCTGGGTACCGCCGGTGGCAGGATTTCTCATTGCAGGCGAAGTGGTACGCGATATTGCAGGTGTATAATTTTTGATAAAACTTCGGATAGTAAGAGTAAATCTTTGTATCCGGAGGAATTGGTTTTGAAAAACAAATCTACTTTTTTAAAATGTGCCGCAATCGGCATATTTACTGGTTTGTGCAATGGCTTATTTGGAAGTGGCGGCGGGACGGTGGTTGTGCCTGCCATGGAAAAAATACTTGGCGTGGAGGAACATCGGGCGCATGCAACCGCGATTGCTATTATATTGCCTCTGACCATCCTTAGTGCAGTGCTTTATACCATGCGAGGGTTTCTGGATTTCTCTTTGGTGTGGCAGGTGTCACTGGGCGGCGTGGCGGGTGGTGCGGCAGGTGCGATACTTCTCAAAAATGTGCCCACCGGTATCTTGCGCAAGATTTTTGGCGCTGCCATGATGGTTGCCGCAGTAAGGATGGTGTTTTAAATGATATGGCTCATCCTTGCAGGGGCAGTGTCCGGTGTGATTTCCGGAATGGGGATTGGAGGCGGCGCAATTCTGATTCCGGTATTGACGGTATTTTTTGATATCAATCAGCATGTGGCACAGTGTGCCAATCTGTATTTTTTTGTTCCGACTGCCATTGCGGCACTGGTGGTACACATCAAGCGGCATGCGGTGGATTTTAAAACAGCACTTCCCATTATATGCTTTGGGCTGGCAGGTGCGGCAGGTGGTGCATACCTTGCGGCGGCGCTTTCCACCGGCATATTGCGGAAGGTATTTGGAATATTTTTGGCTCTCATGGGGCTTTATCAGTTTTTTGGTGGAAAGAAACGGGCAGGAGGCAGACAGGATGAACACAAATTTTGAACTATTTCGTGCAACCATGCTGGGCAAACGGGTTTCGGTGGTAGGGCTTGGTGTAAGCAACCGACCCTTGCTCAAATTTTTGACCGATATGGGTGCGCTGGTGACCGGTTGCGACAAACGGGAAACCTTTGATGAAAAGACCATGCAGTATATGCAGGATAATACGGTGTGCCTGCATCTGGGTGAGGATTATCTCGACCATTTTGACAAATGTGATTTTATCATCAAAACCCCGGGACTAAGGAGGGATTTGCCGCAGTTTCGTGCAGCACAGCAGGCGGGTATTCCCATTACCAGCGAAATGGAGTTGTTTTTGAATTTGTGTCCGGCTCCCATTATTGCGGTAACGGGCAGTGACGGAAAAACCACGACCACCACCCTGATTCACCGGATATTGACACAATCGGGGTATAGCTGCTATGTGGGGGGGAACATCGGCACGCCGCTTTTAACCGAGGTACCCAATATGTGTCCCGACCATCGGGTGGTGCTGGAATTGTCCAGTTTTCAACTGCATGATATGCACATCAGCCCCCAAACTGCCGTGATTACCAATGTTTCTCCCAACCATCTGGATTGGCACGTCGATTACGACGAATACATCGATGCAAAAAAACAGATTTTCCGTTATCAGGGCAGGGACGGACTTTTGATTGTGAATGCGGATAATTCTGTCACCGCGCCCATGGCGAAGGAAACGCCCGGGCAGGCAAGGGTATTTTCGTCCTCGGGCGGCAATCGCCTCGGGGCACACCTTTCGGGGGATATGCTCTGTTATGGTGAAACACCCATTGTGCGCCGGCAGGATATTGTTATCCGCGGGATGCACAATGTGGAAAATTATCTTGCCGCTATTTCTGCGGTATGGGATTTGGTGGATGTGGAAGATATCGTGAAGGTGGCAACCACCTTCACGGGTGTGGAGCACCGCATGGAACGGGTGCGCATCAAGGACGGTATTACCTTTTACAATGATTCCATTGCCAGCTCGCCCAGCCGTACCATGGCAGGACTGCAGGCATTTGACCAGAAGGTGATTCTCATTGCAGGCGGATATGACAAAAAAATCCCCTATGACGTGATGGCACCGGTTTTACGGGAAAAGGTCAAGGGATTGGTACTGTTGGGTGCAACGGCAGATAAAATTTTTGATGCGGCGCGCTCGGCATATGGGGAGGGTGAGCAGACCATGCCCATTACCCGTTGCGAGGATCTGGAGAGTGCCGTAAAAGAGGCATATGCCATGGCAGGTGACGGGGATGCAGTGGTGCTTTCTCCGGCAAGTGCCAGCTTTGATATGTTTACCAATTTTGAGGAGCGGGGCAATTTGTTTAAGCAGATTGTAAACGCATTATAAGGGGGATATCATATGGATATGACCGAACTGACCGGGCAATTGTGTATGATGCGCGGCGTATCGGGACATGAGCACCGCATCAGCAAGGATATTGCGGCATTGTTTGCACCGCTGTGCGACACGGTGGAGATTGACCCGCTAGGCAGTGTGATTGCCTGCCGGAAAGGAACCGGTGATGGCGGCACAGTGATGATGGAAGCGCACATGGACGAGATTGGTCTGATGGTAAAAGAAATAGATGAAAACGGATTTCTATACTTAACCAATATCGGCGGAATTGATGCAAGGATTCTGCCTGCCAATGAGGTGGTGGTACACGGCAAAACCGACCTACCGGGAGTGGTGGGGGCAAAGCCTCCGCATATTCTTGGCGCAGAGGAACGAAAAGCTGCATTGCCACTGGATAAACTGTATGTGGATGTGGGGCTTTCTGCCGACAAGGTGCGTGAGCAGATTTCGGTGGGAGATTCCATTACATTTGAAAGCACGCCCCTTTGCCTTGCAGGTGGACGGCTGAGTGTAAAGAGCCAGGATGACCGCTCGTCGGTAGGGGTTCTCCTTTCGGTATTGGAGCAGTTAAAGCACGTTTCCCTGCCGTTTGATTTGTATGCGGTTGCGGCGGTGCAGGAGGAAGTGGGTCTGCGCGGAAGCGGATGCGCGGCATATCGTATTCAACCCGATTTTGCCATTGCCATTGATGTGTGTCACGGCGACACGCCGGATGCGAGCGAAAACACCTTTCCGTTGGGCAGTGGAGCGGTGGTTACCAAGGGCCCGAATATCCATCCCGTATTGGTGCAAGCGTTGACCAAAGTTTTAGACGAGCATCATATTCCCTATTTGATTGATATTGACGGCGGCGATACCGGTACCGATGCCTGGGCAATTCAGATTGCCGGAAACGGCATTCCCACCTTGTTGTTTTCTCTGCCGCTCCGCTATATGCATACACCTATTGAAACTTTGCAGATAAGTGATTTAAACGCCACTGCGCAAGGGATTTGCCGCTTTTTGCAATCCATTGAAAGGGTGGGTGATGTGTTGTGTTAAAGCATTTAACCAATTTGGATGGCGTTTCGGGAAATGAGAATGCGGTCCGGGAGTTTGTTTTGGAGCAGATTGCACCGTATGCCGATGAGGTGAAGGTGGATACCATGGGAAATGTGATTGCCCTCAAAAAGGGAACCCGTGGCGGCAAGAACAAAACGGTAGTATGTGCCCACATGGACGAGGTGGGGCTGATTATTTCAGAGATTACCGAAAGCGGTTTTTTGAAATTCAAACCGGTAGGTGGGTTGGATGACCGGATTTTGCTTACCCAACGGGTACGCATCGGTGAAAACAAAGTGCCCGGCATAATTGGGGTGAAGGCAGTTCATCTGCAGGAACCGGACGAGCGAAAACGGGTCATCCGTCAGAAAAATCTATATATTGATATCGGCGCGTCGAATAAGGGCGAGGCGGCGGCTTTGGTGAAACTTGGCGATTATGCCGCATTTGATTCGGACTATCGCGAGATAGGGGATTGCATCAAGGCAAAGGCGTTGGACGACCGGATTGGTTGCATGATATTGCTCGAATGTATCCGCCACACCTATGCGCAGGATATTTATTTCTGCTTTACCGTGCAGGAGGAAACCGGTCTTCGCGGTGCGCGCATTCTGGCGCATCGGTTGGAGGCGGATGTTGCATTGGTGCTGGAGGCTACCACTGCGGCAGATATCCCGTTTGTTGCCGAGCATGAACAGTGCACCCGGCAGGGTAATGGCGCGGCAGTGTCGGTGATGGACCGTGGTTCTGCATCCGACCGTGCATTGGTGGAATTTATCACAACCCTTGCAGACAGACAGGGGATTCGATATCAGTACAAGCAGACAGGATTTGGCGGAAATGATGCAGGGGCGTTTGCGGCAACCGGCGGTGCCTGCCGTACTGCGGCAATTTCTGCACCCTGCCGGTATATCCATTCTCCGGTGTCAACCGTGCGCAAGAGTGACATTTCGGATATGCGCCGGTTGGTGCGGTGCACGTTGGAGCACTTGCATGAATTGGAAGGGTAAATTATTGTAAAAAGGTGGTTTGAAACAGATGGAAACATTACGAAAGCTTACCGCTTGCGGCGGTGGCTCGGGTGATGAGTCAAATATCCGCAAACTGATTGCCGAGGAGGTGGAACCCTATGCAGATGAGGTATACACCGATGCGCTGGGCAGTTTGATTGTGCACAAAAGAGGAATGGGCAAAAAAATCATGCTTGCCGCGCACATGGACGAAATCGGTCTTATGGCAACCTTTATGGACGAAAACGGGTTCATCCGCTTTGCACCGGTGGGTGGAGTGGATGCATTCAGCACACTGCATCAACGGGTGCGGTTTTCCAATGGCACAATCGGTGTGGTGGGCTATGAGGAGTCCATGACCGAGATGAAAGAGTTAAAATTGTCACGGATGTATATCGATATTGGTGCGCCGTCTCGTGAGGCAGCGGAAAAAGCGGTACATATCGGCGACATTGCGGTGTTTGAGGGTGAATTGCGTCAGGCTGGAAACCGGGTGGTTTCCAAGGCACTGGACAACCGCATCGGTGTATATGTGCTCATTGATGTATTAAGACAAATTAGCGCGATCCCATATGATTTGTATTTTGTGTTTACCTCGCAGGAGGAGGTTGGTTTGCGTGGCGCAAGGGGCGCGGCGTTTGATATTTCCCCCGATTTTGGCATTGCGGTGGATGTAACCGACACGGGCGACACTCCCGAATGCCCCAAAATGGCGGTAAAACTGGGCGGTGGTGCGGCAATCAAGGTGAAGGATGGTTCGGTGATTGCCAGCCCCATTGTGCGCAGTGCATTGGAAAAGACGGCACGAAAAAACGGAATCCCGTATCAATCAGAGATTTTGGAGCGAGGCGGAACCGATGCAGGGGCAATTCACCTGACCCGTGGCGGTGTGCCTACCGGTGCAGTTTCGGTGCCTTGCCGTTATATCCACACCCCATGTGAGATGGTGGATATCGACGATGTAAACGCAGTAATCAAGCTACTTCTGGCATTTTTGCAGAAAGAATATTTGTAAGATGCAAAACATATATGATACAGAAGGGAGAATGGTATATGAAAGGGCAATTGAAGAAGATAAAACCGTGTAACTTACTATTGCTTACCCTTGCAGGATTTATTAATGCATTTGGCATTACGGTTTTTCTTGCACCGGTAAAACTGTACGACAGTGGTATATCGGGAACTTCGATGTTGTTATCCCAAATCACACCCGAACAATTTTCTCTTTCTCTTTTTCTGTTGGTGCTCAACATCCCCCTTTTTATTTTCGGTTATAAAAAGCAGGGGGCGTTGTTTACGGCATATTCTCTCTATGCGGTTGCCATGTATTCGCTTGGCGCATGGTTGATTACCGATGTGCTACCCATTGACGTTTCCCTCGCGTCCCCCCTTGCCGGAAATGACTTGCTTTTGTGCGCATTGTTCGGCGGCTTGATTTCGGGTGTAGGGAGTGGTCTTACCATCCGTTTTGGCGGTGCGATTGATGGGGTAGAGGTTATGGCGGTCGTGTTTGCAAAGCGGTTGGGCATGACGGTTGGCACCTTTGTGATGATATACAACGTGATTTTGTATGTGATCAGTGGCATGGTAATGAATAGCTGGATTTTGCCGCTTTATTCCATCGTGACTTACGGCGCAGGGCTAAAAACCATCGACTTTATCGTAGAGGGTATCGACCGTTCCAAAGCGGCGATGATTGTTACCACCAAGCCTGACGATATCGCAGATGTGCTGGTATATGAATTTGGCAGTGGGCTGACGAAAATTCCGGTAAAGGGTGGATATTCCCGCTCGGAAAAATCCTTGCTCTATTTTATTCTGGACAGATTTCAGATTTCCAGAATGAAGGACATTGTGCACAAAATTGACAAGGAGGCATTCATTACCATCACCGAGGTGGCAGATGTCTTTAAGGCGAATATGGAAAAGGAATAAAAAAAGCACCCTGTAAGGGTGCTTTTTTTGTAAATGTATCATGCGCGACTGGAAAGCTCTTTGATGACAAATCCAAGGGATGCTGCTGCATCCGAAAGAGTAGCATTTTCGATTTTTTCTCTGTTTTTAGCGCGGTCGGTAAAGTAGACCAGTTCGTTGTAATAACCGCCCAAATCCGAGATGTTTCCACCGCTCACGTTTCCGGCGAGTTCTTTCTTTTGGATGACAATTTCCTCGGCGCCGTCCTCTGTGTAGCACATGAATTTTCCGCCGGCATTTTCGATGACCGCCCCTTCAAAAACCACACGGAAGGTTGCCTCAAACGGATGGGAAACGGGCAGACCCCAGGTTCCCTCTACGCCGACAACAAAATCTTCATACTGCATGATGGTATTGACATAGGAATTTTGCTCGCCCTTGATATTTTTGACCGAGTGGAAGGAGTTTGGCTCACCAAACAGGGAGAGCACATAGTCGATATCGTGCACATGCAAATCGGTGCCTGCGCCACCCGAGAGGGGTGTATTTAAGAGCCAATCTTCCCAACCCCATGTGGGACGGGGGCTGATTCTGCGAAAGTTTGCATTGACAACACTGCCGTATTTGCCGCTTTCCAGAATTTTTTTGAGTTCCACATATTCATCCCAGAAACGGATGACCTGACCCACCTGCACATTGCATCCGGTAGCCTCTGCCTTTTCAATCATGGCAGATGCCTGCTCGTTGGTTAAGGCAACCGGTTTTTCTACGAATACATATTTTACCTTATCCATTGCCGCCATGGCAAATTCGGCATGCATATAGGTGGGCAGGCAGATATCGATGATATCCACATCGGCTTTTTCAATCAGTTCATGTCCGTCGCCGTAGAGAAGGGCATTTGTACCTGCCGCAAGCTCCTGTGCCTTTTCGGGACGGATGTCGGCTAGTGCAACCAACTCAACACCTTCGATATTTTTGTAGCAGTTTGCGTGCATGGCACCCATAAAACCGCAACCAATCAGACCTACTTTTAACATTGCTTATTACCTCCCGAGAATTTGATCCATCGCATTGGATGTGTTATAAATAATGGTTTCGGTGAAATATTTGTAATTTGGAATCATCTCTGCCGAAACCCAACCATCATAGCCCACATTGGCAAGCGCTTGCATGACTGCAGGGTAATTTACATCGCCGGCAAGCAAGTCAACAAATCCGTGCAGACCGCCCGCGGCAATCCGGTAATCCTTAAAGTGCACTTTTTTGATTTTTTCTGCCAGGATTTCAATCCAGTGCTCGGGGTAACCGTTGAAGAGTACATTGCCCACGTCAAAATAACTGCCCACATAGTCGCTATCGATTTTTTCGATAAATTCGCGCATTTCAACCGGAGAGGTAAGGAATTTGTTCCATACATTTTCCAAACCGATGGAAACGCCGGTTTTTTCTGCATGGCTTTTCAGCTCCAGCAAAGCTTCCAGGCTTCTTTCATAGGTGGTTTTGTAGTCAACAATTTTGCCCGGTGCGGCAAAGTCTGCATTGACACAACCGGGGATTACAAGGATGGTATCGCAACCGAGCGTTGCGGCGGTGTCCAGTTGTTTTTTCACAATGTCTTTTGCACGTTCACGCTCTGCCTTGTCATCTGCATTGAGCCAGTTGTCCCAGTAAAGACCGCTTGCCACACTATAAAGCTCTATTCCACAATTGTTTGCCTGCTCTTTGATGGCGAGCAATTCGCGCTCTGTTGTCTTAAGACCGATTTCGCCGTCCACATCCAGTGCCACTTCCACGCCGTCAAATCCGGCATCTTTTGCAAGTACAAAGCTGTCGCAAAGCTTTCCTGCAGGGAAGGACCAGATACTGATACCTTTTTTCATAAAACATTCCTCCTTGTTTTTCGCTTGATTTTATGTTACAATATATGAAAACAAATTGGAATCTATTTTTTTGAGGAAAAAGTATAATTTTATAAACAAGGTGATAGAATTGAAATCAAATTATGTAAAACATAAGCTGGCGAATTTAATCTCCATCAATCGCATTGTTACCATCCATCATTATGAGTTTGGGAAGAATTTTAATTTTGAGGGAGAAATGCACGATTTCTGGGAGATGGTGTATGTTGACAAAGGAATTGTAAACATCCGTGCCGGCAGCAGGGAGTTTTCGCTGATGGCAGGTGAGGTAATTTTTCATAAGCCGAATGAGTTTCATACCATTGCAACGGACGGGAAAAATGTGGCGGATGTATTTGTGATCAGCTTTGTGTGTTCGTCATCCGGCATGGGATTTTTTAAGGGGAGAGTGGCAAAGGTGCCGCCCAAATTGCGCAAAAATATTTCGGGAATTATCGAAGAAAGCGAGCGCACCTTTGACCTGATGCCCATGACCGGCGTGGCACTCAAATTAAAACCAAATGCCCCCATCGGCGGTCAACAGATGATTCGCATTCATTTGGAGGAATTTCTTATCAAGCTGGTGAGGGAGGAAAGTAGGGTGGAAAATACCGGCATTTTTCCGACCAAAGAAAGCATGGAAAACCATCTGGTGACCCAGATGGCAGAAATTGCAGAAAGGCATATTTACGACAAGGTATCGGTTTTTGCAATCTGTGCCGAGCTAAATTATTCCCGTTCATATCTTTCGGGCATTTTTAAGGCGGCAACCGGACAAACCCTGTTACAATACATCATCGGCTTAAAAATCCGCGAGGCAAAGCGCTTGATTCGGGAAAATAACCTGAGTATTTCGGCAATTTCGGATAAGCTTTGTTTTGATAATCCGCATTATTTTTCCACCGTGTTTAAACGGGCTACTAATTTTACCCCCACCCAATATAAAAACTCGGTGCTTTAAACCGAAACGAAAAATCCGGACATCCTTTTTGGAATGTCCGGATTTTGTGTATTCAGATGAGTACTTTTACTACTACCTTACGAACGGGAGCGGGCTTGCTGTGCCGCATGGGCATGTGTCCGTCAAACGGATGGCAGATGTAGAAGTTTCCAGTGCGTAGTGTAGCGGTTGTGCCGTTTCCATGCATGAACTGGCAATCCTTTTTCTCGTTGTACGGCTCTGCCTCGGTGCAATCGGTGATGTGGATGTAGCCCACCTCTTCCTCGCCATCGAGGATATACTGCAAGTCAATGTAGCGGCGGTGAAATTCATAGCGGGGGGCATCGGGGATTTTGGTTTCTCCGGTAGAAACGATGGCATATACCTGTCTGCCGTCCAGCTCATAAGTGCCGTCTTCCACATCTGCACTCAATGTGAGCAGATAGTTGATGGCAATGTCCAGACGGGGGCTGATGCCGCGATAGGTTGCCAGGTCTTGTCTTTTTCCGATAATCATGTGATTTCCTCCTGAATGATAAATTTATAATTTTTCAATGAGCTGTTTGTATTGCTCATAAGAAAATTCGCGATTGAGTACCTCGAGCAGCATATTTGCCGAAATGCGTGCCGGAAGATTTAAATGACGGGTAAGGGCAAGGCGTTTGTATCGCGCATCGTCACCACCCGACAGACCATCTGCATACAAATCCGATTTGGTGATCAGACGGACATTTTTTTCTTCCGGTCCTTCACATCCTGCCTGTGCGAGCGCATCCAAAATGAGTTGGTCGCTTACCCCTTCTACTCCCAGAAACCCTTCCTTGGAAGGCGCTGCTTTGCGTTTTTCCTTTCCGTGGATATCGGGGATGTAGGCGTGTTTTACGCCCATTCCGCCGGTGATATTTTTGATATAGTTTCGTATCTGAAAGCCTGCCCGGTCGCTATCGGTTAATACGACTATTCCATCGCTTGCGGCAAGCCGTCGGATGAGTGCTGCCTTAGATGGGTTTTTAAACAAATCAAATCCGTCGGTGGTTACAATGGTGGTGTCCACCAACCGGCTGAGCTTTGCCTTGTCGTAAGTACCTTCCACTACAATGGCTTCTTTGATTTTAAGCATCGGTTTTCTCCTTGCGGAATTACTTATCTTCGCTGTACATGGTGTTAGAATCTGCGTGTTCGGGTGCCTTGTAATCGCCACAGATCATTTGGAACAGTTCCTCTGCAAACAATTCGTGCATCTCCCTTGTGGGATGATTGATGCGGTTTGACAACAGCATGGTAACATCCTGCGTTTTGCTGAGTTCTTTCCATTTGGAATAGCAGTCGCACACCTGCACGCCCATTTCATGGGCAAGTGCCATGGCACTTTCTATGTAGTGATCCATTTTGCCGTTATTTTGCATATCTGCGGTTACCGCCGCATAATCTTTTAAAAACTCGGCGGTGTCGTCTGCCACATAGGTATTAAACATATTGGGGGTGAGGAAGATAACCTCTGCGCCCGAGTTGAGGGAGCGTTCAAAGATTTCGCGCATGGGGTCGAGATATTCGTTGAGTGGGAAATTGACATCGTTTAATCCAAAGCATACAATGATTAAATCCGGATGGTGGTCGAGCACATGCGCCTGCATCCGGTCGAGCGAGCCTTTTGCCGAGATACCGCCGATGCCGGCATTGATTACATTAACCGGCATATAGTTGCGCAGTGCATTGATTTTTTTGCGCAACCGGTTCCAGTAAACGGTTTCATAATCGATTTCGCCAGAACCCAGGGCGCCATGGGTTACACTGTCGCCGAATACAACAATATTGATAGGACCATGCTCCAACAGTCCTTCAAATTCCAGATTGAGCTTTTCTGTGATTTTCATTTGTTTTCCTCCGCATTTTGGTAAATGAATTCCCGGACGGTTTTCCAATTGCCGTCAAATACCAGACCCTTGATGCCGCAGGCTTGTGCTCCCACTACATTTTCCTCCAAATCGTCGATAAACAGGCAATCCTCGGCGTTTACACCAAATCGTTCCAATGCTGCTTCGAAAAAACCGGCAAACGGTTTTCGAACTTTGATTTGCGAGGAGAAAATCATTCCATCCAACAGATTTACAAAATCACTTTCCAACATTTGAGCGGTGTGGTATACATCCAGATTGGAGGTGATGTACAATGAAAAACCATCTGCACGCAGTTTTTGGAGAAGTTCTTTCATTCCGTCAATCATGGGGAGTTCACTGATGTGGTAGTTGAGCACACCGAGTACCTGCTCGTGCAAGCGTTCGGGAGCTTTTTCCAGCACCGATCGGATATAGTCTTCTCTTGACAAGGACCCCTCGTCCAAAAGATTTCCAAACAGTTTGGTATCGAATGCCAGCTTTTGCACCAGTGCAACGTCGGCAGGAACGGTGATACCCCGTTTTTGGATAATGGCTTTACCTGCACCGTCTTCGGGGTGTTCGACCAGTGTTCTTCCAAAATCAAAAAAGATGGTTTTCATGATGATCTCCTTCATTTTATTACTTCCGTTTTTATTATAAACCAAAGTGCAGGGGATGTCAATAAATTAAGGGAAAGGTGGGAGGAGGGGGAAAAATTGCGGTAAAAATAGTTGACAAGGAAGGAAAAAATTGATATACTATTATGGTGCAATGTACGGGCCTTTAGCTCAGTTGGTTAGAGCCACCGGCTCATAACCGGTCGGTCCGGGGTTCGAGTCCCTGAAGGCCCACCAAACAAAA
>SVJZ01000016.1 GCA_015068705.1 Oscillospiraceae bacterium
CATCCGGTTCGTCATCCCGAAGGAATCTAAACCGAACTTCCCGCTCGACTTGCATGTGTTAGGCACGCCGCCAGCGTTCGTCCTGAGCCAGGATCAAACTCTCAAAAAATGGTTATCTAAACAAGAGGTTACCTCTCGCTTAAATACTTCTTTTGAAGTTTTCTCAGCTCTCGCTGACATGACTTTTTCGTCTTGATTTACTCTGAGTTTACTCAAAGTGTTCTCCGGAATCTTCCGGAGTACCCTTCTTCTGTTCGTGTTTATTTTTCAAGGATCAATTTGCACCGCCTCGAACAGGCGACTTATATAGGATATCACAAAGTTGTTAACTTGTCAAGCACTTTTTTACTTTTTTTCAAAAAAGTTTTTGTTCATCAACAGTGCTTATCTAGAATACCATGTTTTTCTCCGCTTGTCAACCCTTTTTTTCATCTTTTCCGATAATTTTTTCCTCAAATCGTCGTTTTAATGATACAAATCGGGTTTCGTCCCGCTTGATGGGGGTCACCAACACGGTGGTAAACCCCATCCGGTTACCGCCCCAGATGTCGGTAAAGAGCTGATCGCCTACCAAAACAACTTCCTCTGCAGAAACCCCGGCACGCCTTGCCGCGCGTTTCAAAGCAAATTTAAAGGGCTTTGCCGATCGGTGGGATGCGGGCAATCCCAACGATTGATTGAATAAAGATACGCGTACCTTGGAATTATTTGACACCAACGCAATTTTTATACCCTCTTGTTCAAACTTTTTTAAAAAAGTACAGATTTCGGGTGTGGGGTGCGGTGTATCGTGAGAAACCAGCGTATTGTCAATGTCAAAAATCACCATCTTGCCACCGCAAGCGCGCACCAATTCAGGTGTTACCTCAAAAACTGTATCAACTGTCTTATCCGGAACCAACTTCTTAACCATAGCGCATCCTCCCGAATTCTGTATCAAAAAAAGAGTGGTTGCCCACTCTTTTTGTTGTCAATTCAAGTAGCCTCGTGCAACTTCGTTGACCGCCTTGCCGTCTGCCCGCCCTTTTACTCTGGGCAACACATCCGCCATAACCTTGCCCATCTCCTTGATGGAGGTTACACCGAGTGCAACAATGCGTTCTTTTACGATTTTGTCCAATTCCTCATGCGTCAACTGGGAAGGTAAATACCCCATCAAAACATTGATTTCCTGCTTAAGTTCCGCAATGAGTTCCTCCCGACCGCTTTTTTCATAATCGGGAAGGACATCCCTTCGTTTTTTCAATTCTTTTGCGATGACATCAATAACGCCGTCATCATCGAGCACAAGTTTCTGATCCTTTTCCACCTGGAGGATGGCGGCACGCACGCACTGAACAGTGTTTTTGCGAACGGCATCCTTATCCTTCATGGCGGTCTTCAAATCCTGTGCCAGCGTTTCTTTTAAATTCAATTCAGACACATCCTGTCTTAGCGGTACGATCTTTTCCGCGCAGCTTCCGATTTTTTCTTCCGCTTTACGCTAGGCTTTTCGTAATGCTCTCTCTTTCTGACCTCGGATATGACACCAGATTTTGCGCATTGGCGTTTGAACCGGCGCAGAGCGCTATCTAAAGACTCGTTCTCTTTAATTCTAATTTCCGACACAAAAATCCCTCCCTCCGCTATTGCAAAAATGTTACTCGTGGGATTAGACATAAATTGCACACCCACTATTATACCTCTAAGTAAATATAATGTCAAGATTTATTTCTCGCTCTTATCAGGAAATATTTTTATCAGGTTCCGAGATAGGAAAAGTGCATGTAATCCCTCGGATTGGACCAGGCATCGCCGCCCCAGGTGAACCCGTACTTTTCAAACGCCCGGATCACATCCCCGTACGGGGTGATGGAATAGGGGTCCTCGTGCGGCTTCCAGTGGGTGCCGACGGTGGTGCCGTTGCTATATACGCAGTAGTTTTCCTCCGCATTGATATCAATAGCGGTGCCGCCGTTGTGCTCGGTGGTACCCCCACGCCAACTGTATGCCCCCACATCCTTGATCGGGAAACGCTCGGCTCCGTTGTATATTTCTTCAAAAACCAGCTTCACTTTATCGGCAATCGCATTGTGTACATAAAGGGTTGCCTTGCCCGAAACCTTGCGGCCGTTTTTCAACCGCCAGACCGGCACGGTAACCTCGGTAACCAGCGCATCCGCCTCCTCCTTTGTGGTCGGGTAGGTATTGGCAATGCGCTCCGCATCCGGTTGTTCAACCGCCCGGGTAAACACCTCCTGCGTAAGGGTATATTCGCCGCCCATAAGGGTAATCGTGTACTTCTTGTTTGGATTCAAGGTGACCCACAGGGAATTTTCGCCCTCCACCTCATAGGCCTGCGGCTGGTTCGGGGGAATATCCCCCTCATGACGGGACAATCGCTGTTCGGTCAGGGTAATCTGCCATTCATCCACATCAGGCAGACCATTCCACCGGAGATATTGCGCGCCGGATTTCAAATCTGCTCCATCCAGCAAAAACAATCCGTATTGGTCGGTATACACCCGCACAGGGTTGGAAATCACCCCATCTGATACTGCGTATATATAATAGAAGGAATTTTTCAAAAGTTTTCCCGACGAAAGAGAAAATGTATTCTTTCCTGCACCATTCAACCTCGTTGCGCCTTGCTCTCCCACCCTGCGCACATAAACCGTACAATCGCTCTCACTTTGCACCGACACCGAAAGACTTTTTCCCGACGAAATCACATCATCCCACGCAGGTGAAACGATGCGCGGCGCAGGTTTTTGTGCAAGATCAACGCATCTGAGCACCAATGCAATTGCCTGTTCCCACGAAACGGTATCCCAGGGGGCAAACCGACCATCCTCATATCCCTGCATCAGTCCTTCGAGGCTTGCACGCTCCACATATGGCTTTGCCCAATCGCTCACCACATCAAAATCCACAAACGAATTTTCATACTCGGTGGGCAACACAAGGGTTGCCTCGTGCACCGCCGCCGCAAATGCAAGGATGATTTTTGCCATCTGCTCACGAGTAGTAACGCCATACGGCGCAAAAACATCCTCTCCCATACCGCTCATAATCCCCAGTTCCCGCAGTGCCTCGGGTGCATCTGAATGGGTGTCGGTAAACATCCGTTCCTCCACCTCGTATCTGGTATGGGTTGCCTTTTCATAGGCACCCAGCAGCAGTTCGGCAATGTCATTTCTGCTGATAGGTGATGAAAAATTGCCAAAATATTGCTCCGCAGGAATGATTCCGCGCGCATTTGCCTCGGCAATATTTTCTGCCGCCCAACCACTGCAGGAAAACGGAGCATCCTGTGCAAGCACGGTACCCACACCACACAAAACAAAAAGTGCAACACATATTGTCAAAATCCGCTTCATATTCTCCCCCATACACAAACAGCGCAGGAGTATCCCTGCGCCGCAATGTTTTACCACTATTAACCCGGAGGCCAACCAAGATTGCGCCCGCCGAGCAGATGAAAATGCAGATGTCCCACCGTTTGTCCGCCATCCACACCACAGTTGTTTACCAGGCGGAAGCCGCCGTCGGCAATCCCCTCCTGCCGTGCAATGTGCGCCGCAACGATAAAAATGTGCGCCACGATATCCGCATTGCCCTCGTTGAGTTGCAGTGCAGATGCAATGTGTTCCTTCGGGATAATCAGTACATGCACCGGTGCCTGTGGCTCAATATCGCGAAACGCCAGACAACGTTCATCCTCATATACAATATTGGAAGGAATTTCTTTTGCAATGATTTTACAAAATAAACAATCTGCCACAAAAATCTCTCCTTTCCTTTATATATGGTAGATATTATTCACCCAACTGCTGCTTGATCACATCATATGCTGCAAGTAATGCCTCGTCCACGCCCTTGGGGTCTTTGCCGCCTGCCTGTGCAGAATCGGGACGTCCGCCGCCGTTTCCGCCCACCATAGGAGCAATTGCCTTGATGATGTTTCCGCAGTGGATGCCCTTGCCCACCGCATCTTTGGAACAGGTTACCATCAGATTTACACGATCGTTGGTATATGCCGCCATCACCGCAATCACACTGTCAAACTCGGATTTGATGTTGTCAGCCGCCTTGCGCAGGGTATCCACATCCATATCCACGAAAGCACCACGGAAAATCTTGATACCTGCAATCTCTTCCATGTTCTTTTTCGCATCCTCAATTCCGCTGCCGGCAATTTTTTGTTTGATATCGGCAATGGTGTGCTCGAGTGCCTTGTTATCTGCCTGCAATGACTCAATGCGTGCGCAGATTTCCTGCGGAGCAGTTTTGAGTGCCGATGCCGCTTTGTTGAGCAAGCTCTCTTTTTCTTCCAGATATTTTAAAATATTTCCGCCGGTGATTGCCTCAATACGGCGCACACCTGCCGCAACACTGCTTTCGGACAAAATCTTAAACAATCCGATGGAAGCGGTGTTTGTTACATGGGTACCGCCACACAGCTCCACGCTGAAATCGCCCATCTGTACCACGCGCACCAGATCGCCGTATTTTTCACCAAACAATGCCATGGCACCCAGTTTTTTCGCCTCGTCCATGCTCATCTCGGTGCAACTGACCGGATAACCCTCAGCAATCGCCTCATTGACCATCTTTTCTACCTCGGCAAGCTGCTCGGGAGTAACCGCCTCGTAGTGAGAGAAGTCAAAGCGCAACCGCTCGTCGGATACATAGGAGCCTGCCTGCTCGACATGGCTACCCAGTACCGTGCGCAGTGCTTTCTGGAGCAAGTGGGTTGCCGAATGGTTTTTCTCGGTCGCACGGCGTTCTTCACGGTCTACCGTACACACCACAGTATCACCCACCGTGATACCGCCCGAAACCACCGTACACACATGCACAATCTTGCCGTCCACCTTCATGGTGTCCAGCACCTCCAGGGTTGCGGTCTTGGTTTCCATGCGCCCATGGTCGCCGGTCTGTCCGCCGCTTTCACCATAGAAAGGCGTTTTGTCCAGCACAACCATGATGTTTCCGTTATCTGCATTGGCACAATCCTGCAGTGCCATGTCATATACAATCGCCATAATGCGCGCCTCGGTGGTGAGGGTGTTGTAGCCCACAAATACCGGCTCAAACATCTCATAGAGCTTGCGGATGGAATCGTCCTTCCAACCAAGGGTGTCGCCATCGCCGCGACCTGCACGGGCACGTTCTCTCTGCTCGTTCATGCACTTGTCAAACGCCTCATGGTCAGCAGTCAATCCCTGCTCCTCCAAAATTTCATCGGTCAGGTCAATGGGGAATCCATAGGTATCGTAGAGTTTAAATGCCTCCTCGCCGGCAAGCACAGTTTTACCCTCTGCCTTGAGTGCCTCTACCAGATTGTTAAGAATGGAAAGTCCGTCGCCAATGGTCTGTGCAAAACGGGTTTCCTCCATCTCCACAATTTTTTTGATGTAATCCGCCTTATCCACCAGTTCGGGATATGCGCCCTTATTCTCCTCAACCACCGTATCCACCACCTGATACAGGAACGGATCGGTAAGCCCCAGCAATTTTCCGTGACGTGCAGCACGGCGGAGCAAACGACGCAGCACATAGCCGCGACCCTCATTGGATACCTGCACACCGTCGGCAATCATAAAACTAGTCGAACGGATGTGGTCGGTAATCACGCGCAAAGAAATGTCGGTTTTGGGATCAGCGCCATATTCCACCCCTGCGATGGAACAGATTTTTTTCATGATGTTGCGTACCGTATCCACCTCAAAGAGGTTGTTTACCCCCTGCATGATGCAGGCAATACGCTCCAGACCCATACCGGTATCAATATTCGGATTTGCAAGGCGGTTGTAATTGCCATCCTCATCCTTATCAAACTGGGTGAACACCAGATTCCAGAATTCCACAAAACGGTCACACTCGCACCCCACACCGCAATCGGGCGAGCCACAGCCGGCTTCCTCACCGCGGTCAAAATAAAGCTCCGAGCAAGGACCGCAAGGACCCTGACCAATTTCCCAGAAATTGTCCTCTTTTCCCATGCGAACAATACGTTCGGGGGCAACGCCCACCTCTTTTGTCCAGATGTCAAACGCCTCGTCATCATCTAAGTAGATGGTAACCCACAGCTTGTCCACCGGCAGCTCCAGCACCTGGGTCGCAAACTCCCACGCCCATGCAGTTGCCTCACGTTTGAAATAATCACCAAACGAGAAATTACCCAGCATCTCAAAATAGGTGCCGTGGCGTGCTGTTTTACCCACACGCTCGATGTCGGGGGTGCGAATACATTTCTGGCAGGTGGTAACCCGTTTTCTCGGAGGTGTTTCCTGCCCAGTAAAATAGGGCTTTAACGGCGCCATACCTGCATTGATCAGCAGCAGGCTCTTGTCGTTTTGCGGAATGAGCGGAAAGCTCGGCAACCGCAAATGCCCCTTACTCTCATAAAACGAGAGGAATTTTTCTCGAATTTCATTCAAACCCAGTTTTTCCATAATTGTATAAACTCCTTTTCCAGATTGATACCATCATACCGCTTTCGGCGGCTCTTGTCAATAATATTTCGAATCATTTCGGCGTCCACGCCCAAAATAATTCGAAATTTTTTCTGTATTTTTTCGGTTTTACTTTATTATTTTGAATTTTTCTCGTGCTTTCCCGCCATTTCAACGGCAATTTTCGCATTCTTGCGTGCCTTTGCCTGCAAGTCGGGGAGCAACGCTGAAACCTGCGCTTTGAGTGCCTCGCACTCGCCCATAAACGCATCCACCTGTTTGGGGTAACTGCCGTCCGAGAGCGCCTCGGGCGAAATGCTGCATGGTTGACCAATCACTTTTTGAAAACTGCTCACCTTGGGGTCATACTCGATGCCCAGCACCGGCACACCCATCAGCGAACCAAAGATGAGCATGTGCAACCGCACCGCCACCGCAACCTCTGCCAGACCGATTACCCCAAGAATTTCCTCCACCGTCAGCTCCTTCTCCATCACAATGCCGCGTTGTTTCATCCGGGACACAATCTGCGCCGACACCTCGGTGTCACGGTCATGCTGCATGGAGATAAATACCGGTGTCAATCCATGGGTTACACTGATATAATCGGCAAGATTTGCAAATCCGTCCTCAAATCCATCCGGCACACCGCTCCACTTTCGCGCCGAGATGCACACAAACCGCTCTCCCTCGGCAAGCCCGCACTCTCGCAAAAGCTCCTGCGCATGCGCACTGTCGCAGGCGGTCAGATTAAATGCCGGGTCGGCAGTTACCTCAATGCGGGGGTTGGTTACCCCAAGCTCTGCAAGGGTTTTCACCGATTCCTCATCCCGCAGGGTAATGCAATCCACCTGGTTTAATATCTTTGCTACCTTTTTCTTGTTTTTCTCCCGTACCACCGGTCCGATGCCGTTTGCATAGAGCATCACCGGCAAACCCTTTCGTTTGGCAAGGGAAATCATATACAAATAATAAAGTAACGATTTTGTACTGGTCACATCCTGAATCAGACTTCCGCCCCCTGCAATAAACAGGTTCACCTTGGAAAGCAGACGGCTTACCGCAAAGGGGTTGTAACGGTTGATACATTTCACCCCATATTCACGCGCGGTCTGTTCGGGGTTTCGTGCCAGCACCACCGGTGCAAAAAACGCATCCTCTGCGGCAAGGTCATCGGTAATGGCACGGAGCAGGGCATCATCCCCACGATTGCCAAAGCCGTAATAACCCAAGATGGCGGCATCACTTCTTCTGGCACGCAGCGCCGCCACATACATGGCGTAGTTGTCGTCTGCCATGGTTTTCACCGAGTAACACTCGTCCACCACTTTCTTGCCATAATCGGTAACCGCCTTTGCCTCGTCCTCCTGCATGGCAAAAAGTTTTAATACATCATCACGCAAACGCGTTGCCTCCAACGGGTCGCATCCCCGACAGGTCAGGTTGCATCCTACCGCCTGGTCAAAATTATCGGGCGATAAAATTCCGATATACCCCTCCTGCCCGGCAACCACGCATTTTTTCTCCATTGCCATAGGCTCTAAAATGGCACGGGACACGCCCACACACACCTCAGCAGAAGCATGGATGCGGTTGATGTCGGTACGCGGTCCTGTCACAATCACCGCACGTCTGCCCAGTTTTTTGTTGGCGGCTTCTGCCTTCTGACGCATATCCTCCAGACAGTCACCACCACCCACAATAATCAGCTCCACGCCCGGCACTGCCGCATCAATGGCGGCAATTTCCTCAATCAGCGCATATGCCGGTGCGCACACCGCCGGGTTCAATCGGCTCACATACGAAATCCGCCGTGCGCCGGGGGTTAACTCAAATTCACGGATAAATTCGCTCCCATCAATATCACGACTAAACTTTTTGGAATCAATGCCGTTGATGCTCACCGAAATGTGCTCGGCAGGCACCCCATAATTTTCAATCAGGTAACGTTTTAAATCATCGCTCACCGCCAGACTCCGCTCTCCCCAACGGGTCAGGAATTTGAGCAGGGGGGAAAGGTCAAAGGTCCAGTGCGCGGTGGTAACAAACGCAAACGCCTTTTTGTTTGCGCGATATACCGAGTTTAATAAAAATGCAGGAATGCGCGCGTGCGCATGCACCACATCGGGTTTTTCCTCCCGTACAATTTTGGCAAGCATCTTTTTCGCCCGAAGCATATCGCCAATGTTTCTGCGCAGGATGGGCACCGTGTAATGGCGGATACCCGCCTCCTCCACTTCGCCCAGATACACGCCGCCACCCGATGCCATCACGATATCATGACCGCGCCGTTTCAATTCCTTGGACAATTCCACCACATGCGTTTCCGCTCCGCCAATTTCCAGGCCGTTGAGCGCCATGAGAATTTTCATTTGTATTCCTCCATTTTGTTGATTTATGATAAATCCGAAACCAGCCGTGCCAGTGGCTCGTCCTGTTTGCAAAATTCATGGAATCCGTCAAACACAATCAGTTCCACCCAATCGGTACCCACCTGACTGCACGCTTTGGTAAGGGTGTCAAACGATTCCTCTCCCCTGCGGTAGTCAAACAGTGCATCCTCATTGGCGATCTCGATGCAAAGCCGTCTGGGGTAAACCAGGCAGGCAACCTGTGCATCGTCAAATTTCTCTGCCGATTTGTGCCAGGTCCAATCGCTCCACCCCACCGCATCACGGCTGTTGAAAAATCCGCAGGAAACCGCCGATTGGATGCGGGTGTCAATCGCCGTGGTATATAGAGTGTAAAATCCCCCATAACTCATCCCCACCATGCCAAACGCCCCCACATAGGGTTGCACCTCAAAATAGTCCAGAATACGGGTGATGCCATATACCTCCATTGCCGTCAACGAACTGCCCACCCGTTTGAGCCTGCCGTCCACATCCTTGCGGTCATATTCTACTTCATATTCCTTGTCCCACAAAAGCACCTGGGGCGCAAACACATGCACACCATACTGCCGTACACGTTCTAGCATGTCATTATAGTTTGAGGTGTCGCCATATACTCCCGAAATCAGTTCGGGCGTACCTCCACCGCCGTGTTGCACAATCACCAGCGGTCTTTTCTCCTCTCCGTCTGCACGGAAAAAGAGTCCGCTCATACAGCACCCATCCAATATTTCGATGCCCATCCGCCAAATGCTGTACCCATCCTCTTGAGAAAGTTTTTCTTGTGTTACATGGGGCAGAGTGCTCGGTTTTTTCTCTGTCAGAGGCCATCCAAGCATCTGTTTCAAATCCTCCCGATACCGTTCCGGCTCGGAAAAAACGTCTTTTATGTAATCCAACCGCCGCGCCGCCGCCTCTTGCTGCCTTAAGGCAATCACATGATCAAGCCCTTCGAGATATGACTTTTTATATTGCTTGCTCGCCTGCTTTTCCTCACGAAACTCCATGTTTTTTCTCTCCTTTTATACTCTCTGTGCGGTATTTGGTAAGCCATGTCCCACGCGAAAAACGGGTCACATAAAAGCACGCACGGAATATCCAGTCGCAAAACATCGCATACCACACGCTCATCACGCCAAGCTCTGTGGTTGCCGCAAACAGATAGCCGAACCCCACACGAAATACCCACATGGAAATAATGGAAAGCACCATGGGATATCTTACATCACTGGACGCACGAAATGCATTGGTAATCGCAAACGCCGAAGGATGCATAAGGCTCACCGCCAAACTATGTACAAATATCAAACTTTTGGCAACCCCTGCCGCCTCGGGTCCAAGCTGGTAAAATCCGATAATCTGGTCTGCAAACAAGCAGAGCAACACCGACACCGCCGCAATCATCGCATAGGCAATCCCCAGTAGATTTCTGGTGTACCGCTTTGCCTGTGCTTTCTCTCCTGCACCCACACACTGTCCCACAATGGTCACCAGCGCAAGCCCAATGGCGTTGCCCGGCATGTACTGAAAGGTAGACAGTGTGCTTGCCACGGCGTTTGCCGCAATGTGTGCGGTGGAAAAAGTGGCAATCAGGCTCTGGGTCAGTATTTTTCCAAACTGAAACATTCCGTTTTCCAATCCGTTTGGAATCCCAATCCCACAAATCCGCTTGATGATGGAAGGATCAGGTTTAAACCGCCATAGTTTCTCCACATGGATGATGTTTTTCTTACTGTGCAATGCCGCAACCATCATCACCGCATTCACCACACGGGATATCAGCGTAGCAATCGCCGCACCGGCAACCCCCATATGAAACCCGAAAATGAGCAGGGCATTTCCTGCCACATTGATTCCATTCATCACAATGGACGCATACATGGAAATTTTGGAATTGCGCATGGCACGAAAAACCGCCGAGGCTCCGCCTGCCACGCCAAGAAATGGGTAGGATAATGCCGTGTACAAAAAATACACCTGCGCGTTTTGCATCACCCGTTGCTCCACACTGCCAAATACCAGGCTCAGTAATGGTTTTCGAAATATCAGCACCAACGCCATAATTACCAGCGCCACAAAGAAAACCACCCACAGTAGTTGCTTTGCGGATTTTTGCGCCTTTTCGGTTTCGCCGCCGCCCAGAAACTGGGAAATCACCACCGCGCCACCTGCTGCCAGTGCAGATAAGATATATATCATTAAAATGTTTACGGTATCCACCAGAGAAACGCCAGAAATCGCCGCTTCTCCCACAGAAGATACCATCACCGAATCCACCATTCCCACCAGTACCAGAAGCACCTGTTCCACCACCAGCGGAATGATGATCCGTGCAAGATCTCGCCTTGAAAACATCAATTCCATCATCTTCTTTCCAACAAATCCGTTGTTGTAAATCCCTCATCGGGCAGTTAACGCTTGAGGCAGATATTTCCTCGCACGATTGGCTCTGTTATAACCCAAATGCATATCCGCCGGCAATCCCGATCGCCGCAGAAAGACACACAATCAGGATGGGGTGCTTCTTTTTCAGTGCCAGCACCAGCATCACCCCAAAGGTAACCAGCGACAAATAAAACTTTGCGTTGGCAAACACGGAAAGGGAAAATCCGTCATTAAAAAATACCGTCTTCCCAATGGATAATACCGCCGTTGCAATCAGCCCCACCACCGCAGGTTTCAGTCCGGTCATCAAGCCCTTTACCACGCTGTTTTCTTTGAATTTTTCAAATAACCTTGCCACAATGAGAATGATAAGAAAGGAGGGCAACACCACGCCTAGCGTAGCACAGAATGCGCCGGGCAAGCCGCCCAGTTCCATCCCCACATAAGTGGCAATGTTTACCGCAAATGGTCCGGGTGTGCTCTCACTCACCGCAATAAAGTTAACAATTTTTTCGCTCTCCAGCCAGTTGTGTTTCAAAACCTCTGCCTGAATGAGCGGAAGCATGGCGTAGCCGCCGCCAAAGGTAAATGCACCAATCTTGAAAAAGGTGAGAAACAAAATCAACAGAATCATTTTGCCACCCTCCTCCGGATCCACAGGGACGAAATCAACCCAATGGCGCCACTGCATATAATCACCAGAAGCACATTGAGGTCAAATACCGCAACCAACACAAACGCAAGTGCCGCCACAATATACGAAATGGTGTTTTTGGGACACTGTTTATACATGGACAAAAACGCCTTGATGATAAGCGCCAGCACCCCTGCCCGAATCCCGATAAACGCATATTTTACCGGTTTTAACTGCTCAAATTGACTAATTACCATGGATATCAGCGAGATAATGATAAAAGAGGGCAATACAATCCCTGCCGTGGCAACAAAGGAACCCCAGAATCCGCAAACTTTGTATCCCACAAAAGTAGCCGAATTGATTGCGATGGGTCCGGGTGTGGACTCGGCAATTGCGATAATGTCCATGATATCCTGTTCCGCAATCCATTTTCTTTTTTCGCAAATTTCCCTCTGGATGAGCGGTATCATGGCATAGCCACCGCCAAAGGTAAATGCGCCGATTTTCAAAAATGTCAAAAACAATCCTACGATCTTGCTCTTCCTGCTCATATATTCTCCTCCGGCATAGCGCCTTTGCTTTTCTCTTGCTTTTCTCGTGTTGTTCTCGCTCTTTTTTCTCCCATTCCTCACCGGCGGCCTCATCACGCCGCACTACTTGGACGAAACGCACATCTCTTTCCCGGCATCCACCGGCATTCTTCTCTTTTCTTACCAGGTTTTTCTCGCATTCTTTCCTACGATGTTTCCAACGGCACAATATCTTTTATTTTACCACACTTTCCCCCTCTAATTCAATAACCTCGCCACTTTTTTGGAAAACTTTTTCTATCCGTTCAGATTACTCTTTTGATACACACCGGGAGACACACCCGTCACCCCCGAAAAACTGCGTATAAAATTGGAATAATCGTTAAATCCCGACATCGCACAGGTTTCGGTTACATTGTGCCCGTCCAGCAACAACTGCTTTGCGCGGGACACCCGTTTGTTTAAAATATACCGGTGGATGGTCGAACCGGTGTACTGCTTGAATGCACGGCACAAATACCCCTTGCTCAAAAAACACGCCGATGCGATATCATCCAAATCAAATTGTTGGTCCAGATTGGCATCAATATAGTCCAACACCCGATATACCGCGCCCCCCTTGTGCACCTTCCGCTCGGCACGGTTTTGCTTTACAAATGCGCGGTTTAGCAGTACCATCACCCGAAGCATAAGGGCAAGCCGTTCGGTATCTGCCCCCACCGCCTTGTTTCGTTCCGCATCGCAAAGCTGACGCACTGCCGCCACAAATTCCTCCTGTTGTTTCCCCTGCATCCGGATCAGATTGCCACTGCCATGAGGACGTTGTTCAAAACAGGAAAGCAGGTCCATATCCGCACATCCGTACCGCCGCAACGCCTCGGGCGCAAAGTGAATACACGAGCGTTCATACGGCGCATCACTGAAAAAGGTCGGCTTGTGCACCTCCATACTGTTAAATACCAAAATATCACCATAACGCAACCGATACTTATCCTTTTCCACAAAATATTCCACATCTCCGCCAATAAACAGATAGATTTCATACCAGTCGTGCAGATGAAATGCCACCGGCACAGGTGTAGAGCGGGTCCACCCCGCATTAAACGATTGAAAATCCGGCATATATCCCCCTCCGATACAGGTTAATTTTTGCAAGATATAAATCAAATTTCGCATAGAGCTTGCATTTATTATATATTATAATGGAACTAAAGTAAAGCATTTTGACACATTTTTCACCTATTTATCAGAAAGGATGAGATGTATGGCATTACCAAAAATCGGCGCACAGATGTATACCGTGTGCGAATTTCTCAAAACCCCCGAACAAATTGCCTCCTCCCTCAAACGGGTCAAGGAGCTGGGTTTTGACATTGTGCAGTTGTCTGGGCTTGGTCCCATCGACCCCGCTGAGCTGGCAGCCATTGTGCACGATCTCGCACTGGAAGTGTGTATCACCCACTCCCCCATCGACCGTATTTTAAATGACACCGACGCCCTCATTGCCGAGCATCGCGCATTGGGGTGCAACGGCATCGGTATCGGTTGTATGCCAAACCAATACCGCGGCTCACTGGAGGGCGCACGGGCACTGCTCAAAGACACTGCCGAGGCGCGCAAAAAAATTGCCGCAGCAGGCATGACCCTTGCCTATCATAACCACAATTTTGAATTCCAGAAATTCAACGGTACAAATGTATTCGACCTGCTCATCGAAGAGGGCGACGATACCTTCGGATTCATCCTCGACACCTTCTGGGTGCAGGCAGGCGGCGGCGACCCGGTTTCCTATATCCGCAAGGTCGCAGGGCGCATGACGGTTTGCCATTTAAAAGATATGGATATCGAGGATGACCCGGTACGCGCAAAGCAAGTGTTTGCACCGGTTGGTGAGGGAAATATGGATTTTGTTCCCATCCTGCGCGCGCTTGCCGAAACCAATGTTCCCTACGCAGTCATCGAGCAGGACATCTGCAAAACCGACCCATTTGACTGCCTTGCCATTTCCAAACGCAATGTAGAAAACATGCTCAAAACCTTGTAGGAGGAGAATTATGTTTACACTCACCGGATTTGCAGACGAAATCGCAATGGATTTGAATGTCCAGATGGACACCCTCGAAAAACTGGATATCCACCACATCGAAATGCGCGGTGTAGATGGCAAAAACCTGTCCGACTGCACCATCGCCGAGGCAAAGGATATCAAGCGCCGCCTGGATGAACGGGGTTTCTCCCTGTCGGCAATCGGCTCTCCCATCGGCAAAATCGGTATCGACCAGCCGTTTGAGGCGCATCTGGATAAATTTAAAACTGTCATCGAGCTTGCACATATCATGCAAACCCGTTACATCCGTATGTTCAGCTTTTTTATTCCCGAGGGCAACTCCCCCGACTGCTACGCCGACGAGGTGTTTGCGCGTTGGGATGGATTCCTTACCGCCGCAAAAGGATCGGGTCTTATCCTGCTCCACGAAAACGAAAAGGGTATCTACGGCGATACCGCCGTGCGGTGTAAAACCCTGTTTGACACCATGAAAAACCCCGCGCTGCGTGCCACCTTTGACCCGGCAAACTTTGTACAGTGCGGCATCACCCCCTGCCCGGATGCCTACAAGCTGCTCAAACCCTATATCGAATATGTCCACATCAAGGACGCACGGGCGGCAGACGGCACCATCGTTCCTGCAGGTCAGGGTGATGGCACCATCCCCGAATTGCTGGCGGCACTGAAAAAAGACGGCTATGACGGATTTCTCTCCCTCGAGCCGCACCTGGCAGACTTTGACGGATTTTCCGCACTGGAAAAGGAAGCCGACACAAACAAAGCAGATAAGAGCATGGGCGGTGCCCTGTTCTGTCTGGCAACCGACGCATTGAAAACCATTTTAAATCAACTATAAATGAGAGGAGTTATTACCATGAATGAAGTACGTCTTGGCATCATCGGTATCGGCAACATGGGCAGAGGTCATATCGACTATATGATGGAGGGAAAGTGGAACCGCGTAAAACTCACTGCCGTGTGCGATACCAACCCCGAAAAACTGGAGTGGGTAAAAGAGCGCAATCTGGACGTGGAATGTTTCACCACCGACGAGGACTTTTTCGAAAAAGCCCCCGTGGATGCGGTCATCATCGCCACTCCCCATTACAGCCATCCCCCGCTTGCCATCGAAGCATTCAAACACGGCATGCATGTTCTGTGCGAAAAACCTGCAGGTGTCTACACCCGTCAGGTACGGGAAATGAACGAAGCGGCGGTAAAGAGCGGTAAAGTGTTTGGCATGATGTTCAATCAGCGCAGAAATCCCGTTTACCAAAAGGTACGCGATCTGGTACAAAATGGCGAACTGGGCGAAATGAAACGCGTGGTATGGATCATTACAAACTGGTACCGTTCCCAGAGCTATTACGATTCGGGCACATGGCGTGCCACATGGGAAGGCGAGGGCGGCGGCGTGCTGCTCAATCAGGACCCCCATCAGCTGGATTTGTGGCAGTGGATGTGCGGTATGCCCACCAAAATCCGTGCATTTATGAAGTTTGGTATCCACCGCAACATCGAAGTAGAAAACGACGTAACCGCCTATGCCGAGTATGCAAACGGCGCAACGGGACTGTTTGTTACCTCCACCCATGAATCCCCCGGTACCAACCGTCTGGAAATTTCGGGTGATCGCGGTAAAATCGTGGTGGAAAACGATATCATCACCTTCCATCGTACCCGCATCACCGAAAGCCAGTTCAACGCAGAATGCACCTGCGGATTCGGCGAGCCCGAATGCTGGACCTTCCAGGTTCCGGTGCAGGGCTATAACGATGCACACGCAGGCATTGTGAACAACTTTGCTTCTGCCATTTTAGACGGCACCGAGCTGATGGCACCCGGCGTTGAGGGCATCAACGGTCTTACCCTCTCCAATGCAATGCATATGTCGGCATGGACCGATTCCACCATCGACCTTGCTACACTGGACGAGGATAAATTCTATGACCTCTTACAGGAGCGGATTAAAAATTCCACACAGAAGAAAAAGGAGAATGATGTTACCCTTAATGTGAAGGGAACGCATTAAAACCTCAACCACCCCCTACCCCCTCCAATCTTGGAGGGGGATCTGTTTGCTTTGGGTATGTAGCTCACCGCTACGCGCTTCGCTACATACCAAATAAAAGCAATCCTTCCATCCGGCAAAAATTAAAAGCCCCTTTGTAAGGGGCTTTTTTGTGCGCACAAAATCACTTTTCCCGATAAAGCACCGGCTGCATCTGTCGCCCTTCCATGGCCGCCTCCACTGCCGGAACAATCAACTCCATCCGCGCCACCAGTGAATTACACTTTTTCACCGGATCATCCTGCGTAAAGGGTACAAAATACACATTTCTGCTGTTGAGCAAGGTACCGATATTCCGGGCACTGTTGCCCAGCCCGTCATTGGTGGAAACTGCGATAATCAGCGGATTTTCGTTGCGCAGGCTTGCCTTTGCTGCCATAGTAACACTCGAATCGGTAATGCCGTTTGCAAGCTTGCCCAGCGTATTTCCGGTACAAGGTGCGATGATAAGCGCATCCAGCAGATTTTTTGGTCCGATTGGCTCTGCCGCGGCAACCGTGCAAATAATCTCCCTGCCGGTAATCTCCTCTATTTTGTCGCGAAATCCGGCCGCCGTTCCAAATCGCGTGTCGGTGGAATATGCCGTCTCAGACATGATGGGAACCACCTTCGCCCCCGCCGATGAGAGTGCGGCAATCTCCGGCAGCACCGACGCAAATGTGCAGAACGAGCCGGTCAACGCAAACCCGATGGTACGGTCTGCCAGTTTCATATGGTTATACCTCCAAATCCAGAATGATATTTCGTATGGTATCTGCAATGATTTCTCCTGCAGTAACAGGTGCTACTTTCCCGGGCAATGATAATGCCGGAATAACCCGTATCCCTGCCGCAGCCGCCTTTTGTGCATCCACTCCGCCCGGCGCAGAGGCAAGGTCAATAATCAGGCAATCCCTGGAAAGCCCCGAAATCACCCGTTGGTCTATCACCGGATGCGGAACGGTATTAAATATCACCTGCATACCACCCGCCACCTCGGAAAGTTGCGACAGGTGTACCCCCCGATATCCGTATGCCCGTATCCAGGACAAATCCTCGTGCTTTCGCGCCTCCACACAGACCTTTGCACCCAGTCCCCAAAGCATGTGCGCCAAAACCTTTCCGATGCGACCAAACCCCAACACCATCACTTGTGCCCCGTGCAGGGTAACCGGAAGCTCCCGCAGGGCAATTTCCAACGCCCCCTCGGCAGTGGGAATGGCGTTGAGCACCGCCATTTCCTCCCGTTCCAGATAATCCGCCATCGAAACAGAATAAATCTTCCCAAGTCCCCACATTTTTTTGGTAATCTTTCCGCCCAGCAACAACTGGCTCGGTTTCATCAACCGAAACAGTTCATACAAATAGACCTTTCCGTCATAGAGCGGTGTGCGCAGTGTCATATCGTCATTGGTGGCAGGAAGCCCGGTTATTACCAAATCCTTGCCGGCAACCGCGCTTGCAAGGTCGGAGGCGCGTTCCACCTGCGTGTCAAACTCTACCTCGGGCGAAAACCCGTATACCGCAACCTGTCCTCCATCTTGTACAAAACGGTCGGCAAGGGTCACAAACCGCCTGTCGCCGCCTAATATCAACATCTTCTTGCCGTTCAACCCAATCCCTCCCTGCAAAAAGCCTCTTCCCTTTCCGGTCGGATACTACATGGTATGCGTTTTTGCCTGTCGGGGTGCTTGTTTCCCTTGTGTTTTCACACAATAAAAAAACACCGGCACTCCGCATGGGATGTCGGTGTTTTGATTTGGTTTTATCCTTGTACCATCGCCAGTATCACTGCAATCAGTGGCACTGAGAGCAACGAGAGCACGCTGCTCACAAACACTGCCTGCGCCATCTGCAGGGAATCGCCGCCCATATCCTCGGCAAGCATCACCCCATTTACCGCGACCGGCATGGCGATAATGATAACCGGTACCGCGAGCAAAAACCCCCGGAATCCGCAAAGGTACAATACTCCCATAACGCAAAGCGGCAATACCAGCAACCGCAACGCGGCAACTCCGTAAATGCGCAGATTGGAAACCATTGCCCGTAAAGGATGTCCTGCCAGCACAAACCCAATCAGTATCATGGAAAGGGGCACCACACAGTTTCCGCACATATTGAGCAAGTCCATCACCACCGTCGGGATGGGAATGCGAAATAGTGCCAGTATGATGCCGATGATTACCCCCACTGTATTGGGGTTGAAAATCAGCTTTGCATTCATCTTCTGCCCCTGCGGCGCAAGGATGTACATCCCAATGATGTTCACCAGTGCGTAATAGGAAATGGTAAACAGCGCCCAGGTCAGTAGCGCATCGCTACCATATACCGCCTCCACCATGGGTTGCCCCATAAAGCCGAAGTTGGAAAACACCAGCGAAAACGCCAACACATTCAAAAATCCTTTGTCCTTCCCCGCCCGTTTGAGTAAAAACGCAGGAATGGATGTAATGGCAATCACCACAAATCCAATCAAAATGGCAGGATACCCCGTTTTCAATGCCTCTATGGTAAACTCCTGCGCCAAAATCCTTATGACCAACGCAGGCATACACAGGTTTAAGAGTAAGGAGGAAATTTCCTTACCAAATCCATCCCCCACTCGTTTGGTACACCTTAATATAAACCCTGCCGCCACATGCAAAAGTAAAACCGCCACACACCCTGCTGCTGCAAAAATCAAATCTGTCATTTTCCTTCTCCTCTCATCACCGCAATCATGGGGCGCACTGCCCATTCGGTACTCCCATCAGCGAATACCGCATATCCGTCCCATGCGCACCGCACCATGGTATCATTTCCCCCATACGGGTCGGAGAGCCAATAACGTCCTCCACGGCTCCAACCACCCTTGTTGTACTGGGAAATGGTGGGCAGGCTGACCAAATCTTCCGTTTGCTCGACATACGCATCCTGCCCGTCCTGATCTGTCGGCATGGCACTCCAGTATACTGCATGCGTTCCTTCTTCCGCATCATAGGCAAATGGATTGGAAAGATATGCCTTGGTCTTTGCAGACACCATCATCGTCCGTTCTTCATCAGAAAACGCATCCAAAAATTCCCCATTGAGCCACTCGCGCAAGTCTGCCGTTGCCCAACGGTTTTCCCCGTATTGGTTGGAGGTGTCAAATGCTCGCACATCCACCGCCTCGGTGCATATCAAAAGTGTTGCTCCGTCGGGGGTATAACCTGCCTGTTCCCATTTGAGTTCCCTTCCGTTCCACTCGCCAAACGAAACCACCTCTGCACCATTGCACCATCCGATTACACTTGTTATCCCAATACATACCACAATGGCAATTGCCGTCATAGCGTAATATTTCATGTTTGCACGGGAAATATGCATGGCAACCCCAATCAGACTTGCCACCATGAGCAGGTCGGTCAGGTGCACAAACAAAAACATATGCTTGGCAAGGTCTGCCTCGCCGTTGCTCATAAAGGGCAATACCCAGCTGGTTGCCGTTCCGGCAAGCAGGGCAAGAACCCCAATCGCCGCCATACAGCATCCGCAACCTTTTATACCACCATCTGCCTTCTTTCTTCGCCAAAGAACGCAAACCGCCCAAAACGCGAGCGCACCGCCCCAGATGAGCAACACCACCCACATACTGCGTGCATTGTCATGGGTGTATAACCACTGCCGCGCCATGCTCCAACCACTCCATCGGTCGGTCAGCGTCATGCGCGCATCGGGCAAATTCCCCAAATACACCGGACGGATTGCCCCACTGTTTTTTAACGCAATATCACATTTCTCTATTAGTCGCGCCGGATGTTTCACATAAAAAAGTGCCAACCGCACCTTGCTGATTTGTTCGTGAAAATCTGCCGAAAATTCCTCTCCATGAATATCATACGGATAGTTTGCAAGATAGGCGTTGGTGTTTGCCATGACGGCATATTTGGAATCTATCCCAAGCTCTTCCAGATCCTTACCCGGCGTTTCACTACCACGGAGCACTCCGTAAAATACCGCCTGATAATTGGTGTCCCTGCTCATCCAATCGGGAATGTCGGTCATCATCAGTATCATTCCCGCAAGGCAACCCACTGCCAGCACACCACATATCGCGCGACGAGCAGGGCGTTTTTCGCGAAAAAACAACATTGTCCCAACCGCCAAAAACAACACCGCAATGGGCACATTGGCAAGCTTTGCGCCGGCGAAAAGATAAATCGAAAACAGGTATAACCCCACTGCCGCAAGGCTTTGGGGCTTCCTCCAAAGGGTAAGCCCAGCCCCCACTGTAAGCATCAGCGCCACATATTGGAGCGCTTCGCCGTAAAACGATTGGAAATATGCAATATATCCCGTATCGCAGAATATTACCAAAAGCAAAAGCGCCGCAAAAGCCTGCAACCACGGGCTTTTCCCTGTCAAAAACCGCATGATTAAATATCCAGCCAGTGCAAGACAAAGCGCATAGAGCACGCCCAGATGCTGCACATCGTAGCGGTCTCTCTCCCTGCCGACAAGCACATTTGCCACAAAATTGGTCACCTTGGACGCCTTTACAAACAGAAAATGGGGCGATTTGTAAGCGGTGTCATTATCATAGCTGCGCACCAGAGAAACACCCTGTTCCCACAAAGTGTCCCCCGACAACTGCATGGTATAATACCGCTTATATAGATAATTTGCGTCGATTTTATCGGCAACCTCCAAACCGTTGCCTGCCAGCACCCGGCGAAAATCGCCATTGTCTGCAAGCCCGATACCGCCGTCTGCCATGAGAATTACTGTGCAACATAAAAACATTGCCAGAGCAACCAACAACGCCGGCAATCGTCGAACGAATCCTGCCATATTCTTCCTCCCGGAAACTACTGATATATCCCAGTATACTACAAATTTTCCTCTACCGCAAGATAAAACAAAAAATCCCCCTGCATAGGGGGATTTTTCATTACAACTCGATCAAACGGACGTGCGGATTTTCCTTAAACAAATCCATCAAATCATACAATTGACAATCGCGGGGTAATTTTGCAAAGATGCTGATTTCCAAGATGCCCTTACTATTTTTCTCCACCTTGAGATTTACAATGGAAATCCGCTTTTCGGCAAGCTTTGCCTGCAAATATCCTACTGCATCATCGGTATCCTCAATCTCAAAATACAACTGCTCACCCACGGGCATAAACTGGGGTGTCCGATGCAGTATAATCTGCACAATGACGATAACAACCGTACTGGCAATGCCGATTACATAAAGTCCGGCGCCAATCGCCATACCAACGCCCGCTACCGTCCAGATACCTGCCGCAGTGGTAAGACCGCTCACCACCTGCTTACGGGTGAAAATCATGCCGGCACCCAGAAAACCAATGCCGGATACAATCTGCGAGGCGATACGGGATGCATCAGCATTCATGCCCAGTGCACGCACATCATCAAAGCCGTATTTGCTGACCACCATCATCAGTGCTGAACCCAACGCCACAATCAAGTGGGTGCGGATGCCTGCCTCTTTCAAACGGTTTTTGCGCTCCCATCCAACTACTGCGCCGCAAAATCCTGCCAACACAATGCGGAGCAACCACTCCGCCTGACCTAACAAAAATGCCATATCTTAACTCTCCTTTGCCGCAATGGGTGCAAAGCTGCAGCCAATCAACTCTGCCAAATCCATCGGGTTCATTTCTATCTGATATCCGATTTTCCCCGCCGAAAAAGTGATGGTGTCAAATTGTTTGGCCGTTTGATCCACCACAGTGGGGTAAACCTTTTTCATCCCGATGGGCGAACATCCGCCCCGTATGTAACCGGTTACTGCATTGATGTCCTTGACCGCAATCATGGCAACCGATTTCACACCGGCAGCACGCGCCGCCGCTTTCAAATCCAGTTCACACGCCACCGGCACCACAAACACATAAAAACCGCCATCGGCACCCTTGGTAACCAGAGTTTTAAACACTCTTGCCGGGTCCTGCCCCAGTTTTTCCACGATGGCAAGCCCGTCGATGCGCCCGTCACTGTGGTCATATGTGTGGATTTGGTGTGTGAGCCCCGCGCGCTCAATCAAGCGTGTGGCATTGGTTTTGAAATTTGCCTTCATGCTAATCTATTCCGCCCTTCGGGTAATTATGTTTAATATTTCATCATTATAACACGATGTGCCTTGTTTGGCAAGTACTATTTTTTAATATGAAAAAAAGCAGGATTGCATATTAAAAAATGGGGTTCATATTAAAAAAACGGCATGAGGACGGATGTCTCACACCGTTTTGTTTATACAGTTTCCATCATTCCAAGCCGTGTCAACACAGCTTTTAATCTCATTTTTCCGCTTTGCCACAGCTCGTATGCTTTAAATCTCACCTCAACCGGCAATTCATCCGATTGGGTGACCAGTGCATATCCCTCTTCGCCCAACGAATTTTCCAAAATCCGTCGGCTCTCCTCGGGCAATTCGGCGGTGGTTGCATCCACAAAACAAAGGGGCGGAAAGAGCACACACCACCAGTTTTGTCCCGCACTCTCGCCGATTTCCACCTTGAGTGCCTCATAGGTTCCGGCAGGCAGGGTAACATTGCCATACGCTTTTGTGGGGAAATCGCTTGTGCCCAAGCTGACCGTTACAGGGTAATCATAGCCGTTTGCCATGACCTCCTCGCGTGCGATACGGGCGATTTCGTCCATATTTTCACACACCATGTCACGCGCCTGCTCCAATCGGGCGGTATGGGAAAAACACTCCCCCATTTCGGCAAGAATCCGATCGCGTACCTTGAGCTTTAATTCCTGGTCGGCGGCACTGTTGCTATTTGCAAGCACATGCAGGCGAATAACACTGCCTGCCAATGCAGATTCGACACGATTACTGTATGTGGACATGGAAAGGGTTACCACCCCACCAATCACCAGTGCTGCAATCATTTTCTTCAAGTTACATCCCTCCGGCAATTTCATGTATCATCATTATTGCCGTATGATGTAAATTTATACCTGTGTATTTTACGAAACTGTGCGGGTAAGCGCAACAAAGCAATCATCCTGCGAAAATGCATGGTATGCCTGCCGCGCCATATCCTCATTGGCAAACAAGCCAAACACGGTCGGACCGCTGCCACTCATCATGGCACCCAATGCACCGCAATCCAACATTTTTTGTTCAATGCGCGCAATTTCCGGATGCGCCGGAACGGTTACCGTGCGTAGCGCATTGCCCATGTGTGCAGAAACATATTCCACATCGGTAATGTGCGCCGCAATTCCATCTACATCTAATTTACCTGCGTTGGAAAGGTCAAAATTTCTATATGCCCATGCGGTAGAAACCTCCACATCCGGTTTCACCAACAAAACAGCGGTTGACGGGAAGGGTTCCAACGGGGTAAGCTCGGTGCCCAACCCCTCGGCAAGTGCAGTTCCGGTAAGCAGGCAAAAGGGCACATCCGCCCCAAGGCGCGCACCCAGCTCTGCCAGGGTTTCCTCACCCAGTTCGGTTTGATACAAAAGATCCAGTGCGCGCAGTACCCCGGCGGCATTTCCCGAACCGCCTGCCAATCCGGCACTGACGGGAATGCGTTTTTCAATATGAATGGTTGCGCCTCCCCTTATCCCTGTGTGTTCAAAAAAAAGGGTCGCTGCCCGATGGGCGAGATTGGTTTCATCACACGGGATGGATTGGGTGCTTGCCGTGAGGGTAATTCCCCCATCGCAGGGAGCAACCGAAACGGTATCGTGTAATTCGAGTGATTGCATAATCATGCTGACCCGATGATAGCCGTTATCCAGCCGTTCCAAAACATCCAGTGCGAGATTGATTTTTGCATGCGTGTGCAGATCCATGGTTATGCGTCCTTCTTTGCAGGGTTGATGCGTGTGGCAGTGTCCACCAGTTCGCGGTATTTGGTCATCAGTTCAATGGACTCCTTGCGGAATGCCTCCATCGCCTCTTTTGCCTGATTGCGACGGTTTTCAAACTGTGCAACCTCGGCAGAAAGTGCGGCTTTTTTCGCCTCGGCATCCTTGGCGGCGTTATCTACCATTGCCTGCGCTTTTTGTTGTGCGGCAACCAAGGTGTTTGCCACATCCAGACGTTCTTTTTCGTATGCATTAAGTTTTTCGGTAAGTTCCCCGACCCGTGCGGTAAGTTCGGCAATGCGTTCATCCCGTTTGCGGAGTTGCTCGTCATAATTTGCAGTGATTTCCAACAAGTAGCCATCTACATTTTTGGAGCTATAGCCAAACACTCCTTTTTTTAATTTGATATCCTGTTCTTTTTCAGACATGATTTTTCCCTCTCTTTTGGTAATATGATAGATTTAGTTTAACATGGAAGGGGGGAAAAGTCAAGGGGAGGGGGGCGGGACGTCGAGGACGCCGTCCCCTACGGGGGATGGTTTGTGTGGTGTGGTGGGAACCATGCGGAACGGCACGCAGGCCGTTACCTACGAGAAACGATGCAGATGCGCATGGTAGGGAATGACCTATGTGTCATTCCGTGATGGGAGAAACAATGTGGAATCTTTTGCGGAACGGCACGCAGGCCGTTCCCTACGGAGGGAACAATATATATGCGTACAAAAAAAGAGCACGGCTTGCGCCATGCTCTTTTTGTAAGTGCTTGTTATGGATTAGTTCCAGTCGATAGCATCTTCGCCCAGACCAGAGTAATCGGAAATGGTAACTTTTACGCGATTGTCGATGGACATGATGTCAACCAACTCGTCCTCAACAACACGCAGTACCACGTAGCTTACATAAGCTTCGGTGATGGGATCCTCGTCGTCCTCAGGAATGATGGACTCGGGAACTGCAACCTCGCCGTCCTCAAAACCGCCAACTTCAATTCTGGTTCTGGTGGAAGCATTGTTCAACCAGTACTGGTTAGCGCCGCCAACCTTGAAGTCAACCAGCTCGTAGCTGTCACCATCGTCGTAGCAAACTACCAGTTTGCCGGACCTAGAAGCGGTGATGAAGCCGTAGTAGTAAGCGATGTCGTCGCCAGCCACGGTGGTGGTTACACCATTGCCCTTAGCCAGGCTGAAGGAGCTACCCATGGTACCAACGATCTCATACTTGGAAACTACACCATTTGCATCAGCATTGTAGTTGATGATGGAGCCGATGGTCAGATTCTCGTAGTTAGCGGACTCGTCGCAATCGGTAGTGAAGAGCAGGCTTACAGCCTCTTCCTCGCCGTTCTCCAGAACAGTTACTTTAACAGCCTCTTCGTCGTCAACTTTGGTGTTGGATTTTGCAGTTACAACTGCCCAACCCTTTTCGTTGTCGAATGCGGTGTCATCGTAAACCAGAATAGCGTATGCATACTCTTTATCAACCTCATCCAGCAGGATTGCACGGTATTTACCATCATGTACCAGAGATTCAACACCTGCAACACTGCTCTTATCCAGGTCGTCGTTGTCCAGGTTCAGAACTACTGCATTAGCAGCCAGAGCTTTGTCCAGTTTGTTGAGGTTTTCGTTGTACTCAACCTCGGAAGCATATGCATTGTGTACATTGAAGAAACCATCGTCCTCGCTGGAAGCATCGGAAACGGGGAGCAGCTCGGTGATCTCGTTGTTGGAGTTTACTTTGTATTTCACAACACGGAGAGCAACACGTGCAGCGAACTCAGCATCGGTCTCGCCAGAACCCTGTACCAGCTCTTCGCTCATCTCGTCGCTTTCGAGGAACACTTTTACGGTGTCGCCATCAGCGATGAGACCATCCCAGTTGGTGTTTGCATAGTCTGCAGCTGCCAGAGCGTCCTCAGCAACCTTAACGGAAGCAGTGGTGTAGATTCTAGAAACAGCAGCGGTCTCGTCTACATCATAGTAACCGCCCAGTTTCACACGATCGCCAGTGGTGTAGATAACGATCTCGCCTTTTTCGTTGATCATCTTGATGTCGGTGCCATTGTTGTTGAAGCCGCCGGAAGCCTCTTCGGTCTGTACGATGATACCCAGGGTACCATTTGCACCACCGCGGCCGCCGATGAAGCCGATTACTTTACCATTGATACCCAGGAAGAAATCACCGGAGCTGCCCAGCTGAATCTGATTGAAGTTATCAACAGCAGCATTCAGCTCGTAGGTAGCGCCATCGATAGCGATGGTGGGATCAGCGGAATCATTCTTGTTTTCCTCGGTAACAGTACCGTTTACTTTGTAGTCAGCAGCAGGCAGAACTACGATTTCCAAAGAATTCTCGAAGTAACGAGCATCCTTATTCGGAACGTCGGAGATCATAGCCAGAATGTCGTCAGCCTGGATGTCTTCCAGAGCTACTACATTGCCGTCAATGTCTTTGATGGAAGTGTAAACGTCTTTCTCATCCAGCTTGAGGTTGATCTGATAGTCAATGGTGGAAATTCTGCCACGGTTTGCGTCAACCTCGGTAACTACTGCATGCTGGTACTCGCTAACTTTAACAACGTCAAAGTAGCCGTCGTTCTCCCAGTCGATCAGAACAACTTTAGCAGCCAGAGCGTCGCTAGCGTCTTTCAGGTAAGCCAAAGCGTCAGCAGTGGTCTTAACATCTTTGAAGCCTTTGTTTTCGCTCTCATTGCCAACATAACCATTGGTAGTGCCAGCGATGCTGATGTTGTTCCACAGAACATAGATATCAGAAGCCAGGTCAACAACCTCGGGAGTACGAGCGTCTGCATCCTCACGGTAGCAGATGTTGTCGGTGTCATCCTTATTGGTAGCAGTGTCGATATCGGTAGCCTCGAACTCTACGGTTACATTCTTGTTCTCCTGGGGAGCGATGTAAGCAATCTCGTAGTCGCCTTCAGCGTTCTCGAATACGTATGCTACGCAACGGAAACCAACATACTCGTCAGCACCGGTCTCGCCGTAGTAAGCATCTACAGCAACGGGAACGTAACGACCTGCATAATCGTCGTCTACGTCATCTGCCAGGTACCAATCGTCAGCAGTGTTTTTGAAGTTGTCATCATACAGGAATTTCACCATACCCTCACGAGTGGTGGAACCGGTGTATGCAACTTTCTCGTTTGCCAGAACCTGACCTGCGAGTTTAGCAACGCCAAGTTTGTTGGTGAGCAGGGTCTTGCGAGCATTGTTGTTTTCGCCATCATAGATGGTGTACTCGATGTTGTTGCCAAAACCGGTCTGCTCCATGAGCGGGATATCCAGTGCATTGAATGCCAGCTGAGCAACTACGCTTCTCTTAGCGGGGTCGCTGTTAGCAGGAGCAGCAATGCCTTTGCCCATGTTGTAGGTGGAAGCTACTACCAGGTAGCCGGTGGGCCAGCCGCCCTTGTTGATTGCCATCGGCTCATAACCGAGAGCAACTACCAGCATTTTTACAGCCTGCTCGTATGTAACCGGATCGTTGGGACCAAAGGTTCCATCGCCATAGCCGGAAACAACTTTCAGCTGGCTTGCCAGGTTGATGTAGCCGGTTCCCCAGAAATCTGCAGGAACGTCGGTGAACATTGTAGCGCCCTTAGCGCTGTTTGCAGAGTTCTCCAGACCCAGCGCACGGCACACAACAGCAGCGAATTCCGCTCTGGTGATGGTTGCGTCGGGATTGAAGTTACCCTGGTCGTCGCCCTTGAGGATGTCAAGAGCAGACAGAGTGTCGACTGCGCCTTTGTAAGCAGCGTCTTCTGCAACGTCCGGATAGGAAGCGAATGCAGCTACGCTCAGCATCATGGTGAATGCTACTACCAGCGCGAGTACTTTTTTGAGATTTTTCATGACCTCAAATCCTCCCTTAATATATTTTTGAAAGAGATAACATTATGCCGTGCACCTCGCATCTCTTTCATATACGATGGGCACTACCGCCAAAGCAGAACTTTGGCTATGCATTGATTATAGCATTGTATTTTTGCTACGTCAATGCACAATTTATTGTTGTAACAAAAATGTAAAGTTGCACGAATGCACCACATTTTTGCTATAACACGAATCTTGGTCCCCGAGGGGCAAAGCATACGCGCCCAAACGGGAAAAGCGGCACAACTGCCCAAACTGCATACCGGGCAACACCGTACCGTTTCTTTATTATATAATTTACAATACTACATCTATACTATTTTATAATTTTTATGAGCAGATGTCAAGTTTTTTTCTTCCTTTTTTATAAAACTATCGAAAAGGAACAAAAAATACGCACAAACCATGCCCATTCGCACACGCCTGTCTTTCATGTTGCACAAAGAGGCTTGAAATGGGCAAAAGAAAACAGGCACACCGCGCCAACGATATGCCTGCTTTGATGCGACAAAAAAATTACGCACCCATCTTGACCAGAACAGACAGCACTACCGAAAGCACAACAAACAAAATGGCGCATATCGTTGTGAGCCGGGAGAACATACCGTCCATGGTGCGGGCTTTATTCTTGCCAAAGAAGGTTTCTGCGCCGCCGGAGATGGCGCCGGACAGACCTGCCTGCTTTCCACTTTGCATCAATACTGTTGCAATGAGTATAATGGAAATCACCACATGAACAACTGTCAATATCGTAATGAGCATTTTTACACCTCCAAATATACAAATCTTCAAACGTATATGTTATCATATCACATCTGTAAGGATTTTGCAAGTGTTTTCTTTTATTTTTTGAAAAAAGCATCGAAACATAAATATATGCTATATATAAAGGAAAGAAAAAACGGTGCAGATATGCTCCGCACCGTTTTGGATGGTTTTCTTATTTTGCGTCTACGCCTGCGATGTACTCGATCAGGTCTACAACTTTATTGGAATAACCCCATTCGTTGTCATACCAGGAAACGAGTTTTACAAAGTTGTCATTGAGTGCGATACCAGCGCCTGCATCAAAGATGGAGGTGCGTGCATCGTGGATGAAATCGGAGGAAACAACAGCATCCTCGGTGTAGCCCAGGATACCCTTGAGCTCGTTCTCGGAAGCAGCTTTTACAGCAGCTTTGATTTCCTCATAGGTAGCAGCTTTCTCCAGACGGCAGGTCAGGTCAACTACAGATACGTCTGCAGTGGGAACACGGAATGCCATACCGGTCAGTTTGCCATTGAGCTCGGGGATAACCTTGCCCACAGCTTTTGCAGCACCAGTGGAGGAGGGGATGATATTGAACGCAGCGCCACGTCCGCCTCTCCAGTCCTTCTTGGAGGGACCGTCAACGGTCTTCTGGGTAGCGGTGGTAGCGTGTACGGTGGTCATCAGACCCTCAACGATGCCGAATTTATCGTTGATAACCTTTGCCAGCGGAGCCAGGCAGTTGGTGGTGCAGGATGCGTTGGAAATGATATCCATGTCTTTGGTGTAGTTGGTGTTGTTTACACCCATAACAAACATGGGAGCATCTTTGGACGGAGCGGAGATAACAACCTTCTTCGCACCAGCGTCCAGGTGAGCTTTTGCTTTGTCCATGGTGGTGTATACACCGGTGGACTCTACAATGTACTCTGCGCCGCAAGCCTTCCAGGGAATCTCTGCAGCGTTCATGCAAGCGTAAACTGCAATCTTTTTGCCGTTTACAATGATGGAATCCTCGCCCGGAACCTCAACGGTGCCAGCAAATTTTCCATGAACGGTGTCATATTTGAGCATGTACTCCATGTAATCGCTGGAGATGAACGGATCGTTAATGCCCACAATTTCCACGTTCGGATTGTCGATGGCAGCACGGAACACCAGACGGCCGATTCTGCCAAAACCATTGATACCTACTTTAATTGCCATTTCAGTATGTCCTCCTTTAAATTTTGTTGATTTTATTTTACTATAAAATCCTGACATTTGCAACACTTCTTGTCAAGAAATTAACACAAATTTTTCCACTCTCACCTATTCAAGCATTGTTACTTTTTTCATGGTAACAGGGGTAACGGGTTTGTCGTTGGCATCGGTTTGCACCTTTGCAATGGCATCCACCACGTCCATGCCCTCTACCACCTTGCCGAATGCCGCATAGCTTCCGTCCAGTTGCCCTGCGGTGGCATCGTCCAGACAGATGAAGAACTGGCTGGACGCCGAATCCATATCGTCGCCGCGGCGTGCCATAGAAATGACGCCACGCTTGTGTTCCAACTTATTATCTACGCCGTTATCGGAAAATTCGCCCTTGATATTTTTATCCGAGCCACCTCTTCCGGTTCCCATCGGGTCGCCGCCCTGAATCACAAAGCCGTCAATTACACGATGAAAAATAATTCCGTCATAAAATCCGTCGCGTACCAGCTTTTCAAAATTTGCAACCGTTTTGGGTGCATGCTCGGGGTAAAGCTCCAGCGTAATGGTGCCGCCATTTTCCATCTCAATAAGTGCGCGGCGAGGGGTAGCGTCTTTTCCGCAACCGCCCATGCATGCCATCAACGCAACACAGAGCAACACTGCCATCAGTTTTTTCCACATAATTTTTCCTCCTTTGGAATGTCACTGCTACTATTATACGGAATTATCACAAAAAATTCAAGTAAAATTTTTTCATCCGTCATATTGCGACAAATTCCTGCGCACGATTGTATTATAATGAAAATACGCCCGATTGTTTTCACCAAAGGAGGTGCGCTATGAAACCCGTCATTTACGCAGATGTACTCTTTGCGGTCAATCTGCTGATTAATTACATATTGTTGCGCACCACTGCCGCGCTCGCACGAATTCCGTCCTCCCCCCCTCGGACTTTGTGCGGTGCGCTGGCGGGGGCGGTCTATGCGGTATTGATATTCTTTCCCCAAATTCGTATGTTCTATACCATGATAGCAAAATTTGCCTTTTCTCTGGTAATGGTAGCGGTGGCGTTTCGCATTCGCCGGGTTCGTGTCTTTGCACGGGTGCTGGGTATTTTTTATTTTGTTTCCTTTACCTTTGGCGGGGTAACCCTTGCCCTGCTCTGCTATACCGGGATTGGCATGCGGTTTGGTTCGGTGGTCAGCAACGGTATTTTCTATTTTGACCTGCCCTGGACAACGCTTGCCGTTTCCACCCTGATTGCCTATGTGGTAATCCGCACGGTATGGCGGTTTTACCGAAACGGACGGGGACGGGATTTCAAGCAAGTAGAAATCTGCACACTGGGAAATCGCGTTCGTCTGCACGCGCTGGTGGATACCGGAAATATGCTCACCGACCCGCTTACCGGCACTCCGGTGATGATTGCCGAGTTGGATGCGGTGCAGAGCCTTCTGCCCATCGAGCTATGCGAGCTGTGTCGGGAAGAGCCACCCGAGCAGGCACTGTCCATGACCGAGGATGCCGAGTGGGCAGGCAGACTACGCATTATCCCCTTTTCGGCCGTGGGCAATGACAACGGCATGCTGCTCGGATTTCGCCCCGACCGTATCACGGTGGATAATTGCCCGTGCAACCAAATGCTTGTGGGGATTACCGACGCCCCGCTATCACCCCGCAGGGAATATGAAGCCCTGCTCAATCCGGACGCCATTTGCTGCGACACGGATTAAAATGCAGTATATATAAAGGAAAGGATTGGTTTTTCCCCATGAGATTTTATCATATCATCCGTGCTTGGGCGCTGCGGATTCTTCGCCGCCTGCACCGTGCGGAAATTCATTATATCGGTGGCTCCACCGCTCTGCCCCCACCCCTTAGCCGTCAGGAGGAAGAGGTTTTGCTTGCCCAGTTGGTCACCCATCCCGAGCAGGCACGCCCCATACTGATTGAGCGCAATCTGCGCCTTGTGGTGTACATCGCAAAAAAATTCGAAAACACCGGCATCTGCGTGGAAGACCTGATTTCCATCGGCACCATTGGATTGATCAAGGCAATCAACACCTTTCGCCCCGACAAAAAAATCAAGCTCGCCACCTATGCCTCCCGTTGTATCGAAAACGAAATCCTGATGTATCTGCGCAAAAATAGCAATCGTCGCACCGAAATTTCCATAGATGAGCCACTTAATGTAGATTGGGACGGCAACGAGCTATTGCTCAGTGATATTTTAGGCACCGACGGGGATTTGATTTCGCAAGGAATTGAAAACGAGGTGGACCACCAACTTTTGGATATTGCCCTTGCGCATCTGAACGAACGGGAAAAAAATATTATGGAGCTGCGCTTTGGAGTGCGTGGCGGAGTACAAAAAACCCAAAAAGAGGTGGCGGATTTGCTGGGTATCTCCCAGTCTTATATCTCTCGATTGGAAAAACGTATTATCGGGCGGCTGAAGAAGGATATTTCCCGTATGATCTGATGATTTTTCCGGGGCTTTTTTGCAAAAAAGCGGTAAAAGGTGTTGACAACCCCCGTCCGATATGCTACAATAATGTGCATAGCGTTACCCGGCTTTTGTCCGGAGAGGTGTCCGAGTGGTTTAAGGAGCTGGTCTTGAAAACCAGTGACTCGAAAGAGCCGTGGGTTCGAATCCCACCTTCTCCGCCATGAAGCACCTAAACAAAAGTTCATATCCTTGGAGTAGTACTCAAGCTGGTGAAGAGGTGCCCCTGCTAAGGGTATAGGTCGTTAACGCGGCGCGAGAGTTCGAATCTCTCCTACTCCGCCAAAAACAAGCATGTCCGTATGGGCGTGCTTGTTTTTCGTTGAAAGAGATTCGAATCCCCCTCACCTCCACCAAATATTTTTCATAAAATATCTTGACAAATAAAAATGGTTGTGTTACAATGTTTTTCAAATCAAACACTGTGATGCGGAATAGTACGCAAAACCTTTCGCCTTGAGAGAGATGCCGGTTGGTGCGAGGCATTGGGGAAGATTTGCAGAACTCGCCGCGGAGTGGTTGCCGTGAACATATCAGTAGGGGCAGACGGGAACTCCCGTAACAGAGTTAAGATGTATTTGCATCTAAAGGGCATCCGCAAGGATGAAGAAGAGTGGTACCGCGGAAACTGGTAATAACGTTTTCGTCTCTTTGAATCAGCAAGAGACGGAAACGTTTTTTTGTTGATGAAAAATAAATTGGGATATATTTTGAAGTTGGAAAGGAGTTTTTAACCATGAACAAAATCAGCATGATGGACATTACGCTCAAAAAACTTGCCGCAGAGCGCGAAGTGGCATTACTGTTCCGCGAAAAAACCGCAGTGGCAGCCTGTGCAGATGCGTTGGGCGCAGACGCAGTGGAGCTTGCCCCCATGAAGAACCTGCGCGAGGATACCATCATCTATAAAACCATTGCGCAAAACATACAAAATGCCGCCGTTGCCATTCCGGTTGGATTCACTGCACAAGAGGTGGATACGGCATGGGAGTGTGTAAAGGACGCAAAACACCCCCGCCTGCAGGTGGAGGTACCGGTGTCCACCGTACAGATGGAATACACCCACCACATCAAAGCGGATAAAATGATTGCCAAAATCGGCGAGCTGACCAAAGCTGCAAAGGCACTTTGTGATGACGTGGAATTTTGCGCGCTTGACGCCACCCGGGCAGACGAGGACTTTTTACTTGCCGCCGCAAAAGAGGCAGAGGCAAACGGCGCAGAAATGATTACTATTTGCGATGACG
>SVJZ01000017.1 GCA_015068705.1 Oscillospiraceae bacterium
CAAACACCGGCTTTTTGAAAATCTGCTCGGTAAGGTATCTTTCGTGCTCGGTTTGCAGGTCGATGCCCCATTTTACGGGGTAATCGAATTTCTGTCCGCTCTTTTGGAGCAGTTCCACCGCCTCGGTGTAGGTCACATGACCAAAATCGCTCTCCACAATGTTGGTCAAACGTTCAATCAGACCCTTGTCCACAAACTGGTTAAAAAATGCCATCTCTTCGGGTGCATTTTCCAGACAGTAGGAAATGATGTATTTGAGCATATCCTGTGCCAGATTCATGTCATCCTTGAGATCGGCAAAGGCAATCTCCGGCTCAATCATCCAGAATTCCGCCGCATGACGGGTGGTGTTGGAATTTTCCGCACGGAAGGTGGGGCCAAAGGTGTATACGTTGCGGAAGGCAAGCGCATGGGTTTCGGCTTCCAGCTGACCGCTTACGGTAAGACCTGCACTCTTTTCAAAAAAGTCCTTGGAATAATCCACCTTGCCGTCTGCCATGGGCAGGTTTTCCATGTCCAGTGTGGTCACACGGAACATTTCGCCTGCACCCTCTGCATCCGAGCAGGTGATGATGGGGGTATTCACATATACAAAGTTGCGCTCCTGAAAGAATTTGTGGATGGCATATGCCGCCAGCGAACGGATGCGAAATACCGCCGAAAAGGTGTTGGTACGGGGGCGCAGATGCGCAATGGTGCGCAGATACTCAAACGAATGCCGTTTTTTCTGGAGCGGGTAGTCGCTACCTGCCGCACCCAGCAGGGTAACCGACTCGGCTTTGATTTCAAACGGCTGCTTTGCATCGGGGGTGAGCACCAGTGTGCCGGTCACACAGATGGAAGAGCCCACATTTAGCTTTGCAGTCTGGTCAAAGTTTTCCAGTGTTTCTTTTTCAAAAACCACCTGCAGGTTTTCAAAAAAGGTACCGTCATTCAGGGCAATAAAGCCAAACGCATTGGATGCGCGTACGCTTCTTACCCAACCCGAAACGGTGATGGATTTGCCGGCGTATTCGTCGGTGTTTTTGAATAGTTTACGAAGTTCAATGGATTGCATGGTAATTACCTCCAAAAAGAAATACAAAGTATGGGTTTGCATATATGCAGAGCAACAATCCTCCCGTCAGCCTGCGGCTGCCACCCTCCTTTGCACAAGGAGGGCTGAGTGGCTCCCTTGTGTAAAGGGAGCTGGCACCAAGTGCCTGAGGGATTGTGCCTTTTATAGGGGTTTGGGGCAGCGCCCCGAGCATTTATGAAAATCAGTATGCAGATACGTTATAACAACGTAACCCCTGCCTGCGCAAAGGTTTCCACATCCTTTTCGTTCCACGCCGATGCGTGCACCTCACCGATGTGCGCCTTGCCCAGCATGAGCATACAGATGCGGGACTGACCGATGCCGCCGCCGATGGTAAGGGGCAGTTCGCCATTTAGCAGCGCCTTGTGAAAGGGGAGCGCCGCCCTGTCACGGCAACCGGCAATTTCCAACTGTCGTGTGAGGGATTGCTCATTCACCCGGATGCCCATGGACGAAATCTCCAATGCAATGTCCAGCACCGGATAATAGATTAGAATATCTCCGTTCATGTCCCAATCGTCATAGTCGGGGGCGCGTCCGTCATGCGGCTTGCCGTCCGATAACGCACCGCCAATGCCGGTGATGCAGATGGCGCCATGCTCCTTTGCAGCAGCGTATTCGCGCTCCTTTGCGGTTTTATCGGGATAGCGGTCGAGTAGTTCCTGCGAGGTGAAAAACACAATCTCCTCGGGCAGGTTTTGGGGAAGCACCGGATATTTTTCCCGGATGTAGGTTTCGGTCGCTTTGAGGGATGCAAAAATCTTTCTTACCACCGCCTCAAAGGTTGCCATGGTGCGCTCCTCTGGGGTGATGATGGATTCCCAATCCCACTGGTCAACATAGATGGAGTGGATGTTGTCGGTGTCCTCGTCACGGCGGATGGCATTCATGTCGGTATACAACCCCTCGCCCGGTGCAAATCCGTATCGTGCCAGACTTTGCCGCTTCCATTTTGCCAGAGAATGTACCACCTCTACCGTTTTGCCGTCCAGTGCGCGTACATCAAACGAAACGGGGCGTTCCACGCCGTTTAAGTTGTCATTTAAACCGCTTTCCGAGCGCACAAATAAAGGTGCAGATACCCGGGTCAGGTTGAGCGCATCGGCAAGCGAGCGTTCAAAATGGTCCTTGATTGCCTTGATGGCGTGCTCTGTTTCAATCAGGCTCAACAGCGGCTTGTAGCCGGTTGGAATGATGTTCATAGCAGATGTTCCTTTCTTTTATCTTAATGAAACCAGAATTTTTTGTCCAATGTGCGATAGGCAATCGCCTCCGCCATGTGGGGCACCTGGATGTCGGGGCTGCCCTCCAGATCTGCGATGGTGCGTGCCACCTTTAAAATGCGGCTGTGCGCCCGAGCCGACAGACCCAGTCTTGTGTAAACCTCGGCAAGGAGTGCCTTGCACTCGTCGTCAATCACACAGTATTTTTCAATCCCTGCCGCATCCAGTTGGGCGTTTGCAAAGATGCCCTCGTCGGCATACCGCTCACTCTGGATACGCCGTGCCCTGTCCACCCGCGCCTTGATCTGGGCACTGGTTTCACCGGTACGCCCTGCCGAAAGCTCCTCGTATTTCACGGTGGGCACTTCGATGTGCAGGTCAAACCGGTCGAGCATGGGACCGGAAATCTTGCCTAAATATTTTTGTATCTGTAAGGGAGAGCAGGTGCACTCCCTGGTGGTATCGCCGTAATATCCGCATTTGCAGGGGTTCATACTGGCAATGAGCATGCATGCGCTTGGAAAGGTAACCGACGCCTGCACGCGAGATACCGTAAACTTGCCATCCTCCAATGGCTGGCGCATGGATTCCAAGGCATCCTTGCGAAATTCGGGAAATTCATCCAGAAATAACACCCCGTTGTGTGCCAGACACATCTCGCCCGGTCGGGGCATTGCGCCGCCACTGGTTAGGGACGGTGCCGAGATGGTGTGGTGGGGGGAACGAAACGGACGGTTGGTGATGAGCGCCGTTTCGGGGGGTAACATTCCTGCGATGGAGTAGATTTTGGTCACCTCCAACGCCTCGGCAAAGGTTAAATCGGGCAGGATGGTGGGAAGCCGTTTGGCGAGCATGGTTTTGCCCGACCCCGGCGCACCGATCATCAGGCAATTGTGTGCCCCTGCCGCAGCAATGGTAAGCGCACGCTTGGCGCTCTCCTGACCGCGCACATCGGCAAAGTCCACCCCGTAGTCACGTTCTGCACCGAAAATGCCGTTTATATCCACCTGCTCGGGTTTCAAACACTCCGCTCCCGACAGATGGTTGATAACCTCCAAAAGGGTTTTGGCACCGTAAACCTCCACCCCGTCCACCACCGCCGCCTCATGGGCGTTCATGTGGGGAACTATCGCACGCTTGATGCCGTGCTTTGCCGCTTCCAGCACCATGGGGAGCGCACCACGCACCGACCGCAGCGACCCGTCCAGTGCCAGCTCACCTAATATGAGATAGTCGGCAATGTCGGGAAACTGAAATTGCCCGGATGCCAGCAAAATGGCAACCGTGATGGGCAGGTCGTAGTATGCACCCTCTTTTTTGGTATCGGCAGGAGCAAGGTTTAATACCACCCGTTTTTGCGGAAAGGGAAGGCCGGCGTTTCGCACTGCGATTTTTACACGCTCACGGGATTCTTTCACTGCGGCATCGGGCAGACCCACGATATCCACCGACGGCAAGCCCGCCGAAACGTCCGCTTCCACGGCGACCAGATATCCGTCAATGCCCAAAAGGCCACACGAAAAAACCTTTGCGCTCACAACCTACACTCCCCTCATTATACACTTTATTTTACTATCTTACCACAAACAAAACAGATTTTCTACTATTAAATGCAAATTTTTTAAAATTTTTAAAAAAACCTTGCAGAAACGGGGATTTTGGTTTACATTCCGAAAAAAATGTGTTATACTGATGGTGTGTAACTTTTTGTAAGGCATATTTTAAAAAACACAGATGGGAGCACAAGATGAGCAAAAGCGAAATCAACCGCATCAGCCGTGAGCAAACGGCAGATGCCCTTGCCCTGTTGGACAGGCTCAAAGCAGAATATGGCGGCGGCAAGGCGTTTGTGGAAACCTATGGCTGTCAGCAGAATGTAAGCGATTCGGAGGCGCTTTCGGGCATGCTTGCCCGTGCAGGGTTTACCCCTTGCGACAGTGCTGATGAGGCGGATATCATCCTGTTTAATACCTGCGCGGTGCGGGAAAATGCCGAAAACCGCGTGTTTGGAAATATTGGCGCATTAAAACACCTCAAAGCGCGTCGCCCCGAGGTCATCATCGGGGTATGCGGTTGCATGATTCAGCAGGAGCATATTGCCAAGAAAATCCGCTCCACCTATCGTCATGTCGAACTGGTGTTTGGCACCCATGCACTGGCACGGTTTCCGTATCTTCTCTCCGAGGCGTTGTCCCGCCGGGGCGCGGTGATGGATGTTGCCGACAGTGCCGGTGTGATTGCCGAGGGGCTGCCCTATCTTCGTGCAGACGGGGTCGGTGCATCGGTATCCATCATGTACGGGTGCAACAATTTTTGCACCTACTGCATTGTGCCCTATGTGCGCGGCAGAGAGAGAAGCCGTGCGCCGGAAGATGTCATTGCCGAGGTAAAGGCACTTGCCGCACAGGGTTACCGCGAGGTCATGCTTTTGGGACAGAATGTCAATTCCTACGGCAAGGATCTGGGAAACACCGATTTTGCCACCCTGCTTTCTCAGGTGGCGCAGGTGGAGGGAATTGCACGGGTGCGGTTTATGACCCCCCATCCCAAGGACATCAGCATCAAAGTGCTGGATACCATGGCGGCGCATGACAACATCTGCAAGCAGCTGCACCTGCCCTTGCAGGCTGGCAACAACCGTGTGCTCAAAGCGATGAATCGTGTCTACACCCGTGAAGATTACCTCAAAATTGTGCAAGCCGCCAGGGAACGTATGCCCGAAATCACCATCACCACCGACATCATTGTGGGCTTTCCGGGAGAAACCAACGAAGAATTTGCCGACACACTGGATATGTTGGAGCAGGTGCGCTATGACACCATATTTTCTTTCATTTATTCCAAACGGCAGGGCACCAAGGCGGCAACCATGCCGGATGTGCTGACCGATGAGGAGAAAAAACGCAATTTTGATGCACTGCTTGCAGTGCAAAACCGCATTTCCAAAGAAATCAACGACACTTATGTGGGAAAAACCCTCACCGTGCTCACCGAAGGAGTGAGTAAAACGGACGAGGCGGTGCTTACCGGTCGCACCGAGGGTGGCAAGATTGTTAATTTCACGGGAAATCCCGATTGCATCGGCAATTTAACCCGTGTAACAATCACCGAATCGCGCACCTGGTCACTGGTGGGCGAGCAAGTCAACTGATACAAAATCATTTGGATTTTGCAATAAATTTTAATTTTACGAAAAGGAGTTTTGAAAAAGATGGATATTCTGGATAAGGCAAGAGAGTTGGGGCAGATGATGGCAGAAAGCCCCGAATGTATCGCATACAAAGAGGCAGAGGCGGCACAGCTTTCGGATGAAGAGGCACAAAAGCTGCTCTATGCATACCATGTAAAAAATCAGGAACTGTCCAAGCGCGCAGGCGCCGAAGGGGTTACCAAAGAGGAGTTGGAGGCAATCCAGGCAGAGGCGCAGGAGGAATTCAATAAGCTCATGGTAAATACCAGCATCCGCAATTTTGTAGAGGCACAAAAGGCATTCTCTACTCTTTTGGAGCAGGTGAATAATATCATCGCCTATTTTGTAAAGGGCAAGGACGCCGAGGGCGGCTGCGGCGGCAACTGCAGTTCTTGCGGTGGATGCCATTAAGCATACACCGCCGACGTTTGCAAAAAATAGCATATACCAATCATTTGTAGGGGCTGGCGTCCCCGACAGCCCGTTTCATTTCCCCGTCAATCCAAAATTACCCGAAAGGACCAAACCCATGGACGCACCCGCAACTCCCATGATGAAACAATACATGGAAATCAAAAAAGAATATCAGGACTGCATCCTGTTTTACCGGCTGGGCGATTTCTACGAGATGTTTTATGAGGATGCACAAACCGCATCCGAGGTGCTGGAAATCGTGCTCACCCGTAAAAACTGCGGTGCAGATTCCACTGCGCCCATGTGCGGCGTACCCTTCCATAGCGCGGAGGGGTATATCGCCAAGCTCATTTCGGCAGGATATAAAGTCGCCATCTGCGAACAGATGGAAGACCCTGCCACCACCAAGGGGTTGGTGCGCCGTGATGTGGTGCGTATTGTCACCCCCGGCACGGCTACCATCGATGCGGTGCTTTCGTCGGGCAAAAATAACTACCTTGCCGCAATCTATCTGGACGAAACTCGGTTTGGTGCGGCGTTTGCCGATATGACCACCGGCGAGATGTATGTCACCGAGGATGATTACTCTGCCGAGGATGGCAGACTGGTCAATCTCCTGGCGTGCTACGCCCCCACCGAGGTCATTTTCAATGACGGCGCAGTCAAGCAGCAGGTCAACCTGCTTGCCCTGCGGCAGCGGTTTGGGTTTTGCGATAGCCTGCTGCCCGAGGAGGAATTTGACCTGGCAGGCTGCCGTGCACGGTTGGGGAGTGCCCCCATCCGACTCAACGGCTTTGCCCTAACCACCCACCCCTATGCGGTGCGCGCACTGGGTGCGGTGCTTTCCTACCTTTCGGAAACCCAAAAATGCGACCCTGCAAACCTTGCAGAGGCAAATTTCATCTCCAAAACCCACTACATGGACATCGACCTGTCCTCTCGGCGCAATCTGGAACTCACCGCAAGCCTCAAGGATAAAACCAAACGCGGCTCTCTGCTCGGCGTACTGGATAAAACCCGTAGCGGCATGGGTGCGCGATTGCTTCGTAAATGGATTGAGCAACCCCTTGTGGATCCGGACGAAATCAACCTTCGCCTGGGTGCGGTGCAGGAATTGTTCGAGGCAACCGCTTGCCGAGAGGAACTGCGAGAGGTACTGCGCGCCATGACCGACCTGGAACGAATTCTGGGCAAGGTATCCTATGGCACCTGCAACGCACGGGATTTGGTTTCTCTGGGTCACGGCCTCGCGGTATTGCCCCGGCTGAAAATCCTGCTCACCGGCGCAACGAGCGAGCTTCTGGCAGACCTTTGCGCAGGCATTGACCTGATGGAAGATGTGCAGGAACTGATTGCATCCGCACTGGTGGACGAGCCACCCATCACCGTCCGCGAGGGCGGCATGATACGGGAGGGCTTTGATAAAGAACTGGACAAGCTCCGTTCCATCGCACAGAGGGGAACGGGCGCGCTTGCCGAGATTGAGGCACGGGAGCGGGAACGCACCGGCATCAAGCAACTAAAAGTTTCCTTTAATAAAGTATTTGGCTATTATATCGAGGTATCCAAGGCAAATAGCGATAAGGTACCCGATGATTACATACGCAAACAAACCCTGGTAAACTGCGAACGCTACATCACCCAGGAGCTCAAGGACATCGAAGGCTCGGTACTGGGCGCAAAGGACCGTTCGGTTGCCATGGAGTATAACGATTTTGTCTATGTGCGCGATTTTATCGGTCAGCGCTTAACCCGAATCCTGGGCACTGCACGGCGTGTTGCCGCAGTGGATGTATTGTGCGCACTTGCCGAGGTTGCGGCGGTCAATCACTATTGCCGCCCCATGGTGGACGCATCGGATGTGATTGAAATCAAAGACGGTCGTCACCCGGTGGTGGAAACCTGCCTTGCCGACCGCCTGTTTGTACCCAACGACACCTACTTGAGCGCCCGGAACCACCGGTTTGCCCTCATCACCGGCCCCAACATGGCAGGAAAATCCACCTATATGCGCCAGACCGCACTCATTGTGCTCATGGCACAACTGGGTAGCTTTGTTCCGGCGTCCGAGTGCCGTGTGGGCGTGGTGGACAAAATCTTTACCCGTGTGGGCGCATCGGATGATCTCACCGCAGGGCAGAGTACCTTTATGGTGGAGATGAGCGAGGTGGCAAACATCTTGAAAAATGCCACAAGCCGCTCTCTGGTCATCCTGGACGAAATCGGCAGAGGCACCTCCACTTTCGACGGGCTTTCCATTGCATGGGCGGTCACCGAATACCTTGCCGACCCGGGAAAAATCGGGGCAAAAACCATGTTTGCAACCCATTATCACGAATTAACCGCATTGGAAGAAACCGTCCCCGGCCTTCGCAACTATTCGGTTGCGGTGAAAAAGCGGGGAGATGATGTGGTGTTTTTACGCCGGATTGTCAAAGGCGGCACCGACGATAGCTTTGGCATCGAGGTGGCAGGACTGGCAGGCGTTCCCCACGAGGTAACCGAACGCGCCAAACAGGTGCTTGCCACCATTGAAAGCGGCGCACCGGCACAGTATGTGGCACCGGTTGCCGCACCGCAGACTCCGGCTGCAGACCCCCGTGCACAGGCGGTAATGTCCGAGCTTTCCAAGCTGGATGTCACCACCCTCACACCACTCGAAGCACTTAATACCTTGTACCAACTGCAAAAAAAGGCGGTGAGCACAGATGCCGAAAATTAATGTACTGGATAAAACCCTTGCCGATATGATTGCGGCAGGCGAGGTGGTGGAACGCCCATCCTCGGCAGTCAAGGAACTGGTGGAAAACGCACTGGACGCAGGGGCAAAAAACATCACAGTAGAAATCCGTAACGGCGGCATGAGCTATATCCGGGTGGCGGATGATGGTTGCGGTATCGCACGAGAGGATTGTCCCACTGCATTTTTGCGTCATGCCACCAGTAAAATTGCCCGCCCCGAGGATTTGGCGGCAATCTACACCCTCGGCTTTCGCGGTGAGGCGCTTGCCTCCATTGCAGCGGTTGCACGGGTAGAACTGTTTACCAAAACCAAAGAAGAATCCATCGGTACCACCGTCACGGTAGAAGGCGGCGAGGTGCTCGAATGCACCGATGCCGGTTGCCCCAATGGTACCACCGTGGTGGTGCGTAACCTCTTTTTCAATACCCCTGCGCGCATGAAATTTTTAAAATCTGATGCGGCAGAGGCAGGGCACGTTACCGATGTCATCAATAAAATGATTCTCCAAAACCCCGCCGTGAGTTTCAAACTCATCAATGGCGGCAGACAGGTTGCCTTTTCCCCCGGCGACGGCAAACTGCTTTCGGCAGTGCGCGCGGTGTGGGGCAAGGACTGGGCAGCCGATATGATAGAGGTGGATTACACCGACGAGATTGCCCATGTGCACGGGCTTGCCGGTAACTTTTCCCTTGCCCGTCGGGACAGACGCCAGCAGGTATTTTATGTCAATGGCAGAAACATTGTCAGCCCCCTGCTTTCGGCGGCACTTTCCGAGGCGTACCAAAATACCATGATGGTGGGCAAGCATCCGGTTGCGGTGTTAAATATTGAATTAAACGCCGCACTGGTGGATGTCAATGTCCATCCCACCAAAATGGAAGTGCGCTTTTCGGAAGAAAAAAAGGTATACAGTGCCTTGTATTGGGCGGTCAAAAACGCGCTTTCGGTCAAAAAACATATCCCCGAGGTGCGGGAAAGTGCGCGGCGCGAGGCTGCACCAACGCCTGTTTCCCTGCCAAAAGAAGAGAAACGTCCCGTCACACCGCCTCCGTCCAGACCAACACCAACTTCTCCCCCCCTGCCAAAGCAGGAGGGAGAACAAATCAACCTGCTCAAAGACGCCTATGTGCAGAGCAAACCAAGAATCACCATGGAACGCCTCTCCGGGGCAGACGCGCCCACGGCATTCCACCAGAGCGCGCCAAAGCCCTACCAAACGGGTGAGGACGCCTTTGTACACACCGCACCGCCTGCACCAAAAGCCGAAGAAAAGCCGGTGCAAACCGAGGCGGTATCTACCACACCCCGTGCAGGAGTAGACTTTGCCCTCATCGGGCAGGCGTTTGCCACCTATATTCTCATTCAACAGGGCAACGACCTGTTGCTCATCGATCAGCACGCGGCACACGAGCGGTTGTATTTCGAGCAATTCAAAAAAGAATTTGAGCAAAAAACCATCTCTCCCCAGTTGCTCATGCTTCCGGTCACGGTAAAGCTTGACCCGGTGGCATTTCAGGCGGCGGTGGAAAACAAAGAGCTGTTTGCCGACCTGGGGTTTGAACTGGATGTTTTTGGAGAAACTGATATTATCATCCGCACCACACCGGTCATGCTCGATGACGGGCAGATTGCATCGGCGGTGGAGGATATTGCGGGGGCAATCCTTTCCCACAAAAAAGCGGTTACCCCCGAATTGTTCGAGCACGCACTCCACACGGTTGCCTGCAAACGGGCACTCAAGGGAAACAGTGTGCTCACCCGCGAGGAGATGGAGCACCTTGCCGAACGGGTACTGGCGTTGCCGGATGCAAACACATGTCCCCACGGCAGACCCATCACCATCAAGATGTCGCGTGGATATTTAGAAAAACAGTTTAAACGGATTGTATAAGGATTTGGGGGTGGCAGATGAAACAGAAAATTCCCATCATCGCAATTGTAGGTCCGACAGGCGTGGGAAAAACCGACCTGTCCCTTAAGATTGCGCGAAGATTTGACGCCGAGATTATCTCTGCCGACTCCATGCAGGTTTACCGGGGAATGGACATTGGCACCGCAAAGCCCACCGAGGCAGAACGGGGCGGCATCCCCCATCACCTGATTGATGTGGTAAATCCCGATGAACCCTTTTCGGTGGCACGGTATGTTGAGCTTGCCGAGGCGGCAATTGCCGACATCCGCTCCCGTGGAAAAATCCCCATGCTGGTGGGTGGCACGGGTCTTTATGTGGAGTCGCTTTTGTATCATGCCGATTTTGAAGAGAGCGGCCACGATACCGCCATCCGGGATGAACTCACCGCCTATGTCGAGCACCACGGGGCAGAAGCCTTGCACGCCATGCTTGCAGAGGTTGACCCCGAGAGCGCGGCGACAATCCATCCAAATAACATCCGCCGTGTGGTGCGTGCCATGGAGCACTACCGTACCACCGGTATTCCCATATCGGCGCATAATGCGCAAACCAAGCAAAAAGAATCCCCCTACCGCTTTGCACTCATCTGCCTTACCCGGGAACGGGAAGAGCTTTACGCACGCATTGACCGTAGGGTGGATATCATGCTTGCCGATGGCTTGTTGGATGAGGTTGCATCCCTTTTGCAGCAGGGATATTCGCGCCAATCCACCGCCATGCAGGGAATTGGCTATAAAGAAATCGCCGATTATTTCAGAGGAAAATCCACATATCACGAGTGTGTGTCGGTGTTAAAGCGTGGCACACGCCGGTATGCAAAGCGCCAGCTTACCTGGTGGCGCAGAAATAAAGACGTACGCTATTTGCCGCTTTGCGGTGATGCGGATAGAGAAGAAGCAGAGCTTGTCAACATGATAAAGGAGGAAATGGAAAGATGAACACAAGACAACAGAACTTTCAGGACATGTATTTGAATCAGCTTCGCAAGGAAAAGGTGGATGTAACGGTGTATCTCACCAATGGGTTCCAGTTTAAGGGTCAGGTGCGCGCATTCGACTCATTTACCATCCTGCTTGAATCGGAAGGAAAACAACAGCTGGTGTTTAAACACGCCGTGTCCACCATTACCCCCAAGCGTAATATCGATTATATCAATCACGAGGAAAAATAAGAACCTTTGTTCAGAAAGGCATGAACCAACATGAAAAAATTTCTGTTCCGTCTGGTCACGGCGTCGCTTGCTGTGTTTTTGTTCTGGAATCTCTACCTGTACCTCAATCCGCCCGTCAAAAGTGAGATGGCGCGGCATGGGAGCATGGAAGATTCCTCGGTGCACGATTGCCTGATTATCCGTGAGGAGGTGCTCATTCCGGGGGACACCGGAGGAGTACTGGAATCCTATGTACGGGAAAACGATATGGTAAAAAAGAATAAAGCAGTTGCAGCGGTGTATCGTGGTGATGTAGATGGTGCCACGGCGCAGAAACTAAAAACCGTCAATGACCGCATTGCCGAAATCACCGCCACAGCGAGCGAACAGCTTTCGTTTGATGGTGACCGCCGCAAGGTGGATGACGATATCGCCACCAGAGTGGCAGACCTTGCCATTGCTGCAACCAACCGCAATGCCGCCCGTGCTGCCGATTTAAAGATTGAGCTGGCAAGACTTCTTGACCGCCGTACCAGTGTGTCGGGCGAGGCAGGAGCGGCAAGCACCTTGCTTGCTGATTTGCGTGCCGAAAAGGCACAGTATGAGGCACTGCTCAGCTCCTCCAAGCAGACCTTGGTATCACCGGTGTCGGGCATCTATTCATCGGATGTAGACGGGTTCGAGCAGGTACTCACCCCCGGTGCAACCGGCTCCATGACGGTGGAAGATTTTCAAACGGTGTTAAAATCCGAGCCCGATCCTGCGGCGGCGGGTGCACCCTGTAAGATTATGAGCAATATCGAGTGGTCGGCGGCACTTTTGGTGGAAGAATCCCTTGCCGCACGGTGTAAGGTGGGAGAAACCGTCTATCTTCGTCTGGGCGAGGACCAAACCGAATCCAAAGCCACCATTCGTTACATATCGCCCCAAAGCGGACGCAAGGCGGTGGTCATTGCCACCTCCACCCACTACAATGCATCCGCATTTACCGATCGGATTGTGAAAGCATATCTTATCAAGGATAAATATTCCGGCTTAAAGCTGCCCTTTGAGGCGGTGCGCGTCAAAGACGGGCAAACCGGTGTATACACCGTCACGGATGGACTGATGAAGTTCAAACGTGCCGAGGTACTGTTTCAGGATGGCAAAGAGGCAATCCTCAAAGAAGATAATGCCGTTTCGGGCAACCTGCTGCTCTATGACGAGGTGGTGGTTTCTGCCAAAACGGTGGAAGAGGGTATGCTGGTACGGTAATATATAATAGGAAGAAAGGGGTAGGGTATGAGCATTGCAGATAATCTGGCACGGGTGCAGGAAAACATTGCCCGCGCGTGTGCCCGTTCGGGGCGGTCGGTAGACGATATCACCCTGTTGCCGGTCACCAAAACCCGTTCGGTTGAGGAAATCCGCGAGGTTATGGCGGCAGGCTACACCGCACTGGGCGAAAACCGCGTGCAGGAGCTGATGGAAAAATACGATGCCCTTGCCGGTGCGCAGTGGCACCTGATTGGTCACCTGCAGACCAATAAAATCAAATACATCGTAGATAAGGTCAGCCTCATCCATTCGGTAGACTCTCTGCATCTGGCAGAGCAAATCAATGCCGAGGCGGCAAAACGGGGCGTCAGTGCCAATGTGCTTTTGGAGGTAAACATCTCGGGTGAGGAGAGCAAATACGGCATGCAAGCCGGCGACATCGACCGCATCTTGGATGCCGCGGAAGAATTTTCCAACCTCAAGGTCAAAGGTCTGATGACCATGGCACCCATATGGGCAAATGAATACGAGATTCGCACCGTTTTTTCAAAATTATATCAAATTTATATTGACATATCGACAAAAAAATATAATAATAGTAACATGGAGTATTTGTCGATGGGTATGAGCAACGATTATGAAATTGCCGCCGAGGAAGGTGCAAATGTATTGCGTGTTGGCAGAGCGGTGTTTGCAGCAGAGTAAATAAACCAGGCAAAAAAATTCGTGCGAAAGCGCACACAGAAAGGAAGGATACAAATGGGAAACATCATGGATAAGATCATGAACGTGATGGGAATGGGCGAAGAGGAAGAGCAGGAGTTTGATACTCCGATTGTTCCTGCACGCGCAGAAGAGGAGCAGCCGGCAGTTACCTTCGGTGCATCCAACAAAAAGGGCAAGGTGGTAAACATCCACACCACAACCCAGCTTAAGGTGGTTGTCATTCAGCCGATTACCTATAGCGATGCACAGGAGATTGCCGACCATCTCAAGAGCAAAAAACCGGTAGTGGTCAATCTGGAGAAGGTAGAAAAAGATACTGCCAAAAAGATTGTTGATTTCTTAAGCGGTGCAGTATATGCACTCGATGGCAGCATGCAGAAGGTTTCCAACGGCATTTTGCTCATCGCTCCCTACAATGTAGGCATCATGGGCGATTTCTCCAATGAGCTCAAAACCAAGGGCGCATTCGATTTGGACTAATCCTTTCGCAGATGGACAGAAAAGCCGACCGGGAATCAGGCGAACTGCTTGCCCGGATACAGGATGCCGCCGTCCGCGCCCAAAGGAGCGACCGGCCGGTATTTACGCGTTTTTTAAACCCTGCACAAATTGCCCAAGCAACCGCCCATGTCAAAAAAAGCGGTCTGGAGATTGGCAGCTTTGGAGGGTACCATACTGCCGAGCGGCGGATGATGTGCCTGTCGCCCTTTGAGGTAACAGACTATCCCATCGCCTGCCTTTCGGTGATATCCACCGATGGGAGTGTGCGCTCTCATCGGGACTATCTGGGTGCGCTACTCAATCTGGGATTGGATAGAGAGTGCCTGGGCGATATTGTGGTGCGCGAAAAGGATGCGCTTGTTTTCTGCATAGATACCATCGCCCCGTTTCTCACCATGGAGCTGACCCGTGTCGGGTCAAGCGTGGTGCGAACGCAGGAGGTAGATATCGCCGCACTTTCGGTAGAGCGAAAGACTGCCGTATCAACCGCCACCGTTTCATCCCTTCGGCTGGATTGCGTGGTTGCGGCATTTGCACACCTTTCCAGAACCGATTCGGCAACCCTCATCACACGGGGATTGGTGCAGGTTAATTACCAGGTGTGTGAAAAGAGTGCCGCCTCCCTTTCGGATGGGGATACCCTTTCGGTACGGGGGCACGGCAAGTTTGTGTTACACGTCAGTGACCGTCTTTCCAAAAAAGGGCGGATTCATATTCAGATGGAACAATACATCTGAAAACAGGGTACCTCTACCGTATGGCAGACGGGCATCCTGAAAATAGAGAAAAAGGGGGTTAACGGTATGTTGACACCGCTGGATATTCAAAACAAACGCTTTGAAAAAGCAGTGAGCGGCTACAACCGCACCGAGGTAGAGGATTTTTTGAATGAGGTGTTGGCGGATTACGAGAAACTGTACAAGCAGTCCATCGATTCCAACGACAAAATCAGCGTGCTCACCTCTGCCATTGAGCATTACAAAGCCATCGAGGAAACCATGCAAAACACCTTGATGATTGCCCAGCAAACGGCAGACGAGGTGCGTAAAAATGCCGAGGAAAAGGCGCGCCTTATGGTAGAAGAGGCAAAGGCAAAGGCAAACGAAATCATCACCACCGCCAATGCCGAGATTATGGAGGCAAAACGTGAGGCAGTAGCAATCCGCCAGTCCACCGAGCTGTTCAAAGGACAGGTCATTGCATCCCTCACTGCACAGATAGAGGCTGTCAAGGCAATTGACACCGATCCGAATAAAAGGAGTGTAGGAAACATTGGAATCTGATTACAGCAAAACTTTAAATCTGCCCCAGACCGAGTTTTCCATGCGTGCAAACCTGCCGCAGAGAGAGCCGGAAATGGTGGCACAGTGGGATGCAGACCGGCTTTATTATAAGCTGATGGAGCACAACGAGGGCAAACCCCGTTTCATTCTGCACGACGGACCCCCGTTTGCAAATGGCGACATTCATCTGGGTCATGCACTCAATAAAATCTTGAAAGACATTGTGGTGCGCTACAAAAATATGTCCGGATTTCAGGCACCGTTTGTGCCCGGTTGGGACACCCATGGTCTGCCCATCGAAATTCAGGCAATCAAAAAGCGCAAGCTCAAAAAAGACGAGATGAGCGAGGTGGAATTCCGTGAAATCTGTCACGAATTTGCCACCAAATATATCGATAACCAAAAAGAACAGTTCAAACGTCTGGGCGTACTGGGCGATTTTGATAACCCCTACATCACCCTGCAAAAAGAGTTTGAGGCAGAGCAGGTAGAGGTGTTTGGCGAGATGGCACGCAAGGGCTACATCTACAAGGGGTTGAAACCCGTGTACTGGTGCACCGATTGCCAGACCGCACTTGCCGAGGCGGAAATCGAATACGCCGAAGACACCACAAACTCCATCTATGTGCGTTTCCGTGTGCATGATGGCAAGGGTAAGTTTGATGGCGTGGATACCGATAAGGTATATTTCGTTATCTGGACCACCACCACATGGACCTTGCCCGGCAACGTGGCAATCGCCTTAAACCCCAACTTCGACTATGTTCTCATGGAGTCGGCAGGGGAGTATTATGTGGTAGCACGAGAGCTTGCCGAGGCATTTGCGGCAACTGCAAAGCTGGAAAGCTACGAGATTGTGCGTGAGTTTGTGGGCGCAGATCTGGAAAACATTACCTGCCATCACCCCTTCCTGGATAGAGATTCTCTGGTCATTCTGGGCGACCACGTCACCTTGGATGCCGGTACCGGCTGTGTTCACACCGCTCCCGGTCATGGTGCAGAAGACTTTATCGCCTGCCAGAATTATGACCTGCCCATCGTGGTGCCGGTGGATGACCGCGGCTACCTCAATGAGGAAGCAGGCAAATTTGCCGGAATGTATTATGAAAAATCCAATGAGGCAATCATTGAAGAACTCAAATCCACCAATTCTCTGGTGGCAATCGAGCCCATTATCCACCAATACCCGCACTGCTGGCGTTGTAATAAACCCATCGTGTTCCGCGCAACCGAGCAGTGGTTTGCCTCCATCGACGATTTCAAGCAGGACGCATTGGATGCAATCCATGGCGTAAAATGGACACCTGCATGGGGCGAGGAACGCATCGCCCGCATGGTGGAAGACCGTAACGACTGGTGTATTTCCCGTCAGCGTCTGTGGGGCGTGCCCATTCCCATTTTCTATTGCGCCGATTGCGGCAAGGAACTGATTAACGACGAAACCATCGCTATCGTGTCCAAGCTGTTCCGTGAAAAAGGCTCGGATGCATGGTATGCGATGGATGCCGACGAGATTTTGGGCGGCGGTTTCACCTGCGAATGCGGTTGCGACCGTCACACCAAAGAGCACGATATCATGGACGTTTGGTTCGACTCGGGCTCCAGCCACTTTGCAGTGTGCAAGGCGCGTCCCGAACTGGGTTGGCCCACCGACCTGTATCTGGAGGGCAACGACCAGTACCGCGGATGGTTCCAGTCCTCTCTGCTCACCTCCATTGCAGTGAGCGGCAAGGCACCCTACCGCGAGGTGCTCACCCACGGCATGACCATCGACGATGAGGGCAAAAAGATGTCCAAATCCAAGGGTAACGTTGTAGATCCGCTGGAAGTTGCAAAGAAATACGGCGTGGATATCCTGCGTCTGTGGGTGGTTACCGCCGATTTCAAGACGGATATGCGCATGAGCGACCGTATCTTGAAGCAGCTTTCCGAGAGTTACCGCAAAATCCGTAACACCGCGCGTTATATTTTGGGTAACCTTTACGATTTCAATCCCGATACCGACTGCGTAACCGATCTGGAAGAGCTGGATCACTGGGCAGTGATGAAGGCAAACGAATTGGTGAAAAAGAGCCGCGAATCCTACGATTCGTATGAATTCCACATGATGTACCATGCCATCCACAATTTCTGTGTGGTGGATATGAGTAACTTCTATCTGGATGTCATCAAGGATCGCCTCTACACCTCCAAGCCGGATAGTCACGCACGCCGCAGTGCACAAACTGCAATGTACCGCATTCTGGATATTTTGGTGCGTGCACTTGCACCGGTACTGTGCTTTACCACCGAGGAAATCTGGAAAGCCATGCCGCATAAGGCAGGGGATGACCTGTATAGCGTCACCTTCAATGATATTCCTGCATATGATGAGAGCTTGTTTGATGCAGCACTCGACGCCAAGTATGACCGCATCCGTGCGGCACGCGGCGACGTGAGTAAGGCGCTCGAGCTTGCCCGTACGGATAAGACCATTGGCCATTCGCTGGGCGCAGACGTTACCCTGTATGCAACGGGTGATGACTATGCATTCTTAAAGAGCATGGAGGCAGAGCTTCCCACCTTGTTCATTGTTTCGGCAGCACAGGTTGTCGAGGGCGAGGGTGAAGGCTATGCCGGCGAGGATATGCCCGGTCTTACGGTTGCAGTGGCGCAGGCAGCAGGCGAAAAGTGTGACCGCTGCTGGATGCAGAGTGAAACGGTGGGGCAGGATGCCGACCACCCGACCCTTTGCGCAAGATGTGCACAGGCAGTAAAATAATTTGCAGTCCAAATGCCCCATGGCACCGCCACGGGGCATTCTTTGGTCCCGGCTCCAAAGAATACAATTAAAATTAAGTTTCTTTTACTTTTCTTTTTATTCCAAGGGGATAACTATCCCCTTGGAGAACCCCTTTCTTTTGCGTCTCGCTCATTGGTGAATTGCCCGTGCACATCGCTTGTTTTCCGGCGGTCACGCAAACGGAACACCCAGTTCCGTTGCGTTAAAAACGCCGCTATGTTGTAATCGGGAAATAATCGCGGCGTTTTTTCCGCTAAAACATGCTCGTTTACGGCAATTTTTGCCAATTCGCTCGAATGCAAAAGTTTGAAAAACAGGAAGGGAAAGAGAGACAGTAGCCGTGTGGGTAGATCTCTTTGCTGTGGCGAATACATATAGACCAAACGAGCGCTTCTCCAGAAATGGAGGGTAGGGGTGGGGGTGATTGACCACCCAAGCACAATAACCCATCGTGTAAGAGCAGGGGTGGTTGACCACACAAGCACAACAACCCATCGTGTAGGGGTCGGCGTCCCCGACGACCCGCCGACGTAACAACACTTTACCCAAAAGGAGTATACCATGATTACATACCTCACCTCCCGCGGTATTCCGCAGGAGCAGGCAGACCAATTTTACAAATATTTCCAATTATTGACAGATTGGAACACCCGCATGAACCTCACCGCCATCACTGAGGAACGGGAGGTGGCAGATAAGCACTTCCTCGATTGCGCCGGCATTTTCTCTTGTGGCAAGATTGCTGATGGCGCATCGGTCATTGATGTGGGCGCAGGCGCAGGCTTTCCGTCCCTGCCCATGAAAATCCTCAATCCCACACTGGATGTCACCATGCTGGATTCTCTCCAGAAACGGGTGGGCTTTTTGGATGCGGTCATTGACGAACTGGGTCTTTCCGGCATCCGTGCCGTGCACGCCCGCGCAGAAGACGGTGCGCGACAGGCAGATTTGCGCGAGCAGTTTGATGTATGTGTTGCGCGCGCAGTGGCAAATCTTGCCACCCTTGCGGAGCTTTGTCTGCCCTTTGTGAAAAAAGGCGGATATTTCATCGCCATGAAAGGGCCGGTTGCCGATCAGGAGGTAGAGGAGGGCAAACGCGCCATTCAATTGCTGGGCGGCAAGGTGGAGGAGGTCTGTTCCTACCGCATTCCCGATACCGATTTGGACCATCGGCTCGTGGTGGTAAAAAAAGTATCCCAAACTTCGCCCAAATACCCCAGAAAAGCGCCCAAACCGAGCCGCGAGCCGTTGAAATAAGCGGTTTTGTGTCGGAAAACCCGAGAATTTTACGAACGATTTTATTTCCATCATACCTTGGAATGTGCTACAATAAACCTGTCAGGAGTGTTCGCACCCGGACGGGTTTTATTATTTTTACCAAAGAGGTGTATGCACATGGAAGTCATGTCGATTTTTAAACCACAATCCACCGCAAAGAGCAGTATCATACATATTCCGGTCAGTTGTATCAAGCCAAACCCCTATCAGCCCCGTAAGGTGTTTGACCATCAGGCATTGCGCGAGCTTTCGGCATCCATTGCCCAGTATGGCGTGTTGCAACCCATTTCGGTCAGACGGCACTCGGTCAATGAATACGAGCTGGTCGCAGGGGAACGCCGCTTGCGTGCCGCCGCCATGGCAGGTCTTTTGAAGGTTCCGGCAATTGTAATGGAAATGGCGGATGATGACAGCGCGGTCATCGCGCTCATCGAAAACCTGCAACGTCAGGATTTGTCCTACATGGAGGAGGCACAGGCATATCAGACCCTCATCTGTGAGCATGGATTTACCCAGGAGGAGCTTGCCGCCAAGGTGGGCAAAAACCAGTCCACCATTGCAAATAAACTGCGCCTTTTAAAGTTGCCCGAATCGGTCAAGAAAATGGTTGCCGATAACGAGCTTACCGAACGTCACGCCCGTGCGCTTTTGCGGTTGGGCAGCGAGCAGGCACAGTTGGAGGTGCTTGCCAAGGTGTGCGCCCGTGGGTGTAATGTAAAGGAAACAGATAAACTGGTAGACGCCTATTTGCAGGAAAGCGAGGCGCAGCAGCAGCCCCTCGTCCGTCCCAGACGTATTGGCGTGCTCAAGGATGTCCGCATTTTTATCAATACCATCAAGCACGCAGTAACCGTCATGCGTGAATCGGGAATCGAGGCAGAATCCTTTAAAAAGGAATACGATTCCTACTATGAATATACCATCAAGATACCAAAAAACAACGAATAATCCAAAACCTCTCCCCCTTTTTCCTTTCCGCGAAAATTTTTCGCGGATTTTTTTATAAAAAATGTTCCATGTGGAACATTTATGTGGTATAATATATGTGTTGTAATGAAAACTACCGAAAAAGTAGGTGAAGCTATGGGTAAATGTATCGCCGTCGCAAACCAGAAGGGCGGCGTTGGAAAAACCACCACTTCCATCAACTTAAGTGCCTGCTTGGGCGCACTGGGGAAAAAGGTGCTTTTAATCGACACCGATCCGCAGGGCAATGCAACCAGTGGGGTGGGGGTGGAAAAAACCCTCGAGCAGAGCGTGTATGATGTGCTCATTGATGGCGTGCCCACACGGGATGCCATTGTACATACCGGGTTTGACGGATTGGATCTTCTGCCGTCCAGTATTGCATTGGCAGGTGCCGAGGTGGAACTGGTCATGATGGATGAGAGGGAATACCGCCTCAAACGCGCCATCGCGCAGATTAAGGACGATTACGATTTTATCATCATCGATTGTCCGCCGTCCCTGGGAATGCTCACCCTCAATTCTTTTGTGGCAACCGACACCGTCCTCATTCCCATCCAGTGTGAGTACTATGCGTTGGAGGGCTTGAGCCAGCTTACCGCAACCATCAAACGGGTCAAACAACAGTTAAACCCTTCCATTTCTATTGAGGGCGTGTTGCTTACCATGTTTGATGCGCGCACCAACCTGTCCATTCAGGTGGTGGAAGAGGTCAAGCGCTATTATCCAAGCAAGGTGTATGCCTCGGTCATTCCGCGTAATGTGCGGCTTTCAGAGGCTCCCAGTTTTGGACAACCCATTCACATTTACGATAAACACTCCCGTGGTGCCGAGTGCTATATGGATTTGGCGCAGGAAGTGATTGATTTAAACGAGGAGGATTGAGAACGTGGCAAAAAAAGGCTTGGGGCGTGGTCTTGACGCCCTTTACGGAGAGCCGGTGAGTATTGCCGAGCCAACCGACGCACAGTCGGTGGTGGAATTAAAGCTGATGGAAGTAGAGCCAAACCGCGAACAACCCCGTACCGGCTTTGATGAAGAAAAGTTGGAAGATTTGGCATCATCCATCCGTGAGCACGGGGTCATCCAACCCATCATCGTGCACCGGTTACCCACCGGGTTTTATCAGATTGTTGCCGGCGAACGCCGTTGGCGCGCAGCAAAAAAGGCAGGATTAAAGACCATTCCTGCCATTGTACGGGATTATGACAAGATGAAGGGCTACGAGGTTGCCCTCATTGAAAACCTGCAGCGTCAGGATTTGGATCCCATCGAAGAAGCTCTGGGATATAAAAAACTCATGGAGGAATTTTCCCTCACCCAGGAGCAGATTTCCACAAAAGTGTCCAAAAGCCGCTCTGCAGTTGCCAATTCCCTGCGATTACTGGGATTGCCCAAAGAGGTAATCGACCGAATCCGTGCACACGAGTTGTCCACGGGTCACGCAAAGGTGCTGCTTTCATGCGAGGGGGCAAAGCTGCAGAAAGCCCTTGCAAAACGGGTGGTAGAAGACGGCTTGAGTGTGCGCGAATTAGAACGGCTCATAAAAAGCCTTGCCGCCGAATCCAAACCCAAAAAGGAAATGGATGTTAACCTGAAGGTTGCACTCATGGCAGTGGAAAAAAGAGTTGCCGAACATTTGAGTACCAAGGTAAAAATTGCAGGCGACTCCAAAAAAGGCAAAATAGAAATCTCCTATTTTGGCAATGAAGATTTGGAAAGAATTCTCAAAATTTTGAAAATTCAGTAAAAAAATCGACCTTTAAAATTGCGTTGTACGGGCAAAACGAAACCGCCCTTGTATGATTTGTTGAGAAAGGGCAAATTTTGCACACAAACGATTTTTGGGCGAAATAGAATGTTCCACATGGAACAAAAAATAAAAAATGCATTTTTGAAGGCAATTACAAGAAACGACTCTTTCTCTACACATTTTCCAAAGGCAATTGCATGAAAACAAACTGAGGTTACACATTTTTCAAATCAAAGAGAAAAAGTCAATCTTGCACCTGCTTTTGAAAAGGAAAATGATGCCCGACTTTTTCAAGGGCAAAAGCAACGAGCAATTTCGCATCCGGATTTTGAAATGCATCCGAAAAATCAATCTTTGCACTACCATTCCACACAAAGGAGATGATATCATGAAACAAAACACCAAATTCCTATGGATTTATACCGCCATTCTCTTTTCGTTTGCGCTCATCCTGATTTTATTTGCCGGGCTCACCCAAAACAATTTCCAAAAGGAACTGGATGAACAAGCAACCCTATCAAAGGGGATGGAGCAGAGTGTGTCCGAACTTACCGCCCGTAATCAGCAGCTCAGCGACGAGGTAAAAAGACTCACCGGAGAATTGGAGGCAACCAAAGCACAGTTGGAGGAAACCTCCCGACTTCGTACCGAGGTGGAAGACCGATTCCGCATCCATGAAGAATTGGATGCACGCCTTTCCAAAGCGCTTTGGCAAAGAAATGACGGCAATCGCAGTGCCGCACGCAAAACGCTGGATGGCGTAGATCGTTCCACCCTCACCGAGAGCCAGAAATATTTTTATGACAGAGCACTTCGGTAAGGAGCCCCGTCCGCAAAAACCAAAAATCAACAAAGAAGTATCGGCAAAAAGAATTTTTGCTCCCCAAAAGAGCAAAAATTTAACAAAAACATACCAAACATGACAAAAAAGGCATAAACCAATTAAAAAAGTGGCAAAAAATAGCCGAAAGATTATCATAATCTAATCAAAATCTAACCGAAAAACAACCGGAAAAATGAAAAAAAGGAGCGTAAATCATGTTAGACATCAAACTCATTCGTACCGAAACCGATAAGGTAAAGGAGGCACTTGCACGCCGCAAAGAGCAGGTGGACATTGACGCGGTGCTCGCACTGGACGAGAAACGCCGTGCCATCCTGTTTGAGGCAGAACAGAAGAAAAACCGCCAAAACGAAGTAAGCAAGCAGATTCCGGCACTCAAAAAAGAGGGCAAGGACGTTGCTCCCATCTTCGCCGAAATGAAAGAACTTTCCGAACAAATCAAGGGTCACGACGAAGAGCTGCGCGCCATTGACGAGCAGATTCAGGCAATCATGCTCACCATTCCGAATATCCCCAATCCCACCGTTCCGGATGGCGATACCGATGAGGATAATGTGGAAATCCGCAAATTTGCAGAGCCCACCAAATTTGATTTTGAGCCCAAAGCACACTGGGATGTGGGCGGCGAATTGGGCATTCTGGATGCCCCCACTGCGGCAAAAGTAACCGGCACTCGCTTTACCTTCTACAAGGGTGCAGGCGCACGGTTGGAGCGCGCAGTCATCAACTTCTTCCTGGATACCCACACCGAAAATGGTTATACCGAAATTTTCCCGCCCTACATGGTACATCGTCGTTCCATGGTAGGCACAGGTCAGTTGCCCAAGTTTGAAGAGGATGCATTTAAGGTGGTGGATACCGATTATTTCCTCATTCCCACCGCCGAGGTACCGGTAACCAATATGTATCGCGATGAAATTTTAGATGGCGAATCCCTTCCCATCAAGCATGTAGCATATTCGGCGTGCTTCCGTGCAGAGGCTGGCAGCGCAGGCAAGGACACCCGCGGACTCATTCGTCAACACCAGTTCAACAAGGTAGAATTGGTGAAATTTGCAGATCCCGAACACTCCTATGAGGAGTTGGAAAAACTCACCGCCGATGCTGAGAAAGTGTTGCAGCTGTTGGGCTTGCCCTATCGTGTGGTAAAAATTTGCGTAGGTGATTTGGGATTTACTGCGGCAATGAAGTATGACATCGAGGTGTGGATGCCCAGCTACAACCGCTATGTGGAAATTTCTTCTTGCTCCAACTTTGAGGATTTCCAGGCACGGCGCGCAAACATCAAATTTAAGCGTAATCCCAAGGACAAAGCGCAGTTTGTGCACACCTTGAACGGCAGTGGTGTTGCCATTGGTCGTACTGTCGCTGCAATTCTGGAAAACTACCAGAATGAGGATGGTAGTGTAACCATACCGGAAGTGCTGCGTAAGTATATGGGTGGCTTGGAGAAAATCGAAAAGTAAAAAAATGGAAATTGCAAAGAGCACAAACCATTGGGTTTGTGCTCTTTTATATAACGAAAATCACAGAATAGCCGCATGGTTTAAACGAGTTTAGCCGATGAAAAACGCAAGAACTTCTCCTTGGATAGACACGGAAGAAATAGCAGTGCACCAGTAGCCACTCCCGGTTTGTTGTGCAAACTCATTCATCCTTACACAAGCAAGACTTGCCACTGCGCTTGTTGTGGCTGGAAAAAATCAAAAAATGTAGGGGACGCCCCGGCTGATCCGCAAGATATCACAAGAGAGTGTCTGGTAGATTTGGGTGGTTTGTACCCGAAAACTAAAAAAATATCTGTAACAAAAGCAGCAGGCACACGCCGGGTAGCCCCATAGCTCCCACAACCACCGAGGTAATGGGGTTTACCCCTATGTAAATCCCCGTAAACGGGGTGCACAGATTGAGCAAAAACAGAAAGCACATACCTAATGCACTATTAAACAACAAGCGCAGGAGCATTTTGATGGGTGTAAAAAATATTCTTGCCACCACAAACAAAATCAGTAGCCCTAGCAAATACCCGATTACCGATGCAAAGGACAGTTGTTCCACGGTAAATCACCTCTGTTATCAGTATATGGACGGGTTGGGCGGAATATGACAGAAAGAGGACAAGTTTTATCCGCTTCAGTGTAGGGAAACATCCACCACATCGGCGCTAAGCCGGCAGAGCCGTGCTTGCCGGAGCAAAAATCGGTATTGTGCCTCCAGGCTCATCATGTGATAGATATGTGAATCAATCAGATCGGGATCGGTAAGTTCTGCAAGGTTGGAACGTTCGGCTTTGAGCGCGCTGACACAATTTCGTACGCGCCGGAGTAATGCGGCACGTTCTTTCCTTTCTCTGCGTTCTTCGGGCGAAAGCGGGCAGGGTTGTCCGAACGGAAGAAAGGAGGGGAGCGCTAAATTCATAAGATACACCGCCTTTTTGGATAATAGGTATGTAATATGATATACAAAAATATGGAAAAATATACCTGCCAAAAAGCGTGTTTGTGTACAAACAGGATTCTGCTCCCTGTAGGGAACGAGCTCCGAACGTCACGCATGGTTTCCACAATCGGGCTGTCGGGGACGCCAGCCCCTACAATACACATACATATTTTCTTCCTGTAGGGGGCAATGCCGGGTTGCTCGCCCCGGAAATCGACACAATCCTTTTTCAACCCATTGGCAGATGAGGAGAACACCCACATTTTTGAGAAATTCCGTAGGAAACAGATGGTGCGCTATCCCGACGGCGTAATGGCACGCAGAGTCATTCCCTACAAATTATGCGGTGTTTTTTCTGCGTATCCAGATCATCGCATGGGCTTCTTTGCACATAAAAACCCCCATATGCCGGAGCATACGGGGGTTTGATTTTGATTGATTAGTTGAGCAGAGCCTTCTCGGTCTCTTTGTCAAACAGGTGAATCTTGTTGGTGTCAAATACCACTTTGATGTCATCACCCGGTTTTGCAGTGGAACGGGGATTAACACGAGCGGTAAAGGGCTGACCATTGATCTTGAGGTAGAGGTAGGTTTCAGCACCCATCATCTCGGTAACATCAACGTGTGCGTCAATGTTGGACTCGGGATAGCTGGACAGCATTGCCTCTTCATCGTGGATGTCCTCAGGACGGATGCCCAAAACAACTTCTTTGCCTACGCAGCCGGCAGCCTCAACGCGTGCAACCATACCATCGGGAACACGAACGGAGAAATCACCGAATTCGAGGAAAAGACCGTCGTCCTTTTTATTTACCATAACATCTACAAAGTTCATCTGCGGGCTACCAATGAAGCCTGCTACGAACATATTGCAGGGGCTGGTGTAGAGAGTAGCCGGGGTATCAACCTGCTGGATAAAGCCGTCTTTCATAACGATAATACGGGTACCCATGGTCATAGCCTCGGTCTGGTCGTGAGTAACGTAGATGAAGGTGGTCTGCAGTCTGTTGTGCAGCTTGCTGATCTCGGTTCTCATCTGTACACGCAGTTTTGCGTCCAGGTTGGAGAGCGGCTCGTCCATGAGGAACACTTTGGGCTCACGAACGATAGCACGACCCAGAGCAACACGCTGACGCTGACCGCCGGACAGAGCCTTGGGCTTACGGTCGAGCAGATGCTCGATATCGAGAATCTTTGCAGCCTCGTTTACACGACGCTTGATTTCGTCTTTGGGGGTTTTGCGCAGTTTCAAACCGAATGCCATGTTTTCAAACACGGTCATGTGCGGATAGAGTGCGTAGTTCTGGAACACCATTGCGATGTCTCTGTCTTTGGGGGCAACATCGTTTACCAGCTTATCGCCGATATACAGTTCACCCTCGCTGATTTCTTCCAGACCTGCGATCATACGCAGAGTGGTGGACTTACCACAACCGGAAGGACCAACCAGTACAACGAATTCTTTATCGGCAATATCCAGGCAGAAGTCGGATACTGCAGTTACGCCGCCGGCGTATTTTTTGTAGATGTGGTCGAGTTTCAAACTTGCCATTATCAATGACCTCCTAAATTTATTGCATAAATTGATATATATAATATAACACAATTCAAAAAAGAATGTCAGTGGGTAAATGCACAAAATTGGATTTGTTATTTTAGTGCTTTTACACAAAACCGCAGAAATACGGGCTTTGAGGGGGGTGGTAACCCTGCCAAAATAGGCGAATATGCACAAAGAAAACGCCCAAATCGGGGTGATTCTTGCACAATCACGAGGGTGTAATTTTGCAAGAACAAATAATTTTGTGAGTTATTTACGGAAAAAGGGGAAAAAGTTTGCTGAAATTAGGTATCCTGGATAGTAAAACAATTATACATCCTTCATGGTAAGGGCAATTCTTCCCTTTTTGGTATCCACTTCCAGCACTTTTACCGATACAATATCGCCCACGGCAAGCACATCGGTGGGGTGCTTGATAAAGCGTTTGCTGATTTGGGAAATATGCACCAACCCGTCCTGATGTACGCCGATATCCACAAATGCGCCGAAATCAATGACATTTCGCACCGTACCGGTGAGGGTCATGCCGGGTTTCAAATCCTCGATGCTCATTACATCGGTGCGAAGTACCGGTGCCGGCAATTCGTCGCGGATGTCCCGACCGGGCTTTTGCAGTGCCTCGGCAATATCAGTGATGGTTGGGCGCCCTACGCCGTTTTCCTTGCAGAATGCATCCAAATCCAACTCCTTGAGCCGTTCGGGCATATCGGTAAGTTTTCCACATGCCACCTCGTTCATGGAATAGCCCAACGCGGTAAGGAGCGCCTGTGCCGCTGCATAGGATTCGGGATGGACGGGGGTGTTGTCCAGAATATCGGTAGCACCGGGAATGCGCAAAAATCCTGCGCACTGGGTAAATGCCTTGGGACCCAGCTTGGGCACTTTGAGTAACTGCTTGCGCGAGGTGAATTTTCCGGTTTCTTCGCGGTATGCCACAATGTTTTTGGAAACCTGCGCATTGAGCCCTGCCACATAGGACAAAAGGGGTGCGCTGGCGGTGTTTAGGTCAACCCCAACCGAGTTTACGCAGTTTTCCACCACGCCGGACAGTGCCTCGCCCAGACGTTTTTGGTTCATATCGTGCTGATACTGCCCCACACCGATGGCTTTTGGGTCGATTTTTACCAACTCCGAAAGGGGATCTTGCATCCGTCTTGCAATGGAAGCGGCACTGCGTTGCTCCACTGTGAAATCGGGAAATTCTTCCGCCGCCAGTTTGGAGGCTGAATACACCGATGCGCCCGCCTCACTGACCATCATGTAATAGACCTCGCGCCCTGCTTCGGGGAGCAAATCTGCCACAAACAGTTCGGTTTCCTTGGATGCGGTACCATTGCCAATGGCGATCAAATCAATCTGGTATTTTGCAATCAAATCCAAGATGATTTTCTTGGATTTTGCCTTATCGTGGTGGTCGAGGGTGCAGTAAATCACACCGGTTGCGCGTACTTTACCTGTTTCATCCACCACTGCCGCTTTGCAACCGGTGCGGTAGCCCGGGTCAAGTCCAAGTACGGTTTTTCCCTTGATGGGCGGTTGCATGAGCAGGTTATGTAGGTTTTTGGAAAACAATTTGATGGACTGTTCCCCTGCCTGCTCGGTGAGAGCGGAACGTACTTCGCGCTCGATGGAGGGGGCAATCAGGCGTTTGTATGCATCTGCCGCCGCGTCAGCAAGCACTGCTGCACAAGGGGATTGCGGATTGACAATGAGCTGGGCGTTGAGATAGTCGGTGATGGGTTGGGTATCCAGCTCCAGGGTTACCTTGAGCATATTCTCCCGCTCGCCACGGTCAATGGCAAGTACGCGGTGGGGTGCAACCGATTTGACCGGCTCGGAAAAATCGTAATACATCGCATACACCGAGTCCTCCTCGGTTGTGGCAACCGTTTTCAGCAGAGCGTGTTGCTCGGTTTGGGTGCGGATGTGCTTGCGGTAGTCGGCGTTGTCTGAAATGGTTTCGGCAATGATGTCCATCGCCCCTGCCAGTGCATCCTCTGCCGTTTCCACCCCAAGCTCGGGGTTGATGTATTCCGCCGCAACGGCAAGGGGATCGCACCCCTTTTCCTGCAGCATAATGGTAAGCGAAAGCGGCTCCAATCCTTTTTCTTTGGCAATGGTGGCACGGGTGCGCTTTTTTTGTTTATATGGGCGGTACAGGTCCTCCACCTCGCGCAAAATCTGTGCCGCGCGGATTGCCTGCTCCAGTTCCTCGGTCAGCTTGCCCTGCTCGTCAATCAGGCGGATGACCTCTTCTTTGCGTTCCTCCAGGTTGCGCAGATAGGTCAGGCGGTCGGAGAGGGTGCGCAGGATGTTGTCATCCAGAGAGCCGGTAACCTCCTTGCGGTAACGTGCGATAAAGGGAATGGTATTACCCTCGTCAATCAGGCGGATTGCCGCCTCTGCCTGTGCCGGTTTGATGCCCAGCTCGCTGCTGATGATGTTAGCAATGTTCATGATGTTCCTCCTGTGCTAATTGAATTTCTTCTTCGGTTAGTTCGCAAATTTTGCCGCATTTCAGGTCATCGGGCAGGGTGAGCGCGCCGAAGGAAATGCGTTTTAAATAGATAACCTCTGCGCCCACTGCGGCAAACATCCGTTTGATCTGATGAAATTTGCCCTCGTGTATGGTGACCTGTGCCTCGGTGGGAGAGAGCAGGGTAAGCTCTGCACCCAGACATTGGTAGCCGTCATCCAGGGTGATGCCCTGCGCAAATTGGTGGATGTGCTCGCTTGACAACTCGCCCTCTACACGGGCATAGTAGGTTTTTGGCACATGGCTTGCCGGCGCAAGCACCCGATGGGAAAACGCCCCGTCATTGGTCAGGATAAGCAATCCCTCGGTGTCGATATCCAGTCGTCCTACCGGAAATACGTCAAAGTGGGCGTATTCGGGCGGAACCAGCTCGGTTACCACCGGCAAATGCCTGTCAAATGTGGCACTCACATAGCCCGGAGGCTTGTGCAGGAGCAGGTACACAAATTCGCGGTAGTGTACCGTCTGCCCGTTTAGGGTAACTGCCTGTCGCTCGGGATCAACATGGGTGGCAGGATCGGATACGGGCGCGCCGTCCACCGTTACCGCGCCCTTTCGCATGAGTGCTTTGATTTCTTTTCTTGAACCCAGCCCGCAGTTTGCGAGCAGCTTGTCCAGACGCATGATAGCTTTCTCCTTTTAGTTTCGTTCACAGATTGCGTGTATAAATCCGTTCAGTCGCACCGAGCATACATCGGCGGCGACGATTTTGTTTCCGTGCACATACAGGTTTACCCGTGCATATTCGTGCTCTGCCGGATGGTTGTTGAGGCGGTAGGTGTGTCGGGTAAGCCGTTTGCCGCGGTATCGGCGCAGGTCAAGTCCCAACCGCATTTGCAGGGTGTTGTATTCCTCCCACACGGGGGTAAATTGTTTTGGCACGCGCACGGTTTGTTTTTCGACGGCGGCGCGGTCCACCTCCCAGCCAAACTGGGCAATAAAATCCAGCCTGCCCCGATTGGTAAAACCGCCCGAAAAGTTATAATACCGCGCAGTTACGGGCGAAATGTGCGGATCCTGACGGTCGGGCATCACATATTCAAGCAAAAAAATTCTGCTCCACAGGGTGATAATCACGGTAAGCATGATGATGACGCACCAACCGAAACAGCTGATTCGTCTGGGATGATGTTTCATTTTGTTGCCTCCTTTTTCATTTCAATATTATGATATGAAAGAAAAAGAGCGTGCATACATCATTCCCGTTTGAGCCATGCTAAACATATAATAAATCAGCGGTTATTTCTATTATAAAGGATACGGGAGGGGTTTGGCAATGAAAATTTTCAAAATTGTGCTGGTGGCGGTGGCACTTTTTGCGGTGCCGGTATGGTTTTTCACCGGCGAATGGCGACACAATCGTTCCATGATCGACCTGAATTGACGTGAATTCCCTATTGCAGAACGGGCGGACTTGTGATATAATCTAAAAAGAACTCCCATTCCTGTTCGGGGGCGTACCGGTTTCGACGGGGATCTTGAAACATGGGGAGCGGGCGGCGGGTTGGACCGCCTTATCAACCAAACCTTAAATATAAAGGCTAACAATAGCGAATTAGTTGCTGCCTAAATAAAGGCAGCCGTCTTCGGCCCGACCTACCGCGAGCGGGCTCATAAGGCGTCATCCTAAGCGGTGAACGTGAGCAGGGTAAGCTTTGCCCCTGCCATGCACAATGAAGCTACTAAAGCAGGAGTGTCCGTCTGCGGATGCCCTGCGGAGGGAATGTTAACTCGCAGACTACGCCCGTAGTGCCCTGTGTGAATGGGTTTTCGGACAGGAGTTCGACTCTCCTCGCCTCCACCATAATAGCGAGATGATATTACTGTCAGTAGTGTCATCTCGCTTTTTTCTGCGGTTTTTCAGGGTTCAAGCGGTGTTCCTCTAAAACAGTATTTTCGTTACTGTCGAAGGTTTTTCGTAAGGAGTTGAACCCCAGCCCTTAATTCAAAATCAGTTCCAAAGCACAGAGTTTAAAAATGCTCTGTGCTTTTTGTTTTGG
>SVJZ01000018.1 GCA_015068705.1 Oscillospiraceae bacterium
GAAATGATTACTATTTGCGATGACGCCGGTGCTTCCCTGCCCGAGGAGATTGCCTCCATCATCACAAAGGTAAAAGAAACAGTGAGTGTTCCCGTGTATGCTCAGGTTTCCGACCGTATTCACATGGGTGTTGCGTGCGCGATTGCCGCAATCGGCGCAGGCGCAGATGGACTCAAATGTGCTATGGCTGGCAAGGATGCGCTGCTTACCGGCGAGATTTCCAACGCAATCACCGCGTGTGTGGCGCAGCTTGGTGTTTCCACCAATCTCAACAATACCAAAATCCACGCAAGCATTGACGATATGCTCAATAGCATCAGCCATCAGGCATATGAGGCTGAGCAATCCATCAGCGAGAAGAAAAAAATCCTTCTCGATTCGGATAGCACCATTGCACAGGTTGCACAGGCTGCACAAGTGTTGGGTTATGACCTCTCGGATTCGGATTGCGGCAATGTACACAAATCTCTGCTCCAGACCTGCGATAAAAAAGGTGCCGTTGGCGCAAAGGAGTTGGAGGCAATCATCGCAAGCGCCGCCATGCAGGCGCCTTCCACCTATCATCTGGAAAGCTACACCACAAATAGCAGCAACCTGACCGGTTCCATGTCGCAGGTTACCTTAACCTGCAATGACGAAACCATGTGCGGTGTCAGTGTCGGAGACGGCCCCATCGACTCGGCTTTCCGCGCCATTGAGCAGTGCATTGGACACCACTACGAGCTGGACGATTTTCAGGTACAGGCAGTTACCGAGGGTAAAGAGGCACTCGGCTCTGCAGTGGTAAGACTGCGCAATAACGGAAAACTCTATTCGGGCAATGGCATTTCCACCGACATCGTTGCCGCGAGCATCCGCGCATATATCAACGCGCTCAATAAGATTGTATTTGAGGAGGCATAACATGAAAATTGTATTTTCAACCAAAAATGTAAACCGTGCTTCCTTCCTGGACACCTGTCGCTTTGCATATGACTACGGGTTTACCGGTTTTGAGATATACGATGCCATCAAAGAACGGGTGCTCCATCACGATAGCATCCTGCGTCGGGAACGCACTGCAGATGCAAAGCGAAAACTCATCAACCGCAACATTTCTGTTTCCGCACTGCGCATGCCCTTCCCGTTGGAAAACGAGCAGACCACTGCCGACACGATTTTAAAATATGTGGATATGGCGGCAAATGCCGGTATCGAATATATCATCGTACGGGTGGAAGAGGAAACTCCGTTTGACCTGCTGAAAGAAAAACTTTCGGATGCCATCAAGCGTGCCGAAAAAACCGATGTGGGTATTTTGTTTGAAACAGTAGGCTTTCTGGCAGACACCGAGCATGTGGTGGATATCATCAACTTTTTCTCCTCGGCAGCAATCGGCGCATCCTGGAATGTCAGAGGCACCTATTTTGGCGCAGGCGAAACGGCAGAGTCAACCATCAAAACACTGGGCGCATACATCAGATATGTTCGACTGGGCGATATGAAAGATGGAAAAACGGTATTGATCGGCGAGGGTGACCTGCCGGTGGAAAACCTGCTCAACGCTCTTTCCTCTCTCAATTTTGATGGTTTTATCTGTGCGGCATGGAACGAGGACATCAATGATGCCGACATCGTGCTCACCCACTTTGCCAATTATATTTCCTCCCTCAAACGGGAGAAAAAATCCTTTGACCACGCCTATTACAATCGTGCAAAAACCGGCACCTTTGTCTGGAAAAAATATGACGTTATCGAGGCAACCTTTTCGGACGTGCTCGATACCATGGCAGAAAAATATCCCGATCAGTATGCATTCAAATACCCCACCCTGGATTACACCAGAACCTACGCGCAATTCCGCAGAGATGTGGACGAATGTGCGGCAGCACTCATTTCGCTGGGTGTAAAGGCAGGCGACCACGTTGCCGTGTGGGCAACCAACGTTCCCCAGTGGTTTATCACCTTCTGGGCAACCACCAAAATCGGTGCGGTACTGGTTACGGTGAATACTGCTTATAAAATCCACGAAATTGAATATCTGCTCAAACAATCAGATACCCACACACTGGTGATGATTGAATACTGCAAGGACATCAACTACAAAGAGATTATCGCAGAGCTTTGTCCCGAGCTGAAAACCCTTGCCCCGGGCGAGCCGCTTTATTCCAAAAATCTCCCCTTCCTGCGCAATGTGGTAACGGTGGGCTTTTCCATGGACGGATGCCTCACCTGGGAGCAGATGCTTTCCCGTTCCTCCCTCATCCCCCGCGAAGAGGTGCGCAGACGGGCATCACTGGTAAAACCGGAGGATGTGTGCAATATGCAATACACCTCGGGTACCACCGGATTTCCCAAGGGAGTAATGCTTACCCACAGAAACATTGTAAACAACGGAAAAACCATCGGCGACCGGATGGATTTGTCAACGGCAGACCGCATGATGATTCAGGTTCCCATGTTCCATTGCTTTGGTATGGTGCTTTCCATGACCTCCATGATGACCCACGGCGGAACTCTTTGCCCCATCCCCTATTTTTCACCAAAATCCTCCCTCGCTTGTGTCAACGATGAACACATTACCTGCTTTAACGGGGTTCCCACCATGTTTATTGCCATGTTCAATCACCCCGATTTTGCCAAAACGGATTTTTCATATATGCGTACCGGCATCATGGCAGGTGCAAACTGCCCGGCAGACTTGATGCGCCGTGCGGCGGATGAGATGAACATGCGTGAAATCATTTCGGTATACGGACAGACCGAGGCTTCCCCCGGTTGCACCATGGGTGAGGTAAACGAAGATATCGACCACCGCGTAGAAACGGTTGGCAGTGCATTCCCCGGTGTAGAGTGCAAAATCATCGACCCCGAAACGGGCGAGGAACTGCCAGATGGCGAAAGCGGCGAGTTTGTTGCCCGTGGTTTCAATATCATGAAGGGCTACTACAAAATGCCCGAGGCAACGGCACAGGCAATCGATGCCGATGGCTGGCTCCATTCGGGCGATATCTGTTGCCGCACCACCGATGGCTACTACAAGGTAACCGGAAGATTAAAGGATATGATTATCCGCGGCGGAGAAAACCTGTATCCGCGTGAAATCGAGGAATTTTACCTGACAAATCCCAAGGTGCGCGACGTTCAGGTAATCGGCGTGCCGGATGAAAAATACGGCGAAGAATGTTGCGCATGGATTATTCTTCACAAGGGCGAAACCGCCGATGAAAACGAAATGAAAGAGTTTGGTAACGCTTCCATTGCACGGCACAAGGTACCCCGATATTTTCTGTTTGTCAAAGAATTCCCTATGAATGCGGCAGGAAAAATCTTAAAATACAAAATGCGTGATGAATCCGCCGAAATTCTGGGACTGAAAAAATAAGGAGTGTATTTAATCATGGAGTTAAAAGGAAAAAAGATAAATTTTCTCGGTGACAGCATCACCGAAGGCGTAGGAGTTAGCGATCCCCAGTATATGTATGTCAATATGTTTGCAAAAAAATATGGCGCCGAGGTGCGAAACTACGGCATCAGCGGCACCCGTATTGCGCGGCAGAAAACTCCTTCCGAAAACCCCTCATTCGATCTGGATTTTTGTAAGCGTGCATTGGAAATGGATCCGGACGCAGATGTTGTGGTGGTGTTTGGCGGAACAAACGATTTTGGCCACGGCGATGCGCCCTTTGGCAGCCCTTCCGACCGCACCGAGCACACCTTTTACGGTGCGTGCCATGTGCTCATGCGCACTCTGATAGAGCGTTTCCCCACCGCAGAGATTGTATTCATGACACCTCTCCATCGTCTGGAGGAAGAGCAGGAGGGCAAACAACCCCTCTCGGCATATGTGGATGCCTTAAAAGAAGTGGCGCGAATTTATTCCATGCCGGTGCTGGATTTGTATGCCATGAGCGGTATCAATCCGCAGGTGCCCGTGCACCTGGAAACATACATGCCGGATGGCGTACACCCCAATGACCGCGGTGCAGAAGTGGTTGCAAACCGATTGGGACAATTTTTGTTGGCACTTTAAAAAACCAACGCCCTCGTTCGGATATGACGAGGGCGTTTTCTTTTGCATAAATACCCGGGACAAAGGGCATACTGACGGTATCATAAAAGAAAGGACTGACCCCAATGATAGAACAGGATACCGTAAGATTGCTGCGCGAGTGTGATGCAGGTGTGCAAATGGGCGTTTCCTCCATTGATGACGTGCTGGAATATGTGGGCGATAGCAAACTGCGCGCACTTTTGGACAAGTGCAAGGATGAGCACACAAAACTGGAGCAGGAAATCCGCAGTGAGCTGGACAGCTACCAGGACGAGGGCAAAGGGCCAAACCCCATTGCCAAGGGAATGTCATGGATGAAAACCAACATGATGCTGGTGGTAAATGAATCGGATGCCACCATTGCCGACCTGATGACCGACGGGTGTAACATGGGAGTAAAATCGCTCAATAAATACCTTAACCAGTATGAGGCGGCAGATGAGGTGTCCAAGGATATCGCCAAACGCCTGATCAATCTGGAAGAAAAACTGGCAGTAGACATCCGTTGTTTTTTGTAACCCACCTGGTACCATGATGATTTTCGGCACCATCAATTCCATTACCCCAAAACAAAAATCCCCACGTCCGATTGGATGTGGGGATTTAAAATTTACCCTTGAATTATTCAGAAGTATAGGGCAGCAGAGCGATGTGACGCGCACGCTTTACAGCGGTGGTCAGCTGACGCTGATGATATGCGCAGTTACCGCTGATGCGACGGGGCAGAATTTTTGCCCGCTCAGAAATGTAACGACGCAGTTTTGCTACATCTTTATAATCGATCTCGTCGATTTTATCTGCACAGAATGCACAGACTTTACGTTTCGGTTTTCTACGATACTGTCTTTCTTCAGCCATGATTTATTCCTCCTTGTCCTTGACTTTGATTAAAACGGCAGGTCATCATCTGCCGGCATGGGCATGAACCCATCGTCCATACCAAAGCCGACACCGTTGTCCTGTGTACGGGGTGCGGGGGCAGCGCCGCCCGATTCGCCTGCTTTATCGCCGGCGAAATATGCCTCGTCCACCTGAACCTCGGTAGCATACCGTTTCTGACCGTCCTTTTCATAGGTACGGGTTTGCAGGCTGCCAATCACGCCGATCATGCGACCCTTTGCAAAATAACGGGACACAAATTCGCCGGTTTGACGCCATGCGACGCAGTTAATGAAATCTGCATCATACTCGCCGGCCGCGTTTTTGAAACGACGGTTAACGGCAATAGAAAACGAACACACACTCACGCCGTTGGGGGTGGTGCGCAGCTCAGGATCACGGGTGAGCCGACCCATCAGAATTACTTTGTTCATCCGTTTACACCGCCTTTTCTGTGGTAATGATTGTTATGCTTTTCGTTTCATTACTTGCGGACAACGATGGTGCGCAGCAGACCGTCGGTGATGTTGTACACACGCTCGAGCTCTGCGATAAACTCAGCCTGAGCGGCAAAGTTAATCAGCACATAGTAGCCCTCGGTCTTGTAATTGATCGCATAAGCGAGTCTGCGCTTACCCCACACGTCCACGCTCTCAACCTCGCCGTTTTTGGCAATGAGGTCTTTGAACTTCTCGGTGAGGGCATTGGTTTCCTCTTCGGACAATGCAGCGTCAATGACAAAGATGGTTTCGTACTTGTTTTTGATGTTTTCCATGATTACACCTCCTTTTGGACTATGGCCCCGGACCTTCTCCGGAGCAAGGATGCGCCTTTACAAAAGTGCGCAACGTATATTATACAATAAACCCTATCGCTTGTCAAGGGTTATTTGAAAGAAAAAAGCACCCCGAGGGGTGCCTTTGGTTTATTGCTCTTTTTCGTCCTCCAACAGCGCTTTGAGCGAGGTTGCAAGTCCTGCAAGCCCCTGAATCTGGCTGGGCACGATAATTTTGGTGGCTTTGCCGTCTGCCGCCTTTTCAAACGCCTCTAAACTGCGCAGCGCAACCGTTGCCTCGGTGGGCATTGCCTCGTTGATGCGCTTCAAACCCTCGGCAGTTGCGGTCTGCACATCCAAAATCGCTCTTGCCTGACCCTCTGCCTCACGGATTTGCGCCTCTTTCTTTGCCTCTGCACGCAGGATTGCCGCCTCTTTTTCACCCTCTGCCACCAGAATTGCCGACTTTTTCTCACCTTCTGCGCGTAAAATCAGCTCACGGCGTTCACGCTCAGCTTTCATCTGGCGCTCCATCGCATCCTGAATCTCCGCCGGCGGCAGAATGTTTTTCAGCTCCACACGGTTTACCTTGATGCCCCATGGATCGGTTGCCTCATCCAGAATGGCACGCATTTTGGTGTTTACTGTATCGCGCGAAGTAAGGGTTTCGTCCAGCTCCAAATCACCAATGATGTTACGCAATGTAGTCGCAGTCAGGTTTTCGATGGCGGTCATGGGGTGGTCCACCCCATACACATACAGCTTGGGGTCGGTAATCTGAAAATACACCACCGTGTCAATCTGCATGGTAACATTGTCCTTGGTAATCACCGGTTGGGGTGCAAAGTCCACCACCTGCTCCTTTAAAACAACCACCTTGGCAATCCGCTCAATGAACGGAATTTTCACATGCAAGCCCACATTCCATGTATCCTGATATGCGCCAAGCCGTTCAATGACGGCTGCGTGTGCCTGCGGAATAATCTTGATGTTTGCAACCACCAGAATGAGCACAAAAATAATCAATCCAATAATCATCGTTCCCATTACAATACCTCCCAAAAATTATTGACAAATTCTTACTACCAACCGTACGCCCTCAATGCGCACCGCCTCCACCGTTACTCCCTCGGCAATGCTACTGCCGTCCTCGGATACCGCCGACCATTCCTGACCGCGGACTCGCACCTTTCCGGCAAATTTGTCGGGGGTGATTTCTTCACTCACCACACCCGTCTGCCCAAGGATGCGGTCTGCATTTGTCTTTTCATCACGCACCTTTAACTTTTTCAGAAGAACCGGACGGGTTGCCCCGAGTAAAATAGCAGAAACCACTGCAAACACCGCAAACTGCACCAAGGGTGATGCCCCTGCCATGGCGGCAAACAGTGCACATAACGCACCAAAGGCAAACCAGATGGTGAGCAGACCGGAGGTGAGCGCCTCCACCAAGCACAATGCCACAATGGCTACTATCCAAATCACATACCATTCCATACCGCATTACCTCCTTTCAGAAATACATGCTTACCTTACCTGTCCGTTGCCCCGGATGATATATTTAAAGGTGGTCAGCTCCTGCAAACCCATGGGCCCGCGGGCGTGCATCTTTTGGGTGCTGATCCCGATTTCTGCACCAAACCCGAATTCATTCCCGTCGGTAAAACGAGTGGACGCATTCACATATACCGCGGCCGCATCCACACAGTCGAGAAAGTGCTCTGCATTGGTGTAATTTTCGGTTACAATGCACTCGGAATGTCCCGTGCCGTGCGCATTGATATGGTCAATCGCCTCGTCTATATTGTTTACCGTTTTTACCGATATCATGTAATCGAGAAATTCTGTGTCAAAATCCGCCTCAGTTGCAGGGATTGCCTCGTTCCACAGGTCACAGATCACAGGGCAACCACGCACCTCCACCTTTTTCTGAATAAACGCAGTACGCATTTTTTCGTAAAATGCCACCGGCGCATTTTTATGAATGAGCAGACTCTCGGCAGCATTGCACACCGAAGGTCTGCTGGTTTTTGCATTGATTACAATATCCACCGCCATATCCGGGTCGCACTCGGCATCCACATAGATGTGGCAATTTCCGGTGCCCGTTTCAATCACCGGCACGGTGGCGTTTTGCACCACCGATTGTATGAGCCCTGCTCCGCCACGGGGAATGAGCACATCGATATATCCATTGAGCCGCATCATCTCGGTTGCCGTTTCGCGCGAGGTATCCTCCACCAATTGCACCGTCCCGGCAGGGAAACCCACCTCCTCCAACGCCTGCGCCATCACCTGAGCCATGGCACGGTTGGAAGAAATCGCCTCCTTACCCCCACGCAAAATACATGCATTGGAAGATTTCAAGCACAATGCCGCCACATCCGCCGTCACATTGGGCCGAGCCTCGTAGATAACCCCGATTACTCCCAGCGGTACCCGCCGTTTTGCAATCCGCAACCCGTTAGGGCGACGCACCTCACCGAGGGTTTCTCCCACCGGATCGGGTAATGCCGCGACCGCGCGCACCCCGTCTGCAATGGCGCAAATTCTCTCGCTTGTAAGGGTCAGGCGGTCGAGCATGGATTCGCTCATGCCGTTTTCCCTTGCCACGGCGATATCCGCCTCGTTTGCCGCGAGGATAAGGTCTGCGCGCGTAACGAGAGCATCTGCCATGGCAAACAACGCGTCGTTTTTCCGAAAAGTCCCGGCAGTGTTTAAAAACCGCGCCGCCTCTTTCGCCCGTTGCCCCATTTCAATCAAAGTCATGGTCACGCCTCCCCCTTTTGCGCACAAAATCGCGTGCCTGTTTGCTTTCCGTCAAAAATATCATAGAGCAGCTCGGGGTTCTGCCCGTTTGCAATAATCACATCCACACCGGATGCGCAGGCAAATTCTGCCGCAGTGATTTTGGTAATCATGCCGCCGGTACCCCTGCGCGAGCCTGCACCACCTGCCAACGCACGGATGGAGTCGTCAATGTGCTCCACCACCGGAATAATTTTTGCGCCCGGATTTTGCTTGGGGTCTGCATCATACAGCCCGTCAATATCGGACAAAATCACCAAGACATCTGCACCGGTAATCTCCGCCACCGCTGCCGACAGAGTATCGTTGTCGCCAAATTCCAGCTGCTCGGTGGAGATGGTGTCATTTTCGTTTACAATGGGTAATACCTGCATTTGCAGTAGCTGCGCAAAGGTGTTGACTGCATTTCGGTACATTTCGGGTGAATCCACCACGTTTTTGGTTACCAATACCTGCGCTACGGTATGATTATATTCATCAAACAACCGGTCGTAGTACTGAATTAACTCCACCTGTCCGATTGCGGCAAGTGCCTGCTTTTCGGGTACGGTTGCAGGGCGTTCGGAAAGCCCCAGTTTGCCCATACCCACACCGATGGCACCAGATGATACCAGTACAATTTCCCGCCCCTGATTTTTCAGGTCGGAAATCACCTTAACCAGTTTTTCCACACGCCGGATATTTAAATGTCCGCTTTCATAGGTAAGGGTGGAGGTGCCAACCTTGATGACCACCCGTTTTGCCTCGGTTATCTTGCTCAATGTAATTCCTCCCGAATATGCAACTGCCTCCGCACAAGTATTGTGCGAAGGCGTTTGTAGATTTCTTATTTGCGTAATTGTGCACGGCAACGTTCCAGCGTGAGGTTTACTCCCTCAAACTCTTTGCGCATGGACTCATTGATTCCCTGCACGTCCGATTCGATGCGCTTTAACACATCATCGGCATACTGGAGAGTACCCAGCCGGATTTCCCGGGAATTCTGCTGCGCCTTGGTGATGATTTCGTTTGCCTTTTCGTTTGCCTGACGGGTGATTTCATGCTCATCAATCAACCCCACAATTTTTGCCTCGGCACCCTTGATAATCTGGTCTGCCTGTTTCTTTGCGTCGTCAATGATTTTCTGGCGCTCTGCTGCAACCGATCTTGCCACGCGCAATTCATCGGGCAGGTTGAGTGCGATGTCATTGAGCAACTCCATTGCTGCCTCTTTGTCAATAAAGGACTTTTTGATGATGGGGATTTCAAACCCTTTGTCAATAATATCCTCTAATTCACTGAGCATTTCCACGATATCCATATTGTTCCGCCCCCTGTCGGTATGTTTAATTATTTGCTTTCTCTTGCACGATGTAAAATCTCGTCTGCCAGGATGTCGGGCACCAGGTCGGAAAGATTTCCGCCATGCCGTGCAACCTCCTTGACAATGGATGAACTTAAGTACGAATAGCGCCCGCTTGTCATCATAAACAAGGTTTCCACCTCGCGGGACAGCTTGTGATTCATCAGCGCCATCTGGAATTCGTATTCAAAATCCGAAACCGCACGAAGGCCCTTGATAATCACGTTTGCTTTTTTTTGCTCCATGTAATCAACCAATAGCCCCGAGAAGGAATCTACCTCCACGTTGCTATATGGCGCCACCGTGCGACGGATAAAATCCATCCGCTCCTCCACGGTAAACATGGGTGTTTTGGCACTGTTGGTCAGCACCGCCACATATACCCGGTCAAAAATCCGCGCCGCACGTTTGATGATATCCAGATGCCCGTTGGTTACCGGGTCAAAACTGCCCGGATATACTGCAATATTACTCACTGTCTGCCATCCCTTTCATCTGCTCCAGTATCAGCACGCCAACCCGACCGTAATACCGTTCACGCAAAACCGAAAAGCCTTGAATTTCAGGCGGCAGATTCCGGTCAAACTCCACTGCAATCACCCCATCCGGAGTGAGCAGGTCGTGTTCGGTAATGAGCGCAAGCGCTTTCTCCACCGCACCCAACTGATAGGGCGGGTCAAGAAAAATCACATCATAGGGCGTTGTTTCCCGTTCCAAAAAGGCACGGTAATCTGCCCGTTCGGTGCGTGCAATCGCCTTTGCACGGGTAAGGTTTGCCCGTACCACGGCAAGTGCCTTGGAGCTGGCGTCCACAAAAACCGCCTCATCCGCACCGCGGGAAAGTGCCTCAATCCCCAGTGCACCGCTGCCCGCAAACAAGTCGAGCACCCGCGCACCCGGCAAATTGCCGGCAATCATGCTGAATAGCGGTTCCTTTACCCTGTCAAGCGTAGGTCTTGTATCCAAACCATCCAGGCTGTCCAACCGCATTCCTCTGTTTTTTCCGGCTATAATCCGCAAGAGGTCACACCACTCCCATGATAATGATATATAAATTATATCTTGAAATACGTTTCTTGTCAAGGGGGTAATTATATTTCGTTGGACAGGGCGTTTTTCGTTGACTTTTTCGCGTGTTTATTGTATACTTATTGTATGTGCTGCACGTTTTGCAGCTAATCTTTTATGTTTGGAGAATTGCCATGATAGCAAATTTTCATACGCATACCACATTTGATGACGGAAAGAGTACGGCAGAAGAAATGGTGCTTGCCGCAATCGATGCAGGCTTTTGTGCACTGGGCTTTTCGGGGCACGGCTATACTCCGTTTGGCTTGGAATATTGCATAAAAGATGCCGATGGATATATTGCCGAAATCAACCGTCTGAAAGAAAAATATCAAAAGAAAATCCGTATTTATCTGGGTGCAGAAGAAGAATTTTACGCTCCGGTAAATCGCGCCGATTTTGAATATATCATTGGTTCCAGCCACTACATCTTCAAAAACGGGCATTATCATCCGGTGGATGCAACCCGTGAATTACTGATGGGCGCTGTGGATGCATTCGGCGGTGATGTAGTGGCAACGGCGCAAGCTTACTATCGTCCGTTTTGTGAATATATTTTTGCCCGAAAACCCGATATTGTGGGACATTTTGATTTAATCACAAAATTTGACGAAGAGGGCGAGCCCATTTTTACCGGCAATTCGCAATACCACAAGATTGCCGAGCACTATCTTACCGAGGCTCTCAAAAGCGGTTGCCTGTTTGAGGTAAATACCGGTGCAATCTCCCGGGGTTACCGAAAAACTCCCTACCCGGCGGAAAATCTGCTCCATGTGATGAAAAAGAACGACGCAAAACTGGTGCTCTCTTCCGATTGTCATCACGCAGATAGTATCGCTTGTCATTTCGAGCAAACCTGTGCCTTGCTCAAGGATGTCGGCTTTGATTGCACCTATGTGCTTCTGGACGGACAGATTCAGAAAAACCCATTATAATTATAATATGAAAAAACAAAACCCTTCCGGAATGGAAGGGTTTTGTTAATGGAATAACTTTTGTAGTGAAACCTTCGAAGAGTTACTGCCCTCGGCAGAGCAGGGGGATAACAGTTCAGATTTTCTGAACTGTTGGGCATATATCCCCTTTTAAGCCGCCTCTTTGCTGAGGGGAGGGCAGTACGCCGCAGGCACAAACTGTACCGGGCGGCGATACTGCGGACGTGTTGCTCTGTTTGTTTTCACGGGTTTGCGACGGCAGTTGCGACCAAACAGTGCAACAAAGGTTTTTGCCATATCTTCTGCCGCATACCACAGGGCGACGATTGCCGCCACCATCAAAACCGATAAAATCACCATCTGTACCATGGAAGGTCCTGCTGTATAAATTGTTGTCATCATAATTAACATCTCCTTTTATTACTCATATTGGGTAACTGTGTGGTCATTATACACCCACTCCGAGTAGTTTGTCAAGTACTTTTTTAAAAATATTTTTCAAAATGAGTAATTTTTTGTTGACAACGGGTTTTTTCCATAGTATAATATCAGTAGAAACCAAACGGGAGGTATCTCATGTTTTGCGATAATCTGAAGGAACTTCGCTTGCAAAAAGAATTAAACAAACGACAAATGGCAGAAAAACTGGATTTACCCTATACTACCTATAATAATTATGAAACCGGTGCACGCGAACCGGGTCCCGAACTGATTGCGCGGATGGCAAACACTTTTTCTGTAAGTGCAGACGTGCTTTTGGGCTTGCCGGCACAAGCGGCTTTGAGCGAGGAGGATTCCTCCCTGCTTGCCCGTTACCATTCGCTGGATGCCCATGGTGTACGCACGGTAGATGCGGTGCTCACCGCAGAACTTGCCCGGGTGGCAGTAGAGGCAGCGCAGGCAAGGGCGGCGCAAACGAGTGCAAATGTGATCCCCTTTGTGCCCCGCACCAAACCGTCCACCATACGCCTTCCCCAATACGAATGTGGCGTGGGTGCAGGACCGGGCGTGTATGCCGAATCGGATGCGTGTGATTATATCGAGATTGCCGACACACCTTCCTCGCGTAGTGCAGACTATGCCCTGCGCATTTCGGGCGATAGTATGGAGCCATATTATCACGACGGCGACCTGCTTTTGGTAGAGCAATGCGATACCCTTTCCCTTGATTCGGAAGGCGTCTTTATCCTGAACGGCGAAAGCTATTTCAAGCTGTTGGGCAGAGACGGGCTTCGTTCGTATAATCCCGACTACCCCACCATCCCCGTCACCGAGGATGACGATTTCCACTGCCGCGGCAGGGTAATCGGCACGGCAGAAGAAGTGTAATACTCACATCGGGCTATCGGGGACGCCCGTCCCATCATGAAATCTGCACACAAAAAAGCATTACGGCTGAATCGGATATTCCGGCTCATCGTAATGCTTTTCTTTTCGCTTTTCGTTATGCCAGATCGGCAGGACGGGTTTCTTTTATACCAAATTCATACAACAACGCCTCCACCGTACGCTCGGATGCACGTCCGTCACCGTAGGGGTTTGCGGTGTGCGCAATTTTTTCATACATCGCATCATCATCCAACAGCATGTTGCCCAGTTCCTCAATGCGCGCCTGCTCCACACCGCCGATGAGCACCGTGCCTGCCTCCACTGCTTCAGGTCGCTCGGTTTCACGCCGCAACACAATCACTGGCTTGCCCAGACTGGGGGCCTCCTCCTGCAATCCGCCCGAATCGGTCATCACCAAGTGGCAACGCGCCATGGCGTTGTGCATATCCTCTACATCCAACGGGTCGATGAGGTTCACCCGTTCCATGCCACCCAAAATTCCGGTAACCGTTTCGCGAACGGCAGGATTTAAGTGCATAGGATATACCAGACGGGTATCGGGATGGCTTTCCACAATATTCTTCAATGCACGGCAGATGTTTTCCAGCGGCTCGCCGAGGTTTTCGCGGCGATGTGCCGTAACCAGAATCACCCGCTCTGCCGAAAAATCCAACTCACGCAAGGTGGGGTCGATAAAGGTATAATCGTCCCGCACAGTGGTAGCAAGCGCATCAATTACCGTGTTTCCGGTGATGTAAATGTGCCCGTTGTCAATCCCCTCATTGAGCAAATTCTGTCGGTTTGCCACGGTAGGCGAAAAATGATAATCTGCAATTCTGCCGGTCAGGCACCGATTCATTTCCTCCGGGAAGGGGGAATATTTGTCATAGGTACGCAGGCCTGCTTCCACATGCCCCACCTTCACCTGATTGTAAAACGCCGCCAAAGCCCCTGCAAAGGTGGTGGTGGTATCACCATGCACCAGTACCACATCGGGTTTTGCCTGAGCAATTACCTCGGTAAGCCCCTCCAAAGCACGGGTAGTGATGCCTGCCAGCGTTTGCCGTTGTTGCATGATGTTGAGGTCATAATCGGGGGTAATGTCAAAAATCTTGAGCACCTGGTCAAGCATCTGCCGGTGCTGTGCGGTAACCGCCACAATCGACTCGGTATCGGGGCATTTTTCCAACGCCTTCACCAGCGGCGCCATCTTGATTGCCTCGGGACGGGTACCAAACACGGTCATTACTTTTATCATCTGTGTTCTCTCCTTTCGAGCAATACGGCTTTCCTGCCGTCGCTCTTCTATGCTCTTATTCCTCGGTTTTCTCCTCTGTTTCTACTGTTTCTATCTTTACCGGTTTCACAAACACGATATCCGCCTCGGGGGTGGACACGCTTTTGTGCCGGAACAATTTCGCGCCAAACAGGATAAACAATAACACAACCGCCATCATCACAAATGCGATGTATGCGCCACCCTCCACCACAACAACTGCGGCAAGACCCAATAGCATGGCAATCACATACAAAATGGCAACCGTCTGCTTTTGTGAAAATCCCATGTCCATGAGCTTGTGGTGCAGATGTCCTCTGTCTGCGCCCATGATGGGTTTGTGGTTCCAGATGCGTCTGCCGATGGCAAAGCAGGTATCAAATACCGGCAACCCCAGGATGAGGAAGGGCACGATAAACGAAATAATCGCATACCCCTTAAACAACCCCTGAATACAAATCACCGAGAGCACATACCCCAGTAAGGTGGAGCCGGTATCTCCCATAAAAATTTTGGCAGGGTTAAAATTGTAGGGCAAAAATCCGATGCAACCGCCTGCCAATGCTGCCGCAAGGATTGCCACACGGGTTTCCCCTGCAAGGATGGCAATGAAAAAGAGCGAAAAGGTCGCAATGGAAGAAACCCCCACCGCAAGCCCATCCAGTCCGTCAATGAGGTTTACTGCGTTAGTCACCCCGATAATCCAGATTACCGTAATGGGTGCCGCCAACCATCCGAGCGGCACAATACCGCCCTCTGCCAGAAATTCCGGCACCGACAACGCAGTAATCTCCACTCCGTGAAACACCGTGATGCACGCCGCCACCAGCTGCACCAAAAGTTTGATTTTTGCGCTCAACTGCTTGACGTCATCCACCATGCCCACGCCCACAATGAGCAGCGTGCCGATTAAAATACCGCGCAACTGGGTGTCGATGACGGAAAAACTCAGCACCGCCACCAGAAACCCGTAAAATATCGCCAATCCGCCCAGACGGGGGATGGGTGTTTTGTGCACGCGACGGGCATCCTTGGGCACATCCACTGCACCGATTTTGTACGCCAGCGATTTTACCAGCGGCGTTGCCGCAAGCGACACCGCAAACGCAAGCGAAAAACACAGAATCAGATTTTTGATATTCATCTATCACACCTCAATCTGTAATGGGTTATTTCAGCGATTGACAAAACCTACCTTGCGGTACACCTTGCTCATGGTACGGGCGGTAATTCCCCGTGCCTTTTCTGCGCCGGTGCGATACACCGTTTCCAGATAATCCTTGTTCTTCATCAGGTCCTCATACCGTTCGCGGATGGGTCGCAGCTCCTCTGCAACCGCCTCGCCAACCCGTTCTTTGAATACACCGTAACCGCAACCGGCAAACTCGGCAACCGCCTCGTCCACCGTCTTACCGGTAACCGATGCATAAATGCTTAACAGGTTGTTCACCCCGTCCTTGCCCTCGCGGTACGCCACTTCGCTCTCCGAATCGGTCACCGCACGCTTGAATTTACGGGCAATGTCCTCCGGCTTATCTAGAATGGAGATAAACCCGTTCACATTCGGGTCAGACTTGCTCATCTTGGAGGTGGGATCCTGCAGACTCATCACCCTTGCCCCCTCCTTGGGGATAAACGGCTCAGGCACCGTAAATGTTTCGCCATAGAGATTGTTAAACCGGATTGCCACATCACGGGCAAGCTCTAAATGCTGCTTCTGATCACTTCCCACCGGCACCAGGTCGGTTTTGTAGAGCAGAATATCTGCCGCCATCAGCACCGGATAGGTAAACAATCCTGCATTGATATTATTTTCGTGCTTGGCGGATTTATCCTTAAATTGTGTCATACGGGACAATTCGCCCATGTATACGTTGCAGTTGAGCACCCATGCAAGCTCTGCGTGTGCCGGCACATGCGACTGGAAAAACACCAGATTTTCCTCGCCGTCAATACCGCACGCCAGATATTGCGCCAAAAACTCCATACACCGCTTGCGCAGGGCAACCGGGTCCTGCCGCACGGTAATGGAATGCATATCCACCACCGAAAAACAGCAGTGATAATCATGCTGGAGCGACACCCAGTTTTTGAGTGCCCCCAGATAATTGCCCAGTGTAATGCAACCGGTGGGCTGAATGCCCGAAAAAATAATCTTCTTATCGTCCATGGTAGCCATCTTGCCTTTCTGAAAATAATTTATGCCAGCTCTTCCTTGAGCAAATCACCCAAAATACGGATACCCTCGCGGATTTTCTCGTCCGGCATGGTGGTGTAGTTGAGTCGGAAACAATTGGTAGGCTTGCTCAGGTCAACCATACTGGTGCTGCCCGGCACAAACGCTACCTTGCGCTCCACACTCTTTTTGAATAACTCCTTGGTGTCAATCCCTTCCGGCAGGGTAACCCACAGGAAAATGCCGCCGTCCGGACGGGTGTATTCCACATTTTCGGGGAAATACTCGTCCATGCAGGAAAGCATCAGGTCGCACTTTGCCTTGCAGATTTCGCAACCCTTGGCAACATGCGCATCCATGTCATTTTCCTCCATAAACCGCGACACAATCATCTGCGCAAGCTGGGTGGTGTGCACATCGTTAACCTGCTTTACCACAACCACACGGTCAACCAACTCACGATGCGCGGTAATAAAGCCCACACGCAAGCCCGGTGCCAACGTCTTGGAAAAAGTACCCACATAAATAACTCTGCCCTCGGTGTCCATGGATTTGATGGTGGGCACCGCCTCACCACGGAACCGCAGGTCGCCGTAGGGGTTGTCCTCTAAAATCATGCAGTTGTACTGCTGCGCCAACGCAAGCAGTTTTTTGCGCTTTTCCAGCGGCATGGTGATGCCGGTGGGGTTCTGGAAGGTGGGAATGGTGTAGATGAGCTTGATGTTCTCGGTTTTGAGCAGCTCCTCCACCCGTGCAAGGTCCATGCCGTCTGCCTCGAGCGGCACGTCATACAACTTTGCCTCATACGAACGCAGCGAATTGAGGGTGCCGATAAAGCTGGGCTTTTCCACAATCACGCCATCACCGGGGTTGAGCAGGGATTTTGCCGCAAGGTCAATCGCCTGCTGCGCGCCGGTGGTAATCACCGTTTCGTCCATCTCGCCGCCAATGCCTGCCTTTGCGTTCATTGCCTTTACCTGCGCCACCAACGGTGCATAGCCCTCGGTAACGCCATACTGCAACGCCGCATTGGGCGTATTTTTCAAAATATCCGCCGCAATCCGTGCCAGTTCTTCCGACGGATAGGTTTCAGGGGAAGGAATGCCGCCTGCAAACGAGATGATATCCGCCTTTCCAATCATTTTAAAAATCTCTCTGATTGCCGATGCCTCCAGCGGTTTCACACGCTCGGCAAGGTTTTTCTGCATATCCATTTCTGTCATCCTTTCATCCATTCGCTCTTGATATATTCTCTCAATCCGTATATAATCTGTGTCGCCTCGGCACGGGTGCAGGTATCGTCGGGTCGGAATGTCCCGTCCCCGTCACCGCGGATTACCCCGATATCACGCAGGTAATACGCCCCGTCCGGAATGGGCTGTGGGTCGGTAAACAGTGGCTCCTTGTCGGTCACCTTCACGTCAAACCCGATCGCCGCCATGCCGTTTGCCGCAATCTGTGCAAGCTCACCTCGAGTAATGGGCTTGTCCCCGCCCAGCACGCCGCCGTCGGCAATCATACCGCATAAAACCGCAGAGGCCACATAAGGGTAACTCCAATCCTCTGCCGTCAAATCCGAAAAACTGCTCTTGGCGTCCTCGTTCATCACACCCAAAACGCCCACCAGCAATTTCAGGCTTTCCTTTTTTGTCACCTCACGGTGCGGAGCAAACGACCGCGCATCCACCCCCGACACCACCCCTTGCGCCGCAAGTGCGGTAATGGCAGGGTGCGCCCATGCCACATCGGCAATATCGGTAAAGGTGAGCTGATAGTTTGCCACATCATCCGCCACCGCCTCATAATGCTCCCTCGACGCCAGAACCGGTTGCGCGCAAAACACCATCAGCAGCGCCAGGGCAACCATCCGCCTCACTGTGCGCCTCCGCAGGGCAGATAGCACCGCAAAAGTTCACACTCGCCCGTTACCGTGTAGCCGTCCAACGCCGCAGGGATAAACACGCTATCGCCCGGGGCAACTGCCAACGCGCCGCCATCGTAAATGATTTCGCCCTCGCCCTCGGGGAACAGGAGCAGTTCAAATCCCTCTCTGTCGTCCACCGTAAGCTTGTCTTGGATTTCATATTTATATGTAATGAAAAATTCACTGTTTACCAGTTCGGTTTCCTTCGCCGTGCCGATCATGCGCACCTTGGGGTCTTTTTCTTTGTCGGAACTTCCCGAAAAATCAATCACGTCCAACGCCTTTTCCACATGCAGTTCTCTCTTTTTGCCATCTGCCCCCACGCGGTTGTAGTCATATACACGGTAGGTGGTGTTGCTGGATTGCTGAAATTCTGCAATCAGAAGCCCTGCGCCAATGGCGTGCAAGGTGCCTGCAGGGATGTAAAAGCAATCCCCGGCCTCTACCGGAACATAGTTGAGCAGCTCTTCCGGCGTGCCTGCCTCTATCGCCTCGCCCAACGCCTCACGGGTCACCCCGTCCTTTACGCCATATACCAATTTTGCGCCCGGCTCGGCACTGATCACATACCACATCTCGGTTTTGCCCAGAGAGCCGTTTTCGTGTAGGTTTGCATACGCATCGTCAGGGTGAACCTGTACCGACAGATCAGCTTTTGCGTCCAGCAGTTTTAGCAGCAGGGGAAATTCTCCCATCTCCTCACTGCCCACCATGGCTTTGGGGTCTGCCGCAATCGCCTCGGCAAGGGTTTTGCCGGCAAATTCGCCGTTTGCAACCATGCACAGACCGTCCTTGTGGCAGGAAATCTCCCAGCTTTCGGCGGCAAAATGGTCGGCAATCGGCTTGCCGTATTTTTCTTCCAGAGTGCTGCCACCCCAGATATACTGTTTAAAAACAGGAATGGTTTTAATCGGATGTATCACACCAAAAACTCCCTTTTTTGAAAATATACATATTCTTTGTTATCATATCATATCACGCCCAAAAAATCAACAGTTTATTTGTGAATAAACCACCCGTCCAACCACTTTCGCCCTTTCCCCGTAGGGGACGGCCTGCGTGCCGTTCCGTCACACCTTCTCCCACCCAAAAGGCTCCCTTGTGCAAAGGGAGCTGGCGCGAAGCGCCTGAGGGATTGTTCTCTTGGCATCCACCCCTACCATTCGAACACATAACCTTTCCCTTTCCTCTCCCCCTCGGCTGCCGCCTCGCCCCCCTTTTCTGGTTCTCAACCTTTTGCATTCGAGCGAATTGGCATAAAAATTGCCGCGAGTGACACACGTTTTGCGGAAAAAACGCCGCGATTATTTCCCTTATACAACATAGCGGCGTTTTTAGCGCAACGGAACTGGGTGTTCCGTTTGCGCGACCGCTAAAGACGTGCGGAACGAGCCGGCAATTTGCCAATGAGTAAGACGCAAAAAGGGGGTTTTTTAAGGGGGTATCACCCCCTTAAAAGAAAAAATAAAATGTTTTTTAATTATCGGGTCAATGCCCTATCAACCCGTCCTACATCACACCATCCCCACCCAAAAGGCTCCCTTGTGCAAAGGGAGCTGGCGCGAAGCGCCTGAGGGATTGTTCTCTTGGCATCCGCCCCTACCATTCGAACACATAACCTTTCCCCTCGTAGGGGACGACGTCCTCGGCGTCCCGCACAACCTCCATCACCCTTCCCCCGTAGGGAACGGCCTGCGTGCCGTTCCGTCACACCATCCCCACCCAAAAGGCTCCCTTGTGTAAAGGGAGCTGGCGCGAAGCGCCTGAGGGATTGTTCTCTTGGCATCCGCCCCTACCATTCGAACACATAACCTTCCCCCCGTAGGGAACGGCCTCCGGACGTCCCGTATGGTTTTCCACAATCGGGCTGTCGGGGACACCAGCCCCTACCACTCGAACACATAACCCTTCCCTCGTAGGGGACGACGTCCTCGGCGTCCCGCACAATTCGCACACCTCCCCCCCAAACGAAAAAAACGCATCGGTTCCCCGATACGCCTTTTCTCACTTTTGCTCCGCTTCTTCCGCCTGCCGGATCACCTCACGCGCCTGCTCCAGAAACCCCATCGGGTCAGGACATATTTTCGCCAGATACATCACCAACGTACTGGCACTGCACATGGTGTCCCCTGCCTTGATATAGGCATACGAGCGAGAATCTATGGCAAGCAATTCTGCAATTTCCTCCTGATTCAGATGCATCTGCTCGGCGCTTTGCAAAATCTTGTCCTGCACAAATGGTTTTAATTTGTCCTGATATATATGCTTTGCCATATTCTTCCCTTCATCGTCCTTTTTTTCCATATTCTAACACGATTCTTCTCCCCCGTAAACGATATACGTTTCATACCAACGCACAAAAATCACGAGAACGGATTGCTCCGTCCCCGTGAAAGTGATTGGTTGCGTTAACATTTAATAGGTATAGCTGTCATATGCGCTGGCACTCTCCACACATCCGTCGTGGTCGGTGTAGTGGGTGGTGTATACCTGCACATAGTCGCCGCTGCTTACATCGTTGAGGTAAATGGTGGTGTCCAGCGACAATTTACCCCAGTTTTCATACCGGTTGGTAAACTGGTGTACCCCATTGTAATAGACCGCAACATCATGGTAGATGTGGTCCACCTTTTGAGATGCATCGGTGGAAACCAGTATTGCCGCCTGTCCGTTGTACTGCCCCACTTCCACACTTCCACCATAAAAATACATGGTGCGCGGGTTAACCCCTTCGTTGGGTGCTGCACAGCAGGTAAAGGTGAGCATCATACACATCACCATCAGCCCTGCGAGCACACGACTCATTCTTGTTTTTGCTTTCATTCTTACATCATCCTCTCTTTTGTAATGGGTGTTACACCTATATATACAATCGAGGATGACATTTTTCTTCAAAATTCTTAAAAATTTTTAAAATTTAGCGAAAAAATTTCAAATCAGACAAAATCGCCTCTGCCATTTGTTCATTTGCATTGGTGAAAAGTTCATAATAAACATTATCAGAACTCCATGTGGCTTTATAAGTACGGCTACCCTTTTGATCAAGGCTTTCCACCAAATGACCTTCCATACCCAACACGTTGCACTCTTTCACTGCGTATACGTTTTGGGAGGTGTCTACAAAAGTTTGCATATTCTTTGACATAATAGTTTTCTGTCGCAGTTGCACCCAACAATCCACGCCTTCATAATAGAAAACCACCCTCATAGTATCATCCATAATCTCGGTCAATTGCATCCCCGGCGGAAGCCATCCGGGCACAATCATTTCATCCTTTGCCGCAAACTCGGTCACCGCGTCATAGCGCGAGCCGTCCACCTCGGTGGTGCGCAGGTTGAGCAGGCTGCCCGTCATGTCGGTGTAGGTTTTAAATAAGAAAATCCGCCACGCCGACACATTGAGCGCCAGCGCCACCGCCACGCCGATTACCGCCGCAAGAATCAGCACACGCCGCACCACATGCTGCTTGCCTGCCTCATACCGGCGGATTTTTGCCTTGGTCTTTTTGTAGATGATATCCCGGTTTTCCTCCATGATGCGCATATCTTCTTCGCTCAGATTTGCAAATACGTCCTCTTCCTCCATCTCACGGGCGCATCTGCCTGCCGCCTCTTCCAAAATCACATCCAATATTTTATCGTTTCTTTCCTTTATATTCATCACACATTCCCTCCCTGATTGGATTGAATCCATTCCCGTACCATTTCCCTGCCACGGGCAATCTGAGTATACACCGTTTTGGGCTTGCGCTCCAGTGTACGGGCGATGGCATCGGGCGATTGTTTGTGCTCATAGTGCAGTATCATCACGTCGCGGTAACGCTCATCCATATTCCGCATATATTCATACGCACGCGCCACCGTGTCCTCATCCGCCACCAGCACCGCAGGGTCATCTCCCGATGAGGCAACTGCAATCATCACATCTTCGTCCACATCCACCATCAGGCGTTTTTGTATTCCCTTGCGCTTGATAAAATTCTTTGCCGTATTTCTGGCAATCACACCGAGCCACGCCTTTTCCGCATCGCCTTCCGGCATGTTGGCAACCCCAATCCAGGCTTTTAAAAATGAATCCTGCACCAAATCGTGCACCTCCTCATGCGAATGGAGCACATTGAAAATAACGCATATATATAATGGTAATATTTCAAATACATCCTGTCGAAAAACGCATCTTTTTCCCGTCTTGAAGAAAAATGAATCAACAAAAACATACCATTTCCCCTATCTTTTCCTATAATTTTCCAACAGTATAACACACATTCTCCCCCACCGCAAGAAATTTTTGTCAATTTTTGAAATTCATCTCATTGAAATGTGCAAAATGCAGGCGTAGCATAGGTTTGAACGCTCTAAAAAAATTCGTGCAAACCCACGGGAAAACGAGGTAGGCGGATGAATACCAAAGAGGCACCCCCCGAAGAAATCGAAAAATCCCTCTCCTATCGCATTATGATGGAGGTGGAAGAAATCGTGGTCTATACCATGCAAGACGCGGCATTTCCCGTCTGTCCCCGGTGCGGATGCTCGTTTGAACGCGAATATCAGGCGTATTGTGACCGCTGCGGCCAGGCACTCGGTTGGGAAAATTTTTTCCGCGCCAAGGTGCGCTATTTGTAATTAACGTGCTCCCCCGTAGGGGACGGCCTGTGTGCCGTTCCACTCCCGGAATGACACATAGGTCATTCCCTACCATGCTCACATGCACTCTCTCCTCGTAGGGGACGGCCTCCGGACCTCCCGCATGACCCCCAATCGGGCTGTCGAGGACGCCAGCCCCTACAACCTCTCCCTGCAAAAAATGGTGCATTTTCCCTGAATAATGCCCCCAAAATGCGGCCAAACTACCATGGTATGACAGAAAAAATGATATTTTTTACATTTTCTCAAAAAAATTGTTGACACGCGCAAATTATTATGATATAATTTTTTAGTGCCTGAGAAAAGCCGCGACTTTGGCGGACCGCTATGGTGGGTATAGTTTAGTTGGTTAGAACGCCGGATTGTGGTTCCGGAGGTCGTCGGTTCGAATCCGACTACCCACCCCATTTGTTTTATTGCAGGCATTACCGTTTGAACGGCGATTTGCCGAGTATTGGGCTGTAGCCAAGTCGGTAAGGCACCAGACTTTGACTCTGGCATTTCGTAGGTTCGAGTCCTGCCAGCCCAGCCAAGTGCTGTGGCGGCGTGGGATTTTGCGCCGCCTGCAGCAAACACAGTTTCATCAGTATTGGGGTGTAGCCAAGTTGGTAAGGCACCAGATTCTGGTTCTGGCATTCCGTGGGTTCGAGTCCTACCACCCCAGCCATATGGGCCATTAGCTCAGTCGGTAGAGCACCTGACTTTTAATCAGGTTGTCCGGCGTTCGAATCGCCGATGGCTCACCAAAAAGCACTTGCAGAGATTGCAGGTGCTTTTTTCATTGAACTCCGTTGTGTGCGGCTTTTTTGAATTATCCCTTGACAAAAAAAGTCTTTGTGCTATGATAAACAAAACTATATTTTTACCGGAAGGGATTGTAGCTTATGTCTACCGTATTAATCACCGGCGCAAACAAAGGCATCGGTTTTGCGTGCGCAAAAACATTTTTGGCACATGGCTACCATGTAATCATTGCCGGGAGAAACCGCCACCGAAATTTTTAGAGTTCCCGAGGGAACGCCTCAAAAAATCGACTCCCCCAGAGGTGAACGCGCCATGCCCGAAGAAATCGCAGAAGAAATCTTCTTTTTGGCGAATCGAAAAAACATCATTGGCGAGGTACTGGTTTCGGACGGCGGCAGGAGTTTGCATTAAGGAAAAAGGATATGAAAAAAGCAAGCATGCCTTTGGGCGTGCTTGCTTTTTTGTAAGAACGATATGTTTCTTTCTGCATCCTGACTTTTATAGTTATATCTGCACACTCCTTCGTTTTTTACTGTGCGTTTATGAACCGATACAAGAAGGTTACCACCTGTGCTCTTGTGCAGTTGCTATCAGGACTGAAGGTAGTAGCGCTTGTTCCGCCGGTAATGCCGTTTTCAACTGCCCAAAGCACGGCATCATAATAGTAGCTGTCTGCTTTCACATCGGCAAACGGATTATTCTTTCCGTTTGGTTTCGGCTGACCTGCTGTACGCCACAAGAAAGTAACAACCTGTGCTCTGGTACAATTATCATCAGGAGAGAATGTATTTTCGCTTGTTCCGCCGGTGATTTTGCTTCCCAAAGCCCATTTAACCGGTTTATAGTAGAAAGCATTTTCTGCAACGTCCACAAACGGCATATCAATTGCGGCAGGCTCGGGGGAAGCGATCATTCTGTGGAGGAAGGTTACCACCTGCGCTCTTGTACAGATATCATTGGGAGAGAAGGAGTTGGCACTTGTGCCACCGGTAATTCCGTTTTCTGCTGCCCACATAACTGCATCATAGTAGTATTCGCCCTTTGCAACATCAGCAAAGGTTGATTTTGGAGTTTCCTGCGGTTTATCAGTTTGAACAGGCTTTTCGGGTTCAGTTGGTTTTTCTGTTTCTTGAGGTTTTTCTGTTTCTTGAGGTTTTTCTGTTTCTTGGGGTTTTTCTGTTTCTTGAGGTTTTTCGGGTTCTTCCGCTTTTTCTTCCTCAAGGACGGGGAATGTGTAGGTGACAATAGTTGTTGTGTCGTGAAGTCTCCGGACATCTTCATCCTTAACAGCAAATCCGTCAACCGTCACGCCAGCCAGATTTTCTGCAAATTTTGCAGTATAATCCCAACCCGAGCGAATTGTATCTATATACATCTCAACCTTGTATTCCTTGCCTGCTTTGAAGGTATCTGTCTTATCCATATATTCGCCGTCTTCATACCATGCAATAGCACCTGAATCTTTTTTTGCATCATAATATTGAGGCTCAGCAGATTCGGGTTCGCAGTCGGGTGTATTTCCGATTTCGGGGAAATCAATGCCTGACATAGTAATATAAGAAACAAAAATTTCAGGTGCATTTACTTCGTACTTAACCGTCATAAGCTCGCCGTCTGTTTCATACTCTGCTTCTTCACCATTTACAATTACAACCGGATTATACTGCGCATTCTGGTCTTTGCTGAAAGTATATCCCTCGTCGGCTCTTAAATATATGGTAGCGCGGTATCCCATACCGCTTGCGAAGAGTTCATTTTCACCAAGACCGAAATCGTTTACGTAAAGTCCCCAACGAATGCCGTTCTTGGTAAATTCATCTCCGCCGTTTGCAAAGCTTACACCCTCACCACTGATTAAACCAAAGTATTCAGGTGAATATCCTGTCTTTGGGTTCGGAATATTGATATTAAGATAATCTATCCTGACTTTGCCGTCATCAACCTCGCCATAAGAAAAATCGCACCCAAGACACTTATAGATTATGGAGTTGCCGTCAGGTTCACCATCACCGAAATAATGTTCTTCGTCGATAAGCACCTTGTTGCAGACAGAACACTGCATAAAATGCTTGTCGTTGTCAAAGCGAAGATATTCATCCTCGTTGTAGGAATGATTACACTCTAAATTATAAACCTTTGACCAAAGTGTCGCCGTTCTTTTTGTAGAAGAAAGTTCATAGTCACTTACTCTGTCGCCCATAATGGTAAAGTTTGGCGAATTGGAAAAAGCATAGCTTGTATCAAGGTATACTGATACCTTTGCCTGATATTTTCCTGCAACCATATATTCATCACTGCCGACAGGTTCATCATTGTGGTACCATTCAACCAAAATCTTTCTTACACCCTCTGCACTGCAAGAAAGCACATCGGGAGAAAGGGCCATACCATAAGCATTTGTACCATCGATATTCAGTCTTGATATCTCTTTTTTTGCATCCCTACCCGACATAAAGTTTCTTCTGTCGGCGTTTGACATATGGTGGGTGATGACAACAGTAGCCGAGCCGTCATTTCCTGTGGCGTTAAGCTTTGACCATTCGCTGACAGGTAAAGCTTCACCATTAAGCTCTGCTGTGTTTCGCTGTGCGTCAAGCATATCGGAAGTAAGTCTTACGCTTCCCACATCCGATGCAGGGTGATACTGATATCCGTATCTTTGTTCGTGTCCTATAACATAGGGTTCCCAATAACCCATCAGTGTAACATTTAAAGTCGGAACCAACAAAACGCGAAGGTGGTTTGTGCTGAATGTTCCGCTTTTAACAGTTATTTTAGCATTCTTTGTAGTCCCAAGAACATCAGCATTTCCTCTTCCCCAGAAAGTACCGCCATTGATGTTTGTGTTACCGCCGAGAAGTCTTAAACACGCAGAACGCGAAAACTCCACATCAACATCATTATCGTTATCTTTAACAAATGTTTCAAGATTCGAAAAACCTCTGCCGAAGAAAATACCGTCGTTTACCAAAAGGCTTCCATCTTTTACCGTAATACAGTCGCCGTTTACCTGTTGCCAAGCGTATCCGTCGTATCTGGCACCTATTGCCAAACCCAGAACTCCGAACTGTATAGTATAATCAAGCAGGTGTCTTAAATCGTAGACATCTCTGCCGTCATATATCCACTGTTTTTTAGAGCGGCCCGCTTCTAAAGTGCCGCCATTTATTGTTACCGCACCACCGTCAATCTCCAAAACATTTCTATATTTTACTTCGCCGTTAAAATATCTGGGACCCATATCAGTTCTGGGGGTTTCCATTTTTCCATAGCAGAAAAGTGTACCCGAATTATCTCCGCTTGTGTCATTGATAATAAGAGATGCTCCATTTGGCACTCTTATCATGGTGGTTTCCACACCAGTTTCGGCATTGAGTTCAACAGATTTACCGTTTAAGTTTAAGGTTTTTTCACCTCTGCCGAGGGTTATCCAGTAAGAACCCACATCATTTACCTGACAAGTGTAAATAATGTTCTGGGTTACGATAATATTCTTATCTCCGTTACTTTCCATCATTTCTACAAAACGCTCTACCGTACTTACTTCTACATATTCTGCGTCAGCAGAAACTGCTACTATTCCTATAGAGGAAAATAGCATTGTAAAGGTGAGCAAAACACTTAACATTTTTTTCATCTTTTATCCTTCCTCTCAAATCCGTTTATTTCGCATCATTTTCATCAAACACATCGCCGCACTCAGGACAGAATTTCGGCGGATTCATTGGATCTTCGGGAGTCCAGCCACATTTATCGCACTGATAAAGTGGAGCACCTGCAGGTTTTTTACTTCCGCAATTCTGACAGAATTTGCCCATGTTTACGCTGCCGCAAGAACAGGTCCAGCCGCTCTGCGCAGGCTGAGGCTTTCCGCAGTTCTGACAGAACTTACCTGTGTTCTCCGTACCGCATTCGCATTTCCAGCCACCCTGTGCCGGAGCAGCACCGCCTACTTGCTGATTAACCATTGTGTTTTGAGTAGTATCTGCACCCTGCATAAAGTTTGCCATACCGCCCATCATATTGCCAGCCATACCCATGCCCATAAATCCTGCCATTGCACCATTTTCGTTTGCGGCAGCAGTGTTCATAGCCTGAGCTGTTGCACCCGCCATATGACCACGAAGCATATTTGCATCTCTGCCCATAGCAGTAGAACGCTGATATTCTGTGATTCTTGCTTCGTCTTCTTCGCTTGCACTGACGGACGATACACCGAACTCTACGATTTCCACACCACGTCTGTCTCTCCATTTAGAAGATAAAAGCCCGTTGAGCTCGTCGGCAAGTTGCATGGTATAGGCAGGAATTGCACCGTAGTAAATGTTGTTTTGTGAAATTTTGAACATTGCTGGCTGAAGAGCAGTTAAAAGCTCTGACTTTAACTGCCCGTCAATCTCATCACGGGTGAATGTATTCTCCACATTTGCACAAACATTCGTGTAGAAAAGCATTGGATTTGTAATTCTGTAAGAATATTCACCATGACAACGGATTTTGATATCCAGCGGAAACCCGATTGCCTGATCCATAATGCGGAAAGGTATGGGCGACGGCGTTCCGTATTTGTTTCCCATAATTTCTTTTGTGTTGAAATAATACACTCTTTGGTCTTTTGCAGGCTCACCGCCAAAGGTGAAACGCTTACCAACTTCTGCAAAACTTTTTTTGATGTTTTCACCGAGTCCGCCATAGAAAAGGCTTGGCTCTGTACCAGTGTCGTAAACAAATTCACCGGGTTCTGCACAAAGCTCTACCACCTTGCCCGATTCTACAATCATCATACATTGTCCGTCGTTGACGTTGATAATCGAGCCATTGGAAATGATGTTATCTGTACCTTTTTTGTTAGAGGAGCGTCCGCCAGCTCTTTTCTCACCCTTAACCACAAGGGTGTCGGCGTCTAAACTCTCACAATAAAAATAATCTCTCCACGAATCTGCCAACACTCCCGACAATGCTCCAATACCTGCTTTTAATAATCCCATAATTTATTCTCCTTCCTGAACATATGAATTTTCATCCACTACTCCATAATCTGTTATATCCCACACATCGGGGTTTTGGACAAGCCTTCCGTCTCCGCCGATTTGAGGCGAAAATTTATGTCCGCTTAAATTCAGCTCTGTGCTGATTTCAATATTTGAATGTAAATCTGACAAATTGCACTTTACAGTAAATGCTTCGCCGTTATGCACGGTGTGAACTTCGCCTGTATCAAGATTTGTGATATCAACATCCTCTTTATATCTCGGTACAATCAGGTACCATTCATCACCTTCGTAGTCAATGTGACCAACCTGCTCAATGGCAACATCGCCTAAATCACCAAAAATTCCTTCAACATAGGTATGCCGAAACTCCATTCTGTCACCATAGCCTAAAAATGCCACGGCAAACATCGGCTGACCATCGTAATTATCAAAGTCGAATACATTTGCATAAATACTTCTGTAATCCGAGTCCTCATAAACCATACCCGTTTTGTCAAGCACCTGCGGTTTTTCTATTGCACATCCAAACAGTGATGCGATCATCGTGATAATCGCTGCAAATTTCACCATATTTTTCACCATCCTCATAAAATCACCCCGCATATAATAATTCTTCAAAGCATTCATCTTCTGGAATGCCATTAACTGTTCTCGGCCAATCGGAGACATCAATATTAAGTCTTACAATTCCGCTGTTTTCTGTTTTTAAATCAATATAGCTCTTTCCGTCTGTCTGATATGGCGTAAGTGATGTTCCAACAGGAATTTCTGTTTTTTCCGTACCCGGCAATCGCTTTGCTTCAAGCGGTATTGCTGTTTTTACATCGTGACCATAATTAAAGGTGTAGGCTTTATCCGTCATTTCCGGTTTTCCGTCTGTTTCGCTTAGTTTATAGGTCGCCGTAGCTCCGCGTGTTCCCAATATTTCAAACCTTGTTTCAAGTCTTAAAAATTCAGGATTATTAAATGCTTGCTTATATACTGTGCCATCCTCAAAGCCTTCCTCTATATACTCATAATCAATTTCCGTGCCAGAAAGCTCCTGCGTCATTTTGGGGGTATCACCGTTTATATCCCAGGTGCAGAACATATGGTAGTCATTATCTGAGAACGAATCGGAATAGATATAGTTTTTATCGCCAATATGCGCCAAATAAACATCAAAGTCGTAAGCATAGTTGATTTCATCGGTAACGGTTTTCCCATTCACCGTAACCGACAGCATATTGTATGAGCCATATTTATCAAGCATTGTGTCTACTTCGATGCAATCCTTTTTATCGTCATTTAAGTTCAGGTCAAAATCTATCTTTTGTCGAATTGGAAGCATCACAGCATAGTTTTCGGAAGGTGCCTTTGTGTATTCCTCGTTAAAAATATAGGGTTCTTCATCAAAATAGATTTTTACAGAAAGAGGCCCTGCTGCATAGGCGGCTATATCATAAGGACTGAACCAGAATGTAATGCCCTGATAATCAAGTGTCCAATTGTAATCCTCTGGAGAATATTCGTTAAAAATCGTCCATAGCTGATTTTCGCCAAAATTCAGATAATCGTATTTGATGTTCAGTTCACTTTCCAGAATATCAGGCAAGCCCTTGATGCTTGGCATAACATCAGTCAGAATCAGTTTCTCTCCCGTTTTGGGATTAAAATTGGAGGTTATGTAATGATAGTCTGGATGTACACCGCCGGAATGTACGAAAACATCCTCTACATAGCTTACAATCTTTGTGTCGGCTCTTTGTAAATACACTTTTGACTCTCCCTCAAGGTAAAGGGGATTGTATTCATCACCCTCTAAATCCTTGGCAGCACCCGAGAGTTCATACATCAATGCTTTTGCATCATTTAATGCTTCATCATTAAGCTTATCAAAGGTCTTTTTAAGATTAGGGAACTTCTTTTCATCCTCTTCGGAAAGCTTCAGTTTGTCCCATGATACATTTGCAATAACATTGTTCTCATTCCATTCCTCAATGCTTTTTTCTCCAAGCATTACTGAAATGAAGGATATATCCTCTTCGGGATTTTCATTCACAATGTTGTTTGGTGCTTTTTTACAAGAGCAAAGGGAAAGCAAGATGCAAACCACCATTCCTATACATACGAATCTTTTTGTCATAAAAAGCCCTCCTTTCTCGCGAAGAAATTCTTCTTCTCAAAACCCTTCAACCTTTATTTGAAGGGTTTTGAGAAGAAGGGAACACTCGGGTTCCCTTCCGTACATTTTAAGTTTTACTTTTCAAGAGCAAACAACTGGTTAAATAATCCCTTAATGTAGCTGTCTGAAAGATCTTCTTCAAATGAACCGATTT
>SVJZ01000019.1 GCA_015068705.1 Oscillospiraceae bacterium
CATAGATGCCGTCTATCTTACTGACATCCAGCAAAAATTCCTGCCGTGTGCCGCCACGTTTTTTCCAATCGGCGTAGCAGTCCATGACCTCCATCATCATTTCCTCGCCCTCACCCAGCTGGAAGAAATCCACAAAATCTGCCAGACACTCGGCAGAATATGCACAAGGGCCGCCTGCCATCACAAATGGTGCGCCCTCTCCCCTCTCGCTTGCAAGCAGAGGAACTCCTGCAAGGTCAAGCATATTGAGGATATTGGTATAGCTCATCTCATATTGCAGGGTAAATGCCAGAAAGTCAAAGCCGCCGACCGGGTCACCGCTCTCCATGGCAAACAGGGGTATGCTCTCTTGCCGCATTTTCTCTTCCATATCCACCCACGGTGCAAACACACGTTCACACCAGGTATCTTCACGGGTATTGAGCAGGTGGTACAGAATTTTCATCCCCAGATGGGACATACCCACCTCGTACACATCGGGAAAACAAAAGGCAACCCTTGTAAGTACCTCCTGTGCATTTTTGTGTATGCTGCCCCATTCATTGCCCACATAACGTGCCGGCTTTTCTACCAGAGGCAATATCTGCTCCAACCGTTCATCTCTCATTTGTATTCTCCGTTCTTAAGGTGTTGATTCACTTCCCCAGCAACTCTCCTGCCGTTATCCCCGTATGGCGGGAAAGAATACCGTCTAAAAGTTGTTGTTGGGTAAGCTCACCCAGTTTTTTTCGTTGGGGATCAAACACACTGATGACACAGATATAATGATAACCAAAATATCGTGTAACATACCGTGCATCCACGCTGCTATCCACCCCGATACAACGCACCGGCAATACACCCGACTGCCGTTTGACGGTATCGGACAGTGCCAGGCGATTAAAATGAACCAGCGCACGACCCTCATCCTTTAAATTATACAACAAAAATGCGCCAATCACAAGTAAAGAAATGTTAAATTTACTGATTATGAGAAAAATTATGCCAAATAGTACCAAAATTACACCAAAAACACGGGTAATACGCATCATAAATCGTTGGGGAAGAACATATCCCATACCACAGGAAAGTGCAGAACGGACAAGCATTCCTCCATCCAGCGGAAGTGCCGGACAGAGATTTAGGAGGAAGATGGAGAAATTGACCATCATAAAAAAGCGCAGACCGGACCACGGCAGATACCAGGTGAGGCTTGCGCACAAAAGCCCAAGAAGCAGGCTAAATACCGGTCCTGCGGCGGAAATGAGCATTTGCCTGAGTGGGTCACGGATGATAGCGGTTTTTGCTGCTACGCCATAGGGCATGAAAAAAATATGGCGCACCCGCTCGCCCAGTGCAACGCACACCGTCACATGAGCCAGTTCATGCGCCACCGCCGCACCATAAATGAGCAAAAATTGCGGCAGACATTCTGCCGCATATGAAATCAGTGCCATGAGCGGCACCAGATAGGAAAGGTACACCCGTTTGGTGATGCGCATATGTTCCCCCTTTGATTCCCCTGTTTTTTAATCATGCGGCAGGGAAATGTAACTCTCCGGATCAACCAGGTTATCCTGCTCCAATACGCCAAAATGCAGGTGTACTCCCGTGGTAAGACCCGTATCCCCCATCTCACCGATTTTGGTATTGTCATCCACAATTTCGCCTTCCCGTACCATGATGGAATCCAGATGTGCGTAAAAGGTTTTGAGTGCAGGAGTGTGCTCAATGGTAATACAGTTGCCATACACGGCGTCACCCTCGCGGATTTCACATACTCTGCCGGGAGCGGCGGAGATGATGGTGGTTCCACGGGTACCTGCAATATCAATACCGGTATGATTGGACGAGCCGCCCGTGACGGGGTGTTCCCGACCGCCAAAGGGGGATTTGATTACCCCGTGCACGGGTGGGATGAGGGTGGCGGTTTGGGGCAGGATATAGGGTGATTCTGCCGCCTGTGCCACCATGCCGAGGGGGATGGAGGGGGATTGCACCAAGGGTTCCTGGGTTTCCTCCACATTGCCCACGGGGAGGGCGGTTTCGGTTTCCTCGGGTGGAGATTGCACCGATTCGGGCAGGTTTGGCAGACCCATATCCGGAAATTTTTCGCGCAATTTCTGATAAGCTGAAGAGAGGTACACCCCTGCCTCAGTGACATTGGTGGATTGGGTGAGGGTTTTTGCGATATAGTTTTTGACAGGGGTAATGTATGGCCCGTCGGCACGGGAGATGGCAAAGCAGATGAGAAACACTGCCGTTGCGGTGCCGGTTTGCAGGGCTACCTTTTTTTCAAAGGACATGCGGTTTTGTTTTGTATATCCGGTATGGCGGTTTTTTCTTCCGTATCTGGCGGTGGGGCGATTCATACCAAACCATCCTTTCGCGTATTTGATGGTATAGTTTATGAGGGAAGGGAGGGGGATATGCCCCGCAGGGTTAATTTTTCCACAAGGGTGATTTGATGTTGTATGGAATGTTCCCTGCGGAAAAATCATACACGCATATTGTAGGGGCTGGCGTCCCCGACAGCCCGTTTAGCAGCAAAAAACACGGGACGCCCGGAGGTCGTCCCCTACAAGTATTTTTATAATGTTTTCTTTTTCATTTTTTATTCCAAGGGGATAAACCGTGGTTGATTATATTGGGGCTTTGCCCCAAACCCCACTAGATGTTCTGCCCCCTACGGGGGCGACAAGAAGCTGGTACTTTCGTTCGCCGAAAGTACCCAAAGGCGTCGGGGGCTCATATGCCCAACAGTTCAGAAAATCTGAACTGTTATCCCCCTGCTCTGCCGAGGGCAGTAATCCTTTGAAGAGACACCACGGCTGCGCCACGGTGTCAAAAACCACATAATTTTTGGTAATTACCTCTCTCCAAAGTTTGCCTTTTGGCAAACTTGTAGTAGTTCGGCACATGCCGAACTATTGCGCACGGCAACAACGCCGCCACGTTTCACACGGCGGCAAAAAACTTTACGGCTACGCACTCGCTTTCCCTTTCTGGTTTTTAAACTTTTGCATTCGAGCGAATTGGAATAAAAATTGCTGTGAGCGACGTTCGTTTTGCGGGAAAAACGCCGCGGTTATTTCCCTTATACAACATAGCGGCGTTTTTAGCGCAACGGAACTGAGTGTTCCGTTTGCGCGACCGCCAAAAACGGATGGAGTAAACGTGCAATTTGCCAATGAGCAAGACGCAAAAGAAAGGGGTTCTCCAAGGGGATAGTTATCCCCTTGGAATAAAAAATGAAAAAATAAAAAAGCCTGCGGTGCGCACCGCAAGCCCATTTTAAAAACATTATTCAGTTCCGTCTATCAAATAATCATAGGAAACACCGAAAATTTCTTTCAATGCCTGCAACTCAAAATCGGTAACATACCTTTTATTGGTTTCAATTCGGGTGATTACATTCTTATCGATATCTATTCCTATTAACTGCAATTTGCGTGCCAAATCACGTTGAGAAAGCTTGGCATTTGCTCTCAACGCCTTCAATCGCTCACCGATTAAATTTTTCCCGTTTGCATTTGTCCGTTGTTTCATACCATCACCACAATTAAGTCTGTCTCACTTTTTGCACTTATTGTGTTGATTTTAGCAGAATAGTATGCTATAATCGGTTGTAAAAGTGAGACAAGAGAAATTTAGGGGGATGTGAAATGAAAATAGAAGATGGGAAATTCACAGGCACACTGGATGAATTTTTGGAATATATGACGTCTTGCTACACCAAGGAATATTTAAAACAAATCGACCGAGAAATCGCAAACGTGGAATTACCTGCTGATATCGAAGAACGCAAAAAAGAAGGTTTGAAAGAAATTCACAAAAGAATCAGGGAGATGGAAGAAGGCTCCAACTCCACATAAAAAAAGCCCCCTTTTTCAAAAGGAGGCTTTCTTTCATTTTCTCTTATTCTGCGTAATCATATCCCGCTTTGAGTGCCTTCATGTTGTTTTCCAACAACTCGGGACGAGATGCAGGTACCATCTTCTTCATGGCTCCCTCCAACTGCTCAAAGGTGAAAATGCCGGTTTCCTTGACAACCTTGCCCAGAATAATCATGTTTGCAAGCTTGCCCAAACCCATATCGTGTGCCATCTTGGTGGCAGGAATGCGATATTCGTCCACATCGGTACGCTCTACCTTACGGGAAATGAGCGCACTGTCTACAAAAATCTTTCCGCCCGGTACGACACTGTTTTCAAATTTCTCCAGCGAAGGACCATTCATGACAACCAGACTGGTTGCATCCACAATGATGGGCGATGCAATCTCTTCGTCTGCCACGATAACATGGCAGTTTGCAGTGCCGCCACGCATCTCAGGGCCATAGCTGGGCAGATGCGATACGTTTTTGTTTTCGTTCATGCCTGCGTATGCAATTACCTTACCCGAAAACAAAATTCCCTGTCCGCCGAATCCGGCAAAAATAATATCATGTCTCATGCCTTATTCCTCCTTGCCGCTTTCGGTGGTATCTTTATACACACCCGGTTTGTAGTGCGGGAGCATATTATCACGCAGCCAGTCCATCGCCTCAACCGGGCTCATGCCCCAGTTGGTCGGGCAGGTGGAAACCACCTCAACCAGCGAAAATCCCTTGCCGTCAATCTGGGTCTGGAATGCCTTTTTGATTGCCGCCTTTGCCGCACGGATGTTTTTGACGCAATCCACCGACACACGCTCGATATATGCCGCACCGTCGAGGGTTGCAAGCATTTCCGAAACGCGGATGGGGTTACCCTGGGTTTTGGGGTCTCTGCCGTAAGGCGAGGTCTGGGTAACCTGACCGGGCAGGGTGGTGGGTGCCATCTGACCGCCGGTCATGCCGTAAATGGCGTTGTTGATGAAAATGATGGTGATATTTTCGCCACGGGCAGCAGCGTGTACTGTTTCTGCAGTACCAATTGCCGCAAGGTCACCGTCGCCCTGATAGGTGAATACCACTTTGTCGGGGTGTACCCGTTTGATACCAGTGGCAACTGCCGGTGCACGACCATGTGCTGCCTCCTGCATATCACACTCAAAATAATTGTATGCCATCACGCTACATCCAACCGGTGCAACACCGATGGTTTTGCCCTCGATGCCCAGTTCGTCAATTACCTCGGCAACCAAACGGTGCACAATACCATGGGTGCAACCGGGGCAATAGTGGAATACCGTTTCGGAAAGTGCGTGCGGACGCTCAAATACTTTTTCCATTATTTGTTCCCTCCCGCAATTAACTTAATCTGCTCCAGAATTTCTGCCGGAGTGGGTACCATACCGCCGGTACGACCGAAGAAATGTACATCGGCACGACCGTTTACGGCAAGACGTACGTCCTCTACCATCTGTCCGGTGCTCATTTCCACCGACAGGAATGCCTTGCGCTTGCCATCTGCCAGCGATTTTTCAAACGCCTCAAACGGGAAGGGCCACAAGGTAATGGGACGAATCAGACCCACGCGCAAGCCCTGCTCTTTTGCCATGGCAATGGCGGTACGGGCAATACGCGAGGTGGTACCATATGCCACCAGAATGATGTCTGCCTCGGGGTCTACCATATCATAGCGGGTTTCATTTGCCGCAATCTGCTCATAACGTTTCTGACGTTCCAGTACCAGTGCCTCCAACTCATTGGGGGTGAGGAAGAGCGAGTTGATGATATTTTTCTTACGTTTCATACCGGTGCCGGTGGTTGCCCAATCCTTTTCGGGCAGGGCTACCTGCTGGCTCTCTTTAAACTCAACCGGTTCCATCATCTGACCGAGCATACCATCACCCATAATCATAACGGGGGTGCGATAGCGGTCGGCAATATCAAATGCATCGGAGGTGAGGTCTACCATCTCCTGAATGGAGCTGGGTGCCAGAACCGGCAGATGGTAATCACCATGACCGCCGCCCTTTACTGCCTGGAAGTAGTCCGACTGTGCGGGCTGAATGCCGCCCAGACCCGGGCCGCCACGGACGATATTTACGATAACGCAGGGTACATCTGCACCTGCTATGTAGGAGATACCCTCCTGCTTCAAGCTGATACCGGGCGAGGACGAGCTGGTCATAACACGCGCGCCTGCACCGCCTGCGCCGTATACCATGTTAATTGCAGCAACCTCACTCTCGGCCTGCAGAAATACGCCGCCGATTTTGGGCATTTTCTTTGCCATGTACGCAGAAACCTCGGTCTGCGGGGTAATGGGATATCCGAAGAAATGTCTGCAGCCGGCACGGATTGCGGCTTCAGCAAGGGCTTCGTTTCCCTTCATCAATACTTTATCCGACATGTTTTCCTCCATTTCCTGTCGGGCATTTTACCCGGCATATCTTACTATCAACAAATTATTTTTCTACCGTGATGACAACATCGGGGCAGATGGTTGCACAAAATGCACATCCGATGCACTGCTCCATATCAGTAACGGTAGCGGGGTTAAAGCCCTTTGCATTGATGCGGTCCTGCGCAATGGTGACAATCTTTTTCGGACAAGCCGTTACGCACAGCATGCAGCCCTTGCAAAGATCCTCATTGAATGTAACTCTCGCCATGAAAATGGCCTCCCTTCTTGACAAAATCTATCTATCTAAGCGTTTGGGTCAAAGGGAAAATCCAACCGCAAATCCAGCGGCCAGATGGTTCCCAATCCCTCCGGCAGTGATGGCACAAATTTTTCGGCAACCGCGGTGGCAATCAGCGGAATGCCACATACCTCGGCACATTTGAGTGCCGTTTGGTAGGTTTGGGTGATATGTTTTTCCTCGGTTAAGTAGGACAGGTTGGTGTTATTGATCAGTCCCGTTACCTTCAAACGGGAAACCGCCTCAATCCGCCGCACCATTTCCAGTACCTGCTCCGGCTCTGCGGTATCGGGTCGCAACAGATTAAACACCAGAAACATGTCATACCCGATTTGTGCAAAGTAGGGGTAATACTGCCCCAGACAAATGGCGCCGTCATCGTCGCCACCCACATCCAGTACTGCATGGCAATCGGGATTGGAAAAAACCGACAGCACATCCGACGGAACGGTGGGCAGGTCCAGATTGGTATTAGCATATTCATTGGCAATGACCCGTATGCCTGCATCGGTCAATGCCTTTGCTGCATCATGGGTGCGAAAATACGGATTGACAATATCCAGGTCACAAATGGCAACGTTATCGTGCTCCTTTTTCAGCTCGAATGCATACCGGAGTGCATTTTCTGTTTTTCCGCTGCCGTAATGTCCCACAAAAACGCAGATTCTGTTCATGATGCTTCATTCCTTTCGGTGATGATTTGCGTGATAACAGAATGGAGTGTGCTGCGGCGATTGCAAATGCGTACTGCAATTACCCACACCAAAAGAGACGGCACAACCACTGCCGCAGTGATGCCGGCAGATTGGGAAAGTGCATACCCTGCAAACCCTACTGCAAATGCAAGCAGGATGGGCGCAAGGTAAAGCAAAAACGCCGTGCCGAGCACCTTACCCGTTTCAAGGGTGAGCAACACACGGTCGCCCACACACGCACCGAGCGGATTTTGCACCTCGGTGACATAGGTGGGATTGGAGCAGGCGTTACAGCTTTCGCAGTTTTTACCGCAGGCGGACTGACGACTGATTTCCACAAAGGTTTTGCCCTTTTCCACCTTAACTACTCTGCCCTCGCCGGTCATACCTCCACCTCCATGTGTGAGCAAAAAAATTGCTTACCAATTATTATAGCAAAGATTAAGACATTTTTCAACAGGAAATTTCATATGTTTGAAAATTTTATGGAATAACACAAAAGGCTTGCATATGCAAGCCTTTTTTCTTATTCGGTATAACCGATGGAGGTATCAATTCCTACCGTCTGGGTTGCCTCGTCCCAGGTGACGCCGATATCAAATGCACGGCAGATGTCACGGAGTTTGAAATAGTTATACCCGTCGATGGTATATGCCGCCAATGCAAGGCTGGCACCATTTTTAAACACGGGAGATGCATTGGGGGTTGCGGTTTTGCCGCTACCGTCCCCTGCCGCAAGCTCACCGCCTACTGTGGTGTATGCCTTGCCCGACATGAGATTGATGGCGTTTCGTGCATTGTCATAGGTTACCTCAAACTGCTTGCCGCTACCGCTTACCAATTTGGCAAGGTCACGGAGTTTGAAATAGTTGTTGTCATTGATGTTATACACCTCGGGCGCCACCTGTTTGCCATTTACCAATATCTTTGCACCCGTGTAATTTGCCTGCTGCGGTGCGTCGGTTTGGGGTACGGTTGCTGCCTGAGGCGGATAGTAACCCAGCAGATAGCCATAAATAGTGTTTCCTCTTTTTATTTTCACACTAACCTTGGAATAACTCAGTTCCACGCTATCTACCAATCCACTGTCTACCACTGCATCAAAGGAAGCGGTTACATTGCCAAACCGGTCGATATAGCCGTAGCTCTCTCTGCCCCATTCATTCTCGTAGCCTTTCATGTCATGGTATGCCACCACGCCATTTTCAAACTGGTCCCCCGGCGTAATGGCAATGGATTTATCCACATATATGGTACCATCGGTGCCCATCAAAGTGGTAGAATAATAGTACATGTGGGTAGTAAGCGCTCCGGTTTCTGGGTTGGCACGCTGGAGATAGCAGAACAGGCGTTCCCTATCGCCGGAGCGCATGATATTATCATAAATACCAAAGGGAACTACGAAATTTCCGTTGCGGTCAATCACGGCGCACGCAGGCTTTCCGTTGAACACAATCGCCACGCCGTCCTGGAAATCGTCCCCTTTGGAAAACTGCGGCTGAATTACCATGTTGCCGTTTAAGTCACAGTATCCATACTCCTCCAGTGGCCATGAATCCACCGCACAGATGCACACCAGACCCTCACTCACCCGCACGCCCTCATAGCCGGCAGGAATTTGTCCTACGGTATCACCATTGCGGTTGATGATGTACTGTCTGTTCCCCTTTCGTACCAGCGCATAACCATCCGAAAATTCATTGGCATGATCGTATTGGAAGGGAATTACCACCTGCATCTGCCGGTTTACAAAGCCCCACTTGCCGTTTTTGCCCAGCGGCAGCAAGCCCTCCTCATCAAAATACTTTTCCAGATTGTAGTCGTAAAGCTCATATGCAGACCCCAGAATGCTGAATTCATACTGGCAGGGCAACAGCTCCTCGCCGGCGGTGATGTCTGCAAGTCCCATCAATCCGCCGTTTTCCACATAGATAATCCTTCCGTTCCCCACAAAACCACTGCCAACACATTCATATCTGCCAAAGGGAATGGTAAAATTGCCGTATTGATCGATTGCCCCCTCCTGATACTGCGAATTTCTCACCATCGCATAGGGGATGTCAGTAAAACTACCGGTAATTCCCTCCATGAAAACGGGGGCACTGCCTTTGGGATAAATCATCAGTCCAACCTGGTCGCCCGTTACCTGCCACGAATAAAACACACCGCCTCGATAATCGGTATACCGCTCTGAGTTGGGGCGTTCAATCTCCATATTATCCGGTTGCCATACAATGTTTAAATGCGCCAGTTTTTCTTTGATTGCCGCAATGATTTCTCCCTCGGTCTGCGGTTTTGCAGATGCCGTTCCTGTGGGAGCATTCCCGGGCACATAGCTTGCACTTCCCACGATTTCACCCGTGGGATTGTCGGTGATTATGATTTCATATTCGTCACCAAACATCTCTTCCACATTCTGCCCCTCTGCCTGCATTTGTGCCACTATTTCGGGCGAAACATATAGCTTTTGTTTTGCAAAAACTGTTCCCGTGCACATCATGGTTGCCAAAACAAAAGCAAGTATTCTTTTTAACATATCCATTCCCCTCTCGTTATGTACCAAACGGCAGCCATATTCAGCTGCCGTCTGTGTGATTTTATTTTTCAATCAGGCTTTCGCCTTCCATTTCGACAGGTTTTTCCAACCCCATGATATCCAACATGGTGGGAGCAAGGTCTGCCAATCTTCCTTTTTTGAGGGTAACATCGCCACAACCTGCTACAATGAGCGGTACCACATTGGTGGTGTGTGCGGTAAATACCGACTTGTCGGCAGGGTCGAGCATCTGCTCTGCGTTGCCATGGTCTGCCGTGATAAGGATTGCCCCACCCTGCTCTAGCACCTTATCGGCAACCTTACCGATGCAGGTATCCACTGCCTCTACCGCTTTGACAGCAGCTTCCATGACACCAGTATGACCTACCATATCGCAGTTTGCAAAGTTTAAGATGATTGCATCATAATCCACGTTATCCATTGCCTCAACCAGTTTATCTGCAACCGTGTATGCGCTCATTTCGGGTTGCAGGTCATAGGTTGCCACCTTGGGAGAAGGAACCAAAATTCTATCCTCCCCGTCAAAGGTGGTTTCCACGCCGCCATTGAAGAAGAAGGTAACGTGTGCGTATTTTTCGGTTTCGGCAATACGCAGCTGTTTGAGTCCTTGTTTGCTGATATATTCGCCAAAGGTGTTGGTAAGTGTCTGCGGCTTGAATGCTACCTGAACATTGGGCATGGTTGCATCGTACTGGGTCATGCACACATAGCAGGTGGGGAAAAATTCCCGTGCAAATCCGTCAAAATCGGGGTCCACAATGGTGCGGGTAATCTCGCGGGCACGGTCGGGCCGGAAGTTGAAGAAGATAACCGAATCATTTGCACCAATGGTACCGGCAGGTGCGCCGTTCTTGGTAATTACGGTGGGAACCACAAATTCGTCGGTTACATCGGCATTGTAAGAGGTTTCAATGCAGGTGACGGCAGAATCGCACATCTCACCCTTGCCAAGCACCATTGCCTCGTATGCCTTCTGCACGCGATCCCAACGGTTATCACGGTCCATCGCATAGTATCTGCCGATGACGGTTGCAATCTCGCCCACGCCGATGGCACGGATTTTTTCTACCAGTTCTTTTGCAAATTCCACACCACTGGTGGGAGAAACGTCACGACCATCCAGCAGGCAGTGAACGTATACCTTTTCCAAGTCCTGCTTTTTGGCAAGCTCCAGCAGTGCGTAGAGGTGCTTGTTGTGGCTATGCACGCCGCCGTCCGACAAAAGACCAACGAGGTGCAGTGCAGTGCCGTTTTTCTTGCAGTTTGCGCAAGCATTCAACAGTGCTTCATTTTCAAAGAAATCGCCATCTTCAATCGCCTTGGTAATACGGGTAAGCTCCTGATACACAATGCGACCTGCGCCGATATTGGTGTGCCCCACCTCGGAATTTCCCATCTGTCCTTCGGGCAGACCCACATCCAGACCACTGGCATGGATGATGGAATTGGGATAGGTGGCAAACAGTTTATCCAGATTGGGGGTATTTGCGGCAACCACCGCATTGCCCTCGGTGAGTTCGCTCTTTCCAAAGCCGTCTAAAATGGCAAGCATTACGGGTTTTTTGCTCATGACATTCCATTCCTTTCAAAAATAAATTGTTTCGTAAAAAATGCCGCACGTTCAATCACGTGCGGCACTTGGGTCAGCTATTGACAATTACCGAGAAATCCTGTGCTTTCAGGCTCGCTCCGCCAACCAGACCGCCGTCGATGTCGGGTTTTGCAAACAGTTCTGCCGCATTGCCGGCATTGACGCTTCCGCCGTACTGAATGATGATGGCGTCTGCTGCATCCTTGCCATAGACCTCGGCAACGGTAGCACGGATTGCTGCGCAAACCTCTTCTGCCTGATCACTGGTAGCGGTTTTGCCGGTACCGATTGCCCAGATGGGCTCATATGCAATCACGCACTCCTTCACCTGGTCGGCGGTAAGGCCGAGCAGTGCGATTTTGGTCTGCATTGCAACCAGTTCGCAGGTGATACCCTGCTCACGCTGTTCAAGGGACTCGCCCACGCAGATGATGGGGATGAGTTTATGCTCAAATGCTTTCTTTACTTTTTTATTTACCGTTTCGTCGGTTTCTGCAAAATACTGACGGCGCTCGGAGTGACCGATTACCACATATTTTACACCCAACTCACAGAGCATATCCGGAGCAATTTCGCCGGTGTATGCACCACTTTCCTCAAAATACATATTCTGTGCACCCACTGCAATATCGGTGCCCTCGCACGCCTTTACTGCCGCATCCAGCGAAGTAAAGGGTACGCAGATGACGCATTTTTTGCCTGCCACCAACGGCTTTAACTCCTCAATGAGTGCAACCGTCTGGGACGGGGTTTTATTCATTTTCCAGTTTCCTGCAACCAATGTCGTTCTCATGGTCTGATACCTCCGATAATCTTTTTGTTAGGGTAACGCAGATACGATTGTGTCGCAAGCGTTTGCCTTACAACACAATCGTAACCATGCGGATTTTTATGGTGTTTTTACAAAATTTCTTATTTATCGTTGAGCGCGTCGATGCCCGGCAGAATTTTGCCCTCGAGGAACTCCAGAGATGCGCCGCCACCGGTGGAGATGTGGGTCATCTTATCAGCATAGCCCAACTGCTCTACTGCTGCAGCACTGTCGCCGCCGCCGATGATGGTTACTGCGCCCGACTCTGCAACTGCTTTTGCAACTGCTTTGGTTCCAACTGCAAATGCGGGGAACTCAAATACGCCCATGGGACCATTCCAGATAACGGTTTTTGCCTTTTTGATGACGTCGGAGAACATATCCACCGTCTTGGGACCGATATCCATGCCCATGAAATCTGCGGGGATTTTCTCGCTTGCAACCACAACCGGTTCGGAATCTGCGCTGAACTCTTTTGCGATTACGGTTTCAACCGGCAGGAGAAGCTCTACGCCCTTCTGCTGTGCTTTTTCCATGAGGGAACGAGCCAGGTCTAGTTTTTCGTCCTCGCAGATGGAGGTACCGATGCCATAGCCTTTTGCCTTGAGGAAGGTGTAAGCCATACCACCACCGATGATGAGGTAGTCTACCTTATCCAGCAGGTTTTCGATTACACCGATTTTATCCGAAACCTTTGCACCGCCGAGGATTGCCACAAAGGGACGCTCGGGGTTGGACAGTGCTTTGCCCATGATTTCGATTTCTTTCTGAATGAGATAGCCGCATACTGCAGGGATATAGTGGGTAACGCCCTCGGTGGAAGCGTGTGCACGGTGTGCGGTACCGAATGCATCATTGACAAACAACTCTGCCAAAGATGCCAGCTCTTTTGCAAATTCGGGATCGTTCTTTTCCTCTTCTTTGTGGAAACGAACATTCTCTAAAAGGCAGATGTCGCCGTCGCCCAGTGCAGCAACGGTTTTCTTTGCGCTCTCGCCGATGACATCCTCTGCCATTGCAACATGTTTTCCCAAAAGCTCGGAAAGACGTGTTGCAACCGGCTTTAAGCTGTATTTCTCGTTGAATTCGCCCTTGGGACGACCCAGGTGAGAGCAAAGGATTACCTTTGCACCATTTTCTGCCAGATACTTGATGGTCGGCAGTGCGCCCACCAGACGATTTTCGTCGGTGATGTTTTTGTTTTCATCCAGCGGCACGTTGAAATCGCAACGTACCAAAACTTTTTTACCTGTTACTTTGATATCCTCTATTGTCTTTTTGTTCATGTCTGTCCACCTCGTTTTATAATTTTTCCTAACTTATTGTATAGCAAAACAAAACTTTTTGCAAGCCCTTTATTAAATTTTTAACAAAGTTTCCAAAATACATACACCAAAATTCATTTATTTGGTAAGGTACAACACTGCCACCGCACCCGGTCCTGCATGCACACCCACGCATGCGCCGATGTCCGAAACCACATATTCTGCGGCGTTAAACCGGCTCTTGACCAACTCCAGTAAAGTTTCTGCCTTATCCGGTGCATTGACGTGCAACACAGCAACCGTTGCTTTTTCTACATCGTAAGCTCTCTCTGCCATGATATCCAGCATACGGGGATAGAGTTTTTTACTGCCGCGAACCTTATCACGGCTCATCACCAAACCGTCTTCGATGACCAGAATGGGACGGATATCGAGTACATTTGCAAGAATTTTTGCCGCAGGGCTGATGCGTCCGCCCTTTTGCAGATATTCGAGGGTATCGACCGCAAACAAAATCTCGGTGCGCGCCATCTTATCGGTGAGAAAATCAATCACCGTCTGCTTATCAACACCATCCTTAACCATCTCTGCTGCCTTGATGACCCACAGACCGTAGCCAAAGGTAAAATTCATGGAATCCAAAATGGTGATGTCAGCATCGGGAATTTCCTCTTTGACCATTTCTGCCGCCAGGTGTGCGCTCTGGAAGGTGCCGCTTCCCTTGGAGGAAATGGACACATAGATGATATCGCACTCTGCTGCATACTTTTGAAATACCTCCATATGGTCGGCAACGGTAATCTGCGATGTTTTGGGCATGCCGTCAAACCCTTCCAGTTTTTCAAAAAACTGTTCGGGGGTAATCTCATAGCGGTCGAGATAGGTTTCCTCGCCAAAGGTGACGTGCTGGGGAATGATGTGAATGCCCAGTTCCTGCGCCTTGGAAAGCGAAATGTCGGATGAACTATCGGTAATCAATTGAATGGGTTTCATGAATTGTGTCTCCTTTTTACCAGTTAAATTTTGTCAATGCTCCCTGCGTTTTCAGGGAGGTAAAACGGGTTTGTCGCAGTGCCTCATACACCACCACAGCAACCGAATTGGAAAGATTCAGACTTCTTGCCCCCTCCACCATAGGAATGCGGATGCAAGTGTCGGGATTGTCATGCAGTAATTCTTCGGGTAGACCCTTGGTTTCCTTGCCGAACACCAGATAGTCGCCATCCCGGTAACAGACTTCATCGTGTGTATGCAGTGCCTTGGTGGTGGAAAAATATTTGGTACCCTCAGGATTTTTCTCTTCAAACTCTGCCCAGCTATCATAAAACTGAACATTTAACATATCCCAGTAATCCAGACCGGCTCGTTTCATTTTTTTATCATCAATCTCAAACCCCATGGGGCGTATGATGTGAAGCTGTGACCCGGTTGCCGCGCAGGTACGGGCAATATTGCCGGTGTTCTGGGGGATTTCCGGCTCTACCAAAACGATATGAAACATCATCGCACCTCTTTTAAGAAACTATCCAACCGTTCCAGTGCACGATTGATCTGATCCACACTGTATGCATAGGATACACGCACAAATCCCTCACCCGAAGCACCAAATGCATTGCCCGGTACCAGTGCCAGTTTCTGGGATTTGAGCAGTTTTTCGCAAAATTCCTCCGAACACATGCCGGTGGACTGGATGGAGGGGAAAATATAAAATGCCCCTTGCGGGTTAAAGCAGGTAAGACCCAGCTGATTAAAGCTTTCCACAATCACCTTGCGGCGGCGGTTGTATTCTTCCCGCATCATGGCGATATCATCTGCGCCGTTTTTGAGTGCTTCCACTGCCGCCGACTGGCTGACGGTGGGAGAAGACATGATGGCATACTGGTGGATTTTGAGCATGGCGTTGGTAACAGGCTTACACGCCAGGGTAAAGCCCAAACGCCAACCCGTCATGGCAAATGCTTTGGAAAATCCGTTGATTACCACCGTGCGGTCACGCATACCGGGCAGGGACGCAATGGACACATGTTTGCCCTCATAGGTGAGTTCGGCATAGATTTCATCCGACAAAATCATAAAATCGTGCTCGATGGCAAGGTCTGCAATTACTTGTAATTCTTCCCGTGTCATAATAGCACCGGTGGGATTGTTCGGGTAGGATACCACCAACAATTTGGTATGCTCGGTTAAGTGGGACAAAATATCTTCACGGGTAAGCTTGAAGGAGTTTTCCGCTTTGGTTGCCACCGGAACAGCAGTACCGCCTGCAAGGGTAACGCACGGTTTATAGCACACAAACGACGGTTCGGGGATGAGTACCTCATCCCCCTCGCCAATGAGCGCGCGGATGGCAAGGTCTACACCCTCGCTGCCGCCGACTGTGACAATAACCTCGTCCTTGGGATTATAATCCAGGTCAAATTTTTTTGCATAATTGCAGATTTCCTCTCGAAGCTCCATGGTACCTGCATTGGAGGTGTAGTGAGTTCTTCCTTTTTCCAGCGAATAGATGCCGGCATCCCGGATGTGCCAGGGAGTAACGAAATCCGGTTCGCCCACGCCCAACGAAATGGCGTCGCTCATATCACTGACCAGATCAAAAAATTTACGGATGCCAGATGGCGGCATATCCACTACTTTTTGATTGAGAAACCGATACGGGTCAAAACTCATCACGAAATCACCTGCCTGTCATCTTCGCTTCGTTTTTCAAATACCACATTTTCGTCCTTATACTTTTTGAGCACAAAATGTGTTGCCGTGCCCATTACCTGCTCCATGGGGGCAAGTTTGGTGGACACAAAGAGGGCAACCTCTTTCATGGTACGTCCTTCGATGGTTACCATCAGGTCATATGCCCCTGCCATCAGGTAGAGGCTCTTTACCTCGGGATACTGATAAATGCGCTCGGCAATTTTATCAAAGCCCCCGCCGCGTTGCGGAGTGACTTTCAGCTCAATCAAGGCAGTCACAAATTCCTTATCGGTTTTTTCCCAGTTGATAACACTCTTATTTTTCAAGATAATCCCTTCCTGCCGGAGCGAATCAATGATATCGGCAACCTCCTGCGCGGATTTGTCGGTCATCATCCCAATCTGTTCGAGGGATAGGGTACAATCGTTTTCCAGTATCTCCAAAATACGTTCCATTATAACTCCTCCTGTCTGATATTCATTTTTGCACGGTGCGTGCACCGCATTATCCAAAAAAATTCTTTTGCAAATACGTTAAAACCCATTACATTTTTTCGTTACCTTTTAATATACATGAAAATCTTAAAATTATCAAGTATATTTTCTAAATTTGTTGGCTTTGATTTGTCATTATTTAATCAAAACTGTTTATTTCTTATCCTTCTTTGTATTTTCCCTTGCATTTGACAGGAAAGCGTGCTATAATCAATATGGAAAAATTTGTTGAAATATTTATTTTAGGAGGTATATAAGATGGACAAGCAACAGGTTATTACACGCATTAAGGATGTGGGTATCGTTGCAGTGGTACGCGCAGAAAGCGCTGATCAGGCAAAACGCATTGCCGATGCATGTCTGGAAGGCGGCGTTCCGGCAATCGAAATTACCTTTACCGTGCCCGGTGCACACAAGGTAATCGAAGAGCTGGCTGCCTACTACAAAAACGGTGAGATGATTTTGGGTGCTGGCACCGTGCTCGACTCCGAAACCGCACGAATTGCACTGTTGTCCGGCGCACAGTATGTGGTAAGCCCCGCCCTGGACGAGGCAACCGTAAAACTGTGTAACCGCTATGCAGTTCCCGTGATGCCGGGCGTTATGACCCTGGCAGACGTGATCCGTGCACTGGAAATGGGTGTGGATGTGATCAAACTCTTCCCGGGTGATGCATTCGGTCCCGGTATGGTAAAGGCAATCAAAGGCCCCATCCCGCAGGCAAACATCATGCCCACCGGCGGTGTGGACGTAAACAATGTAGGTCAGTGGTTTAAAGCAGGTGTTGTGGCAGTAGGTGCAGGAAGTTCGCTCACCGCAGGTGCAAAAACGGGCGACTACAAGCTCATTACCGATACTGCAAAACAGTTTGTGGAAAACATCCGCAACACCCGTATCCAGATGGCAAATAAGTAATCAAAACACGGAGGTACATTATTATGTCTAAAAAAGTTGTAACATTCGGTGAAATCATGCTCCGGCTTCAGACTCCGGGCTACAAGCGTTTTATTCAGGCTCAGAGCCTGGATGTAGAGTATGGTGGCGGTGAGGCAAATGTTGCCGTATCGGTAGCAAACTACGGTCTTACCGGTTGCTTTGTTTCCAAGTTGCCTGCAAACCCCATTGGAGATGCATGTCTGGCACAGCTTCGCAAGCACAACGTATGCACCCGTCACATTGCACGGGGCGGCGAGCGTCTGGGTATCTACTTTGTAGAAAAAGGCGCTTCCCAGCGTGCTTCCAATGTGGTATATGACCGTGCGCACTCGGCAATTGCAACTGCTGATGCAAGCGATTTTAACTGGAAAGAAATTTTTGATGGTGCAGTGTGGTTCCACTTCACCGGCATCACCCCGGCACTGTCCGACTCCTCTGCGGCAATCTGCCTGGAGGCTTGCAAAGCGGCAAAAGCCGCAGGCGTAAAAGTAAGCTGCGACCTCAACTTCCGCAAAAAACTGTGGACCAGCGAAAAAGCCGGTCAGGTGATGGGTGAGCTGATGCAGTATGTGGACGTGCTCATCGCAAACGAAGAGGATGCAGAAAAAGTATTTGGCATCAAAGCAGACAACACCGACGTTACCGGTGGTCAGCTCAATGATGAGGGCTACAAAGAAGTATGCAAAAAGCTGGTAGACCGCTTTGGTTTTGAGAAGGTTGCCATCACCCTGCGTGAAAGCATCTCCGCTTCGGTCAATGACTGGGCAGCACTGCTCTATGACGGCAATGAGTTTTACAAATCCAAGAAATATCACATCAACATTGTTGACCGTGTAGGCGGCGGCGATTCGTTTGGCGGCGGTTTGATTTACTCTCTGGTTGAGGGTTATAGCTGCCAGGATGCAATTGAGTTTGCAGTGGCTGCTTCCTGCCTCAAACACTCCATCGAGGGCGATATGAACCTGGTTTCGGTGGACGAGGTGAAAAACCTGATGAAGGGCGACGGCTCTGGTCGTGTACAGAGATAACCACAAACATAGCAAAGGACGTATGCTTTCAAAGCATACGTCCTTTTTTATTCTTATTCCAATTCAAATGCACCAGTATAAAGCTGATAGTATTTTCCCTTTTGGGCAATCAGTTCATCATGGGTACCCCGTTCGATAATACGCCCCTGCTCCAACACAATGATGGTGTCAGCATTTTGCACGGTGGAAAGCCGATGGGCAATCACAAATACCGTTCTCCCCTTCATCAGGCGATCCATTCCCTTTTGCACAATGGACTCGGTACGGGTGTCAATGCTGGAGGTTGCCTCATCCAGTATCATAACCGGTGGGTCGGCAACTGCCGCGCGGGCAATGGCAAGAAGCTGACGCTGCCCCTGTGACAGATTGGCACCATCCCCCGAAATTTCGGTATCATACCCATTTGGCAGGGTACGGATGAATCCATCGGCATTGGCAAGGCGTGCCGCCTCATACACTTCCTCATCGGTGGCATCCAGCTTGCCGTAGCGGATGTTTTCCATCACAGTTCCGGTAAATAGGTGGGTATCCTGCAACACCACACCAAGTGAGCGGCGCAAATCCTCCTTACGGATTTTGTTGATGTTAATGCCATCATAACGGATTTTTCCGTCGTCAATATCATAAAAGCGGTTGATCAGGTTGGTGATGGTGGTCTTCCCGGCACCGGTTGCACCTACAAAGGCAAATTTTTCGCCCGGTTTTGCGTGGAGGGTAACATTGTGCAGTACGATTTTGTTTTCCTCATATCCAAAGTCCACATCAAACAACTGCACCTCGCCAGTTACTTTGGTATAGGTTACACTGCCATCCTGATGCGGATGCCGCCACGCCCAGACACCGGTACGATGGTCGGTTTCGGTGAGAGCTCCGTCTTTTTCCTCGGCGTTTACCAAGGTAACATATCCATTATCTGCCTCGCTCTGTTCATCCATTAGGGCAAAGATACGTTCTGCGCCGGCAAGCGCCATAACCACGGCGTTAATCTGCTGAGAAAACATACTGATGGGTCGGGTGAAATTTCGGCTCAGAAGCAGGAAGGATGCAATACCGCCTAAGGTAAGCCCTCCTACTCCGTTTAATGCAAGCGCACCGCCCACCACCGCGATGAGTGCATATTGCAGATGCCCCAGATTGCCCATAATGGGCATGAGGATATTGGCAAAAATATTGGCGCTGGTGGCATTTTGACGCAGTTCTTCATTCCGGCTGTCAAATTCCGCCTTGGAACGTGCCTCGTGGTTGAACACCTTGACCACCTTTTGTCCGTGTATCATCTCCTCGATATAGCCATTGAGGGAACCGAGGGATTTTTGTTGACGGATGAAGAATTTGGCACTGTTTCCCCCCACCTTTTTACTGATGGACATCATAAACACCACAAAGGATATCACAAACACGGTAAGAGGGATATTGGTGGTGACCATGGCAACAAACACCGAAATGACCGTAATGATGGTGGAAAACACCTGCGGAATGCTCTGTGCCAACAGTTGGCGCAGGGTGTCGGTATCGTTGGTGTAGTGGCTCATGACATCACCATGGGAATGGGTGTCAAAATAGCGGATGGGCAGGGTTTGCATATGCGAAAACATTGTATCGCGGATGTGCCGTAAAATCCCCTGAGAAATTTCTACCATGATAAAATTGTACAAAAATGTGGATACGATTCCCACCACATAAATGCCTGCCATCATCAAAATGGCGTTGAACAGTGGCAGGAATGAGGGATTGACCTGCCCCACCATGGGGGCAATATAATCGTCAATCAGAGTTTTTAAAAAAAGTGATCCGGCAACCTCTGCCACTGCACTGAACAGAATGCAAACCAGCACCAGCACAAAGCGGAACCGGTACATTCCAAGATAGGAGAGCAGACGCGCGATGGTTTTTTTGATGTTTTTTGGTTTTGCGCCATTTCCGCGCATTTTAATCGGTGGCACGGTCGTCCTCTCCTTTCTGCTGGGAATAGTATACCTCCTGATAGATGGCGTTTTGGGCAAGCAACTCCTCATGCGTGCCGATGGCGTTTACCATACCGCCGTCCATCACAATAATCATATCTGCATCCGAAACCGAAGAAATCCGCTGCGCAATGATAAACTTTGTGGTATGGGGGATTTCTTCCAGAAATGCCTTTCGTATGAGGGCATCGGTGCGGGTATCCACCGCACTGGTGGAATCATCCAAAATCAAGATTTTCGGTTTTTTAATCAGTGCACGGGCAATACACAGACGTTGTTTCTGACCACCCGATACATTGGCACCATCCTGCTCGATATGAGTCTGGTAGCCGTCCGGGAAGGAACGGATAAATTCGTCTGCCTGCGCAAGCTTACAGGCGTGCACAATCTCCTCGTCGGTGGCATTCTCCTTGCCCCAACGTAAATTTTCGGCGATACTGCCCGAAAAGAGTACATTTTTTTGCAGCACCATGGCAACCTCGTCACGCAAGGTTTTGATGTCGTACTCCCGGACATCGATTCCTCCCACCTTAACCGAGCCGCCCGTTACATCATAAAGCCGTGCGATGAGTTGCACCATGGTGGTTTTGGCAGAACCGGTACCGCCGATAATTCCAACCGTCTGTCCGGGTGCAGCCGAAAAGTTTACCCCGCGTAGTGCAAGCTTATCCGGATTTCCGGTGTAGCTGAAATCCACTCCGTCAAATTCCACCGAACCGTTTGGAACTTCATAAACCGGATCCTCGCCGTTTTTCAAATCACTTTCCTCGGCAAGTACCTCACACACACGCTCTACCGAGGCACGGGAAACCACAATCATAACAAACACCATCGAAACCATCATCAGGCTCATGAGAATCTGGGTAGAATAAGTAATCATACTCATGAGCTGACCGGTGGAGAGTTGCTGCCCCACAATCATATGCGCCCCCACCCAGGAGATGGTGAGGATGCAAGTATACATACAAAATTGCATGAGCGGTGCGTTTGCGGCAAGGATTTTTTCTGCACGGGAAAAATCACGATAGATGCTATCCGAAACGGTATTGAATTTTTCCTTTTCGTGTCCGGCACGCACATAGGATTTTACCACACGCACGCCGCGTAAATTTTCCTGCACCACACGATTTAGGCGGTCATAGGTATGAAACACCCGTTCAAAAATGGGGTGTGCACTGCTCATTGCCAGATAAAGCCCAATGCCCAGAATAGGAATGACCGCAAGAAATACCAGCGACAGGCGGGAATTGACCGCGCGCGCCATAAGAAACGCCGATACCAGCATCACAGGGCAACGTACCGCCGTACGAATGACCATCTGGTAGGAATTCTGGATGTTGCTCACATCGGTGGTAAGGCGGGTTACAATGCTCGATGCAGAAAACTTATCCATATTGGAAAAGGAAAATTCCTGCACATTATAAAACATTTTCCGCCGCAGATTGGACGCAAACCCTGCCGATGCCCGCGCCGCATGCTTGCCAGACAGTGCACCGAATGCCAATGAAAGCACCGTTAAGGCAACCAAAATGCCGCCCCATTGCAGTATTTTTTGCATATTACCCACCTGAATCCCCTGGTCGATGAGATAGGACATCAAAAAGGGAATGATTACCTCTAAAATTACCTCTCCGGTCACAAACAACGGTGCGAGGAATGAATCACGTTTGTATTCACCCACACATCCGAGCAGTCGCTTCATCATACTGTCTGCCTCCTGTCAAAATATCATCAAAATCCCACCCGTACAGGTGAGGTGGTGTAATCTGCTCCTGCACATCTTCTCTCTACCTGCCTGTCACACAGTGCGGCAAGGTCGGTTGCCCGGATATCCACCGCCATCATCCCATTTTGGGACGGGGTGAAATCTGCCATCTTCACCACCAGGGGCAAGGGACAGGTTTTCTTTGCCTCATGCAGCAGTTTCACCCCTGTGGGGGTAAAACCCAACACTCGGATGCCATCCGGCTCCATAGCGCAACGAATGTCCAACAGCGCGCACAACACTGCACGTCGCACCCGACTTGCGGTATAACGGCGTGTGACAGCTTTTTCTAAAAATTGCGCTGCTGTTCCGCTTTCCCGCGCTGCACAGATCAGGCGATTTTCCAACCCTTGCTCCATCCCCGGCACCCGTGCAAGATGTTCGGGGGATGTGTTTCGGAAAAATGCCAGTATATGACTATCCAGCAAGGATGCATCACGCGCCGAAATATTCTCTTGCCATGGAACAAGTTCCTCAACCGGTTTTCCGTCATAGATTCGAGCACGGATTTCGGATGCACTGGCAAACCCATCTTGTGCACCCGATTGGTCGTGGGTTGCTCCTCTTCGCCGCACCACGATGGGTGTCATTGTGCCACCAAGCCCATGCAATGCGCCAAGATATGCCGCACCCAACAGGTCATTTGCACCGGGGGGCGTGGCAAAGGTTTCATCGGTCTCTGCCAACGCACGGGCATATGCCGCAGGATAGCCTAGCCCTTGTGCCAGTGCCGTGGTGAGCGTGGCACGAAAGCCCTCGCTCTCATTTTGCATATGTGCTGCAAGGCTCTCCAGATAGGGTAAATCCCCCGTTTCACTGCCAAAGCTTAAATATTGCACACCCAGGCTTTGCAGTATCGAAACACCGCCATGCGCAAACACATCCGCCGATTGGAGTACATAATAAGAAGGAAGCTCCACTACAAGGTCGGCACCATTTTGTAAGGCGTGCCGGGCACGGGTCCACTTATCGGTCAGGGCAATTTCGCCCCGTTGCACCACACTGCCGCTCATGGCACATACCACCGCATCGCAGCCGCTCATTTCCCTTGCAGTGGCAATATGATAGGCATGCCCCAGATGAAACGGATTATATTCGCAAATGATCCCCAAAGCCTGCATAGTGCTTCCTCCTTTCGCAATTGATACTATCAGTATACTGTACCACAAAGAGGAAAATAATTCAACTATAAATTGTGAACAAACAAAAAAGGCCCACCGTTTTACGCAGGGGCTAAAAATTGCCTTTTTGATTTTTGGGTAATAGTGAAAAACAAATCGGTAATAAATAAAAATCGACATTCCTCTGTCAAAGAATGTCGATTTTTGGGAAAGCAGAACCATTGAGATATTTTAATTTTAGCTAAAAAGTATTTAGCGAAATCTAATTCGCACTTTTAAATTTCCAAATAAACTATTGGCGATGACGCACTTGTTGTCTGGTTTCAAGGTTACTTGTAATATATCCTCTTTCTCTCAAACCGTTAACTACTTCTGAATAAATATCATTCCCTTGAGGGTCCCTTATTGTAATAATTAAAACAAACTCTTGCGAAGGAACAGTGATTTCGTTACGCGGAGTCATATCAATTCTAACCTTCCACCCATCTCCCATCTGTATACCTTTAGCAATCTTACGATAATACGATTTAATAGGGCTCCATTTAAATCCATTTTCAACTCTTGCTTGTTCAAATTTTTCATCCCATGTTCTCTCCAATGGGACACAGCCTTTAAATTCTTTATTCCCAGCCGCATCAATTTTGTATACACCAAAGCTTACATCAATGTTCGTTCTACAATATTCTCTACCATATCGTTCATCCAAAACAGGGGCATACGCAAGCGTCATTCCTATTTCACCATAATATTTGCCATTTCGAATTAAAGACTGAGGATATGGGAAATCATACATTTCCAAGTGTGAACCATTAACTATCTTTTGCCTAAAAACAAGTGTAACTTCGTCTTCACTACATTGGAGAATATCTTGAGCATTACAGGAAGGCATCCCAAAACCATAATACTTTATATTTTCTTGGTTTTGCTCAAGTAATTCTCTAGAATTCATTCGTGCTGAATGAATAAGCATGGCTTTTGCTAGCAGTAAATCCTTTTCTATCATTTCATCATAAATCGAAGAAAATTTTTGAACTATTCGTGGTGTAGAATAACTCGTTCCATTACCTTCGACTATATTCCCTGTAGGATCCATGCCTTTCATTCCCAAGCCATCAATACGCAGCATCCTTGAAAGGTTTCCGCCATAATCAACAACATCCGGCTTAATAATGTAATTTGAACCTGGTCCGCGTCTGCTAAAAGGTGAAGGTTCGTTAGCTTTAACAAAGGAATCCGCTGAATCATAAAGAGCTACCGATCCTACCGTCACCGCTCTAACAGAATCCGCTGGTGATATTATTCTATCCCTCTCACCCATCGTGTTCTGTGGAGGCCATTCTCTTAAAGGTAACTGATTAAGGTTCCCGCTAGAAACAAAGAATTGTACACCATATTTATCCTGAATATAGTCTAAAAATATTCCCAAATCCGACATAGCTCCTGAACATATCTTGTTCTCAATGCCTAGAGATATGTTCCATATTTTTGTCTCTTGTGAATATTTTTCCATTGCATCTTCTATTATTTCCATTAATTCATCTTCGTTTATTGAATCAACGGGCCCATAATCTTTGTCACCATTTGGTATCGCTACAATATCAACGAATTTAAATCGTATTTTGGAGGCGGAATCTATTTTGTTTAATAGATTCCCATATTGGATTGTTGAAGCAATAAAGGTTGCATGTTTACTGTTTTGGTATATCTTACTTACATATTCTTCTCGAGCAATAATATGTGATTTGAGATATTCGTTTTCTTCACTTATCCCTCCATCTATTATCCCTATTGAGATTTCACTCTCTATGTAATCCTCTTCCAAAATCGACTTCAATGTACTATCTATATGTTCAGTCTTTGGAAGAGAATATCCGTGAAAAAAATCAATTGACTTTACACCATTAATATCAGCAATCTTGATAATATCTTCATATGAATTAACAGCAACTTTTATAAATTTAATTTTATCCCCATACACTATCAATTCATGATTTTCCGCAACACCTATAGTCTGGAGTTTCTTTAACACATAGGTTATGAGTTGCTCATTATCAAAGTCATCATCAAAATCAAACAATTTAATTTTTATCCTATCTTTTATTTCCTCAAACCCACCTTGATTACAAATATGTTCTACATCTTTCGAAACCTTTTCAGTAGAAACTATGGGTTTTATACTAGAAATAGCAGTCATATTAGCTCTAAAACGTATAGACGGGGGATTTTGAACTAACGCAATGGTATCTTCGATACTTTTCTTGTTGACTTTTATATATATTTCATTTAATTCTTCACTTCCTATAATGCTACAATTTCGACACAAATCATTTGGTTTATGTGACTTTGCTATAGCTTCTGGTTTCACCGTAATTTTACCTACCGCAGGCACCAAAGCATTTTCATTAAAAACATCCTCATAATATGATAAAACATCTTCAAATTGCTGCATAATTGATGTTTGCAGTTCGGGAGTTACTTCGCCAAAAAACTTCACTCGCCCTTGACCGTCATTTTTTGTTATATCAGTTGACTTCTGCATAACCAATTTAATAGGCAAATTTCTTTCGCTCATGAATTATCCCTCCTTTATTAATTTTGAGATGGTAGTTTTAGAGCTCCCTAATATATCTGCGATAATTTGCAAACTAAAAGTTTTTTCATCACATTGACGCAAATATTTTGCCTTTAATGTAAGAATCTCCTTTTTATCAGAACAATTCTGAGGAACAATACCTTTGTACAAAAATAGTTCCTCATAAAAACATTTTTTTTCAACTTTTAAATCATTAATAACAGCATTTCGAATTGCCTTAATCATTATTTCTTCAATATTTGCTCCACTTAAACCTAAGAAACAAATCGCTAATTCTTTTTTCTCTCTAGACGAAAGATTGCTTTTACCATTTGAAAACAAATCTATCATTTTTATTATAGCTTCAAAATCGGGCATTTCAATTTTTAATTTGTAACCAAATCTACGCCACACCGCATTATCTAATAATGTTTCGTGGTTTGTTGCAGCAATCAAAATGCTATCCGAACTCATTGCATCAACATTTTGAAGCAAACTATTCACAACACGTTTAAGCTCGCCTAGCTCATTACTATCATCACGTGCTTTAGCAATTGCATCAAATTCATCGAGGAATAATACACATGGCATTTTTTGAGCAAATTCAAACAATGATCTGATATTTTTTGCTGTTGTTCCTAAGTATGAGGATATCAAACTATCCAGTCTTGCAATCACTAACGGCAAGTTCAGTTCCTTGGCAATCAAATATGCACATTGAGTTTTTCCACATCCAGGTGGTCCATACAAAAGCAGTGTGTTGGAAGTCTCAATACCTAACGAGTTAAGTTTATCAATGCTCTTGTAACTTAATATGAATGAGTTTATGCTTTCACTATTTTGTTTGGATAGAATTACATCAATATTATTGTTATATGGATATATAATATCCGCTAATGCAGCCCTGGATTCAGTATCCACTGGAACCGCTAATTCCTTTTGATTTCCCATTGCCGAAAGAACAGCCTCATTTTGAGACAGCAAAAATTTATTGAATTTTGTTGCCGCTCTTGTTTCGCCATCCTCCTCCAATTTCGATATTAATTGTCGTGTATAATTAATAACTTTCGTTTGATCGAATTTCATAGCTCCTTCTATAATTTTTCCAATTTCTATTGAATATTTCATTTTAGCACCTCCTATTATAAATTATTATACAACATCTCCATTTCCATTGTCAAGAACGATTTTGTATTTTTGATAACTTTTTTCTATATTTCGGGAACGATTTGTTTGTTTTTATGAACTTTTCCCACTTTTTTCAAAACGATACTGCATTAACACAAATTTGTTTTTAGCTATTCATATCAAACAACTTATCTTAAATAACATATTGTCTTGTTTGTATTCATTATATATACTTAATTACAAGTTCTCCCTTTCCTACAATAGTAATCTCATATATTATATCTCTCAATAATAAGTCAACAAAAACCTTTACATCCACGTCATTAGTAAAAACATCACACTTAATATTTTGAAATCTGTACTGTGAAACTAACAAAAGCGTTTTATCGAGGTCCAATATTTCCCTTTCAATTATTTTAATTTTTTCAGTATAATATTCTTTATCGTCAGTTTCCCTTAAGATGTTCCGCAAAATCTCAGCTTCTTTCTTAAGGCTTTGCATCCTCCTTCGAAGAGCCTGCGGATTATTATCATCATTTTTATTTAATACTGCCTCTATCTCATTTCTAACTTTTTTAGCTATATCATCTGATTTTGGCAATAATTCTTTTAAACTATCACGGATTGCATTATACAAATCTTCTTCAAAAATTGTCGGTGAATTCTTGCAGTTTTTAGTACCATTTTTCAAACGTTCAGTGCATCTCCACACTATTTTTTTATTCCCATCCCTTGACCAGGTAACCCTTCTGTACTTAGCTCCGCATTCACCACAAATCACCTTACCCGAAAGAGCATATTTAGAACTATACCTGCTTGGATTTTTACTACTATATAAACTTGCTCGTCTTTGTAATTCATCCTGAACCATATCAAATACTTCTCGTGATACAATGCCTTCATGGTTATTCTCAATATAATATTGTGTTACCTCTCCTTTGTTCTTTGCAGTTGTCTTTGTAAGATAATCCACTGTGTAACTTTTCTGCAGGAGTATATCGCCTTTATACTTTTCATTTTTTAAAATCCCTGATATTGTAGATGAACTCCATTCACTTGTGCCTTTCGGAGTCTCTATGTTATTCTCATTAAGCCACTTCTTAATTCCCCTTATGGAATTGCCTTCCAAATACATATGAAATATCTTTCGGATAATAGTCGCTTGTTCTGGAATTATAACTGGAGTTACTCCATCTCCTCTGTCATATCCATATAAGAATGGGGGTAGGGTAAATTTACCTTCCTTATACCCCATTCTTTTACCTCTGGTTATATTTTGACTAAGCGATTCACTTTCTGCCTGAGCAAATGCACTAAACCATGTTAAGAATGTTTCACTAACTGCATCAAGAGTGTTTATTCCTTCCTTTTCAAAAATAACACCTATATTGTTTGCCTTTAGTTTTCTTACATGCGTTAGACAATCAACAGTATTTCGTGCAAAGCGTGAAATTGACTTTGTAATAATTAAGTCGATTTTTCCTTTATTACACATATCAATCATTCTTTGAAATTCAATTCTGTTTTTATCATTCATTCCACTTATGCCGAAATCAGCAAAAATATCAACCAGCGTCCAATTGGGGGTATTCTCAATTTTATTTTTGTAATATGTAATTTGATTCTCCAGACTGTTTTCCTGTTCTTCCTTATCAGTACTGACTCTACAATATGCTGCCACTCTATATTGTCTATTTATATCTTTTGACTGTTTAAAAATTGTAGCCGGAATTTCAGTTATCTTTCTCATCATTCATAACCTCCAAGTATTTCTCTATAACATTTAGCATCATTTCTGCAGATAACCAACACACAAAATGCATCGCTATTTCCTTGTGTGCATATGTACCACCATTCCTACCCTGCCTTGAAACAATTCCGATAGAATTGGTTGTCTTTATCCACAATTTCGGTGTTAAAGTATTTAATTTCATTGGAATAGGGAGAAATTTTTCATTATGTTTATTCTCCCATATGGAAAGAAAATCAACAGTGCCTCTATCTCTTAACCACATTTGAATAGTGTACCCGATTGATTTTTGAGACTTACTTTTTGCCAATTCTGTTAAAGAAATATATCCAGGGTTCAACTCTGCTAGATCGTTATTTGTCTTTCTTTTCTTATTTCTAAACTCAATACCCGGATTCTGAATTCTGTTATATCTCCATACTTCAAATTCATTATACAGGTTTTCTAATACTTCGTTATACACCTCCTCTGTTATAATTTCATTCTCCAATAGCGGCTTCATATACTGCTCTTTTGCAATAATATACCGCAGCTGATTTTGAATTGCAGATTTGTTCATAGATAATTCTCCTTTCGCATTTATAATAGAATTATATAACAAACCTGCAATTCCGCCCTTTAACTAACTTCTGATATATCTGCAACGTGCTTCCTTTTCAATAGAAGCTTCAACAAATTTTTCAAAAGTAATAATGTGTGCCAAATACTTTTTATTGTTTATAGTTTTATCAATAACATCCCTTGTCCACTTATCTTTTCCTGAAGGAGACTTAATTCCCAATC
>SVJZ01000004.1 GCA_015068705.1 Oscillospiraceae bacterium
AGACAACTGCCGAACAGGCTGACGACACAGAAAACCCTGCAAAAACAACCAAGAGCACCACAAAATCAGCATCCAAAACCACCAAGAAAAAGGCAGAAGATGCAGAATAATCAATCATAAGAAACGCATATAAGGAGGCAGTTACAATGAGTCTGGTACCAATGGTAGTAGAGCAGACAAATCGCGGAGAACGGTCTTATGACATTTATTCGCGTCTGCTTAAGGATCGCATCATCTTTTTGAGTGAAGATGTAAATGACGTATCCGCAAGTCTGGTTGTAGCACAAATGTTGTTCTTAGAGGGTGAGGACCCGGACAAGGACATCAGCTTCTATATCAATAGTCCCGGCGGTTCCATTACCGCAGGTATGGCAATTTATGACACCATGCAATATATCAAGTGTGACGTTTCCACCATTTGCATTGGTTTGGCTGCATCCATGGGTTCTTTCCTGCTTGCTGCCGGCACAAAGGGGAAGCGAATTGCATTGCCCAACAGTGAAATTATGATTCACCAGCCGCTTTTGGGTGGATTGCAGGGGCAGGCGACCGACATCAAGATTCATGCCGATCATATTATCCGTACCCGTCAGACCCTTAACCGCATTTTAAGTGAGCGGACGGGACAACCCATTGAGCGGATCAATGCCGATACCGAGCGCGACAACTTTATGAGCGCGCAGCAGGCATTGGAATACGGAATCGTTGATAAGGTGCTTGAGCACAGATAATTCAACTTGGTAAGGACGCATCAATAGTCAGACGAGGTGTAACCGAATGAATGAAGAAATGAATCAGTTGAAATGCTCGTTCTGTGGTAAAACACAGGATGAGGTGCTTCGCTTGATTGCGGGGCCGAATGTTTATATCTGCAACGAATGTGTGGCTTTGTGCGATGATATCATTTCCAGTGAATATGATGAACTGGATTCGGATTACGCATTTGAAGATTTGCCCAAACCCAAGGAAATCAAAGCGGTGCTCGACCAGTATGTGGTGGGGCAGGAGCGTGCCAAAAAGAGCTTGGCTGTGGCTGTATATAATCACTATAAGAGAATTCAGGCACAGACTGCTGAAGACGGCGTGGAACTCCAAAAGAGCAATATTGTTTTGGTGGGACCGACGGGTTGTGGAAAAACCTTGCTTGCACAGACGTTGGCGCGCATTATTGATGTTCCGTTTGCCATTGCTGATGCCACCTCGCTTACCGAGGCGGGTTATGTGGGCGAGGATGTGGAAAACATCTTGTTGCGCTTGATTCAAGCGGCAGATTTTAACATTGAGCGAGCTGAAAAAGGCATCATTTATATCGATGAAATCGACAAAATTGCCAGAAAATCCGAAAATCCCTCCATTACCCGTGATGTAAGCGGTGAGGGTGTGCAGCAGGCGTTGCTTAAAATTCTTGAGGGGACGGTTGCCTCGGTTCCGCCGCAAGGTGGAAGAAAGCATCCGCATCAGGAATTTATTCAGATTGATACGTCCAACATTCTCTTTATTTGCGGCGGCGCATTTGATGGTTTGGATAAAATCATTGAAAATCGCGTGGGAAAAAAGAGTTTGGGATTTGGCGCGGATGTTCTTTCCAAAACGGAGAAAAATACCGGCGAAATTCTTGCCCAGGTATTGCCGCAGGATTTGTTGAAATTTGGCTTGATTCCGGAGTTTATCGGGCGTTTGTCGGTACTGGTTACACTGGATTCTCTTGACCGCGAGGCGCTCATTCGTATTTTGACCGAACCGCGAAATTCTCTGGTGAAACAGTATCAGCACTTACTTTCGCTGGATGATGTTTCGCTTGAATTTGAAAAAGAGGCATTGGAACGAATTGCAGATAAAGCAATTGAACGCAGTACAGGTGCACGTGGATTGCGCTCTATCGTAGAAGAAACGATGGGAGATATCATGTATGAAGCACCATCGGATGACACACTGGAGTGTTGTATCATCACGCCGGAAAGTGTGGATGGAACAGAACACCCCAAATTGATTCGTTCTGCTTCTCAAAAGGCACTTGCAGACGCTGATGATTCGAAAATCGAATCTGCATCATAAAAATGTATATCAACTCCCTGTTCGGCACATAATAATGCCGGAAAGGGAGTTGATTTTTTATGAATAAGCAGGGCAATGTAATTTTCGGCGTAAAATGTCAGGCAGAGAAGTGCATGTATCACACCATCGGGGATGGATGCAGCGCAAGTCAGATTCTGGTGGAAAACAAAAACGCTTGCACCAGTTGTGAAACCGAGTGCAAGACATTTACCCCCAAACAGTAACCCCCAAAAAGCAGAGAGAGCCAAGTGTTCTCTCTGTTTTTTTATGTAACTTTGATTTGACAGTTTTCTTCCAAATTGGTATAATAAATCTGTTTGATGTTTTACGATATGCGTGTACTTTTTTGTTATTGACAGAGCGGAATATAAGTGTTAAATACATATCCTGAATGAATGTGGGTGGAATGATGGACAAGCAGCTACGACATGTGAATATCCCTATTTTTGTGCCGCATCGTGGTTGCCCACATTCGTGTGTGTTTTGCAACCAGCACACCATTACCGGACAACATGGTGGTGTGACGACGGAAATGGTGTGTAAAACGGTGGAGGAGCACCTTGCTACCCTGCGCCCAGGAACGGATGTGGAAGTTGCGTTTTTTGGCGGAAGTTTTACTGCAATAGACCCCTGTGTGCAGGAACAATTGCTCGGGGCGGTGCAACCATATCTAAAAAGTGGACAGGTGCGGGGAATTCGTTGTTCGACCCGTCCGGATTGTATCAATGAGGAAATCATAGAACGCCTGCGAACGTATGGAGTGACGGCGGTGGAGCTGGGTGTGCAATCAACCGATGCGCAGGTGCTTGCTTTGAGTGGGAGAGGACACAACGCAGAGGATGCGTTTTATGCGGCAAAATTGCTTGGAGAAGCCGGGATAGAATTGGGGTTGCAGATGATGCTGGGTCTTCCGGGTGATAGCCGGGAAAAGGCAATTAACACCGCGAGAGATATTATTGCGATGAAACCGCAGACGGTACGGATTTATCCTACATTGGTGCTTGAGGGGACTGCGCTCCATGATCAATTCTGTTTGGGGAAATACGTTCCGCTCACGCTGGAAGAAACGGTTTTACAGTGCGCAGTTTTGCTGCAAATGTTTGGACGAGAAGGGATTTCTGTTATCCGGGTGGGGCTTGCTACTACCGACGGAGTGAATGTGGATACTGCAATTGGACCATACCATCCGGCTTTGAGGGAATTGGCTGAGGGAAGGATGATTCGCACGATGTTGGAGAAGTTTGTGCGTGAATGGTTGCCCAAACGGCTGACCATCAATTGTAATCCGAAAGAATTGTCCAAGGTGATTGGTCACAAGCGTGAAAATGTGATGTATTTTGCGCAACAGTTTGGGGTTATGATGAACGTTTTTGCAGATGCGGATGTTTTGCAGGGACAACTGATTGTTTGTGAAAAAAATCAAAAACATGTGTTGCCAATACTGGGTTAGTTATGGTAAAATAAATATGTATGTGTAAAAATACTGACGGGATGTCCGGGGAGGAAATTCTGTGTACTTAAAAGGAATCACCATGCAGGGATTTAAATCCTTTGCAGATAAAATTGAATTGGAGTTTGGACAGGGGATTACCTCCATTGTCGGACCCAACGGAAGCGGAAAGAGCAATGTTTCGGATGCAATTCGCTGGGTAATGGGAGAGCAGAGCGCCAAGAGCCTGCGTGGTGGAAGCATGCAGGACGTTATTTTTGCAGGCACTGCCAAGAGAAAACCGTTGGGTTTTGCCCAGGTTACCATTACACTGGATAATTCGGACAAGGTCTTTTCGGTTGACTCGAAGAGTGTAACGGTAATGCGCCGTGTACATCGGAGTGGTGAGGGTGAATATTTTATCAACGGCAAGCCTTGCCGACTGAAAGATGTGCACGAGTTGTTTATGGATACCGGTCTGGGACGCGAGGGATACTCGGTAATCGGGCAGGGTAAAATTGACGAAATCCTTTCGTCCAAATCGGAGGATCGTCGCCATATTTTTGAAGAGGCTGCCGGTATTACCAAATATAAATACCGCAAGCACGAAGCGGAGAAAAAATTAGACCAGACAGAAGAAAATCTGGTTCGTATTAAGGATTTACTGGTGGCTTTGGAGGAACAGGTCGGTCCTCTCGAACAACAAGCTGCCAAGGCGAGAAAATATCTTGATTTACGCGAAACCTTAAAGGTGTTGGATGTCAACATTGCGTTGCATAACGTTGACAAGCACAAAGAAAACTTGGAAAAATGCGCAAAAGCATATCAGATTGCCCTTGATCAACTCAATGCAGAGAAAGAGGGTTTGAAACTGCTGGAGACGCAAATTGAGGCAGATGATGCGGCACTGGCACAGGCGCTGGGAGAGGTGAATCAGGCCCGACAGAGCTTATTTGAGTTGGAAAAAAGTAGCGGTAGTTTATCCGGCAAGGTGGATATTTTGGAAAACAATCTGGAAAACAACCGGAAAAACATTGCCCGGATTGGCGAAGAGATTGCAGGAGCAAGCGAGAGAATCAATATGATCAATGCCGAGGAGGAGCTGCAGGAAAAGAAGCTGGGTGAAATTGCGGCAATTCAGGCACAGGAAAGAGAAAAAGAAGAAGAACTCAAGAAAAGAGCAGCAGAACTGGATGCGGAGATTGCGCGCATCAATGCCGGAGCCGAACAGGGAAAAAGCAAAATTGTGGATTTGCTTGGCGAGGTGAGTGGACTGCGTGCCAAATCCAACAGTCTGGATGTGCTGGAAAAGAGTTTTGATGAGCGAAAATCCACGGTTGCCGAGGATATTGCGACCAAAAAAAGGCAACACGCAGAAGTGTTGAAGGACATAGAGGTTTTTGAGGAAACAGAAAAGAAGATTGCAAAGGAACGGGAAGGATTTGAAAAAATACTTGGCGAACTGAAAACCGAATATTTTAAAATTACTGCCGACCTGGACAAAGCGAAAGCGGAGCAGAACGAACGCACTTCGAAATTCAATGAATTACAATCGCGGAAAAATGTGCTTTCTGAATTGGAGAAAGGATATGAGGGGTATTACCGCAGTGTTAAGGAGATTGTAAAACAACAGATGCCCGGAGTACACGGGGTGGTTTCCAAACTTCTTGAGGTGGATGGAAAGTATGTAACTGCGGTGGAAATTGCGCTCGGGAGTGCACTACAGAATATTGTGGTGGAAGATGAGCAGGCTGCAAAGCGCGGTATTGCATATTTGAAGCAGCACAACGCGGGGCGTGCAACCTTTTTGCCGCTTACGGCGGTCCGTGGCTCCAAGCTGGATCGTGTGCCCTCAGGTGAAAAAGGGTATGTGGGACTTGCATGTGATCTGATTGGTTATGACAAAAAATATGATGGTATCTTCCGTTCGCTGCTCGGACGGGTAGTAGTGGTGGAAGATATCGATTGCGCGGTTGCAATTGCCAAAAAGAATAAATACCAATTTAAAATTGTAACCCTGTCGGGTGATGTGGTAAATGCCGGCGGCTCCATGACCGGCGGTAGTGTAAGCCAAAATCAGCGATTGCTCAGCCGTGTAAAAGATATTGAGCAGTTAAAAAATGATATTGCTGAGTTGGAAAAAGAAATCAACGCCTGCGACAGAGTGATTGGCAAGGCAAAGAGCAGAATTGGTGAGATTGCCAAGAAAAAAGAAGAATGCGATGCCGGTGTGCAACGGTGTGAAAACGAAGGCGTGCGCCTTACGGCATTATTGCAGGGCAAACGGCATGAGGCAGAAGAACTGGCGGCAGGAACGGTGGCGTTGACCGATGAAAGTGGCGCAATCGTAAAGGAACTTGCGGGCTTGAACGAGCAACGCGAGCAGATTGCCGAACAAATTCTTGCGCAGGAAAAAGAAATTTGCGCAGAACGCGAAAAGGTGGAAGAATTTACCCGATTGTTTACGCAACGCAATACCGAGAGAGAAAAACTTGGTCAGCAAATGACGGAAGGTGTTGTTACTGCGGCAAAGCTTGCAAAAGATATCGAGGCGGCAAAAGCCTTGATAGAAACACTCAAAGGGAACCGCAATGCGCAGCAGGAAGATGTTTTGGCGCGCCAGGAAGAGTGTGCGGCAATTGAGGAGGAGAACAAGGCAATCCTCGCCGAAATGGAGCAAATACGCAGCAATATCGAGAACACCAAAGGTGAAACGGCGGTTCTGGCAAAAGACATCGAAGAAAAGCAACTTGCGTATGAACAAGGTGTTGGCAAGTTAAAGGAAAAACAAAAACTGTCCAAAGAAAAGAATGAGGGCATCTATGTGCTATCGCAGGAAACTGCGCGTCTGGAAAGTCGCAAGGAAAAGATTGAATTTGAAATGGAAAACGTGATGAGTAAGTTATGGGATGAATATGAACTTACTTATACGGCATCATTGGATTATCGCAAAGCAGAACTTGTGATTGGCGATGCAACCCGTGAAGCGGCAAGCCTGCGCGGACAGATAAAAGCATTGGGAAACATCAATATCGATGCAATAGACGAGTACAAGGTTGTTAAGGAAAAGTATGAATTTCTCTCCTCGCAAAAGCAGGATTTGGATGAATCCAAGTCAAAACTGGAGAAATTGATTTGCGAGATGCAGGATATTATGACCGATCAATTCAAGGAGAGCTTTGAGGCAATTCGTATCAAATTCAACAATGTATTTCGGGAACTGTTTGGTGGCGGCAGCGGAAAACTTTATTTGAATGACCCGGCAAATGTTTTGGAAAGCGGCATTGAAATAGAGGTACAACCGCCCGGAAAACGATTGCAGAATTTGATGGCGTTGTCGGGCGGTGAACGTGCATTTGCGGCGATTGCGCTATTATTTGCGGTGCTGGAAGTACGTCCCACACCATTTTGTATTCTTGACGAGGTTGAGGCGGCACTGGATGATGTAAATGTGTATCGTTTTGCTGATTATGTAAAGAAATATAGCGGTAAAACCCAGTTTATCGTGGTTACCCACCGTAGGGGCACCATGGAGGCGGCAGATATCATGTATGGTGTGACCATGCAGGAAAAGGGTGTATCCAAACTGCTCAAACTCAAATTTGAAGATTTGGAGGAATATGATGTTCAAGGGATTTAAGGGGATGTTTGGCAAGAAGGAAGACAATGAAATTCTCCAACAGACCAACCGGGAAACAGAAGAAATTAACGGGGAAATCGTTGAGGAAGATCAAATAGAGCAAACTATCGAGGAAGATGTGACAGAGGAAGAGGTTGCTGCAGAAAGCACAGAGATTTCTCAAGCGGACGCGATGGAAGAAACACCTGGTGCTACCATAAATATTGGTAATGATGAATCTACTCATATGGAAATGGATGCTACCGAAGCAACGGTTGAGAAAAAGGGGTTTTTTGCCCGGCTTGCGCAGGGGCTTTCCAAGACACGCGATTCATTTAACGAAAAGGTAGAAAATGTGCTCAAAACCTTCCGCAAGGTGGACGAGGAGTTGTTTGAGGAATTGGAAGAAGCACTTATTACTGCTGATGTGGGGGTAGAAACCTCCCTTTATATCATCGACCGGTTACGCACTATTACCAAAGAACGCAAAATCTCTGAAAGCGATGAGGTAATGGCGGTAATCAAAGAGATTATTACCGAGATTCTTTGCAGCCAGGAAAACACCTTAACACTTGCCGGAAAGCCGGCGGTTGTTTTGGTAATTGGCGTAAATGGCGTGGGTAAGACTACCTCCATTGGTAAAATTGCCGCGCGTATGAAAGCAGAGGGAAAAAAGGTAATTCTGGGTGCCGGGGATACCTTCCGTGCAGCTGCCATTGACCAGCTTCAGGTATGGGCAGACCGTGCAGGGGTTGACCTGATCAAGCATCAGGAGGGCGCAGACCCTGCGGCTGTAGTGTTTGATACCATTGCAGCAGCCAAGGCACGTCAGGCGGATGTGATGATATTCGACACGGCAGGACGGCTACACAACAAGAAAAATCTGATGGATGAGCTGAATAAGATATTTCGCGTTATCGCAAGAGAACTGCCCGATTCTTCCCGCGAGGTGCTTCTGGTGTTGGATGCGACGACCGGGCAAAACGCAGTGAGTCAGGCAAAATTATTCTCCGAAACGGCAGATATCACCGGCATTGTGCTTACCAAACTGGACGGAACTGCCAAGGGTGGTATTGTGATCGCCATCGCACACGAACAAAACATTCCTGTTAAATTTGTTGGCGTGGGCGAAGGGACGGATGATTTACAGGAGTTTAAAGCACAGGAATTTGTGAACGCTTTGTTTGACGCATAAAATTGCGAAAGGATACGGTAATCATGGATTACAATGCCAAGAGATTTCATCACAATTTAAAACGGAACGGGATCATTGCAGGGTGTGCGATTATATTTGCCATCCTTTGTATGTTTGCGCTTGAGTTTTATGTTGACTACCTTGAAGTGCGCGAACTCGGAGATGCATTTGTGCAGGTGTTTCGCACCGATCTGAATGTAAAATTGATTGCGCAGGCGATTAGTTTTGTAATAGTTTTTCTGGTACTGTTTTGTAACACAGCTTTGATTACAAGGCTTACTGCGGATAAAGAGAGCCCTATTTCGGAATTGTTTGGCGGTTTTTCGGCAAAGCTTCTGGTGTCGCTTGTGGTGTCTTTGATTGCCAGCTCTTTTATCAGCGAAGAAATCTATAACAATTATTTGTTGTTTGCCAACGCCACCTCGTTTGACAAGGTGGATCCGTTGTTCGGTCGGGATATCGGTTATTATATATTTACCCGACCTTTTCTTGCAGAGGCACTCAACAGTCTGCTTGCGGTATGGATGGCAGCTACCATTTATGCTGCATTGAGTTATGCAATTATTTACATTGTAAACCGCTTGATGGATTTGCCCGAGGTGAAGTATGAAAAACCGGTTGTGATTCATAATGTGGCAAATATTGCGTTGTACTTCTTACTCAAGGCAACCACCTACAAATTCAAATCCGAAGAAGTGCTTTATTCTACCATAGGCGATTTCGCTGGCGCCGGGTTTACCGACATCAATATTTGGTACAACTTTTACCGCTTTGTTCCTTTCTTTTTGGTGGCGATTGTGATTGCCGCAGTGATATTTCTGTATAAGAATAAAATCCGTCAAACACTGATCACAGTGGCGCTTTATCCGGTTTCGTTGGTCTTGGTAAGTATTGTGGCGGTTGTAGTGCAGGGAATTTTCGTCAGCCCGAATGAGGCGGTGAAAGAGCGCCCATATCTGATGAGAAACATGGAATACACCAAGATGGCATACAAACTGGATGGTTTGACCGAATTAGAGCATCCCATAACAAATATGCCCAGCAAGGACGAGATGGGGAAATACGCTGATACACTAAATAATATAGCCATTACCGATCAAGAATCTACATTAACCGCGAACAACGCTCTACAAGGAGTGCGCAATTACTATAAGTTTAAAGATGTGGATATTCTGCCTTACGAAATCGGCGGAGAACGCAAGCTGGTATCGGTGTCGGCCAGAGAAATGGATAAGTCCAGCCTTACATCTTCGGCACAGACTTATGTGAACAGGGTATTTCGTTTTACCCATGGTTTTGGTGCGGTGATGAGCTCTGCCAGTAATGTGACCGAAGAAGGACAGCCGGAATTTCTGATTAAGGATATTCCGCCAACAACACAAGCAGGTGCACCACAGATTACGCAACCGCGAATTTATTACGGAGAAGTGAGTGCTGACGATTATGTAATTGTAAACTCTACCATCCGCGAACTGGATTATACCGAAGGCTCTACCGAACGGGAATTCTCTTATGACGGGAAAGGCGGCATTGCGCTTAATTTCTTTAATCGGTTGATTTATGCGGTAAAACACACCGATTTTAAAATGCTCATGTCGGGGTATATCACCGGAGAAAGTAAAATTTTGATTAACCGCAATATCATTACCCGTCTGGAAAAGGCGGCTCCCTTTTTGCGGTTTGACTCTGACCCGTATCTGGTGATTGATGGGGCAGGGCGACTCAAATGGGTGGTGGATGCCTATACCACTTCGGCGTATTATCCATATTCACAGACATATGATGATATCAACTATATCCGAAATTCGGTAAGAGCGGTGGTGGATGCTTATGACGGAGATATCACTCTGTATGTAATTGATCCGCTGGATCCCATTATCGCAAGCTACCAAAAAATCTATCCCGAAATATTTTCTGCCGAGCCAATACCGGAGGACATTCGCGTGCACACAGTCTATCCGCAGTATTTGTTTGGCTTGCAAGCAAAGGTATACGGGCGCTATCATGTGACCAATCCCAATACATTTTATAATGAATCGGATTTATGGGTTATGGATAAGGAAATATACCACGAACAGGAAAAGAGCCTCTCGCCGTATTATTGTCTGATATATCCCGAGGGGGATACGCAGGGAATGCAGTTGATGTCGTTGGTGCCATATACCCTTGCCAACAAGGAAAATATGGTGGGATATCTGGCAGTAAACTGCGAGGAAGAAAATTACGGGCAACTTTACGCATATCAATTTCCGCGTGGCAGCAAGGTATATGGGACCATGCAGATAGAGAGCAGGATAGACAATGACCCGCTCATTTCCCGCGAGATGTCCTTGTGGGGGCAGGGCGGTTCCCAGGTAATTCGGGGCAATATGCTGGCCATCCCGGTTGGCGGTTCGCTTTTATATATTGAACCGATTTATATTTCTTCTCAGAGCGGTGCGGCAATTCCGGAATTAAAAAGGGTTGCGGTAGCATACAATGACAAAATAGTGATGGAGCCTACGCTGCGACGCGCTTTGGAAGTAATATTTGAAGGGAAGGCTCCAACCGGTCCTGTTGGAACACTTGCTGCCGGTGACAGCAAACCCATGCTTGAACCGGAGGAAGAAGGAAGAGGCGAGCCAAAACAGGAATTGGACAAGGTGATTGAGCGGATTACCGAGGGATATTACAATGCCCAGAATTATGCTGCACAAGGGGACTGGAATGGCTTTGGCACCAATATGCAGGAACTGGATGAGGCGGTGCAGGAATTGCAACAATTTCACAGTGACAGAATCACTGAAAATCAGTAAAATAAATTTGGAAAAAGGTATTGACAAGGGGAAAAATGTATAGTATAATTAGCAACTGTAAAGCAAAACACTTTACAGTTGCTTTTTCTTTGTGGGTGATGGATATGAAAAATCTTCAAGTAGGATATCTGTTGGATTTTTACGGCGGATTACTTCCGGAAAAGCGTCAGGAAATACTGGAATTGTATTATGAAGAAGACCTGTCGCTTGGTGAGATTGCCGAGCGAACGGGGATGACTCGTCAGGGCGTGCGTGATCACATTAAGCGTGCGGAACGCCAATTGGGATCATACGAGGAGAATCTCCGTTTGGCGCAGCGGTTTCAGACCGTTGCCCTGCTTACCGAAAAAATCCGGGAAATTGCACAAAACTCTTCCGCGGAGGAAAGCGACGAAATGATTGCACTGTTGGATGAGATTGATAAGTTACTATGACGTATTTCATATAGGAGAGAACTATGGCATTTGAAAACCTGTCGGATAAGTTGCAGGAAGCTTTCAAAAAGTTAAGAGGAAAAGGCAAAATTACCGAGGCTGATTTAAAGGTTGCCATGCGCGAGGTAAAGCTTGCGTTGCTGGAGGCGGACGTAAACTTTAAAGTGGTGCGGGATTTTGTAAAGACCGTATCCGAACGTGCTTTGGGCAGTGATGTGCTGGAAAGCCTGACGCCCGGTCAGCAGGTTATCAAAATTGTAAACGAAGAGCTGACCGTGTTGATGGGTGCGGAGGCTGCAAAAATACAGTTTGCATCCAAACCACCTACCATTATTATGATGGTTGGATTACAGGGTGCCGGTAAAACCACTACCAGTGCTAAACTCGGCGGTTTCTTAAAAAAGCAGGGGAAGCGTCCTTTGCTGGTTGCGGCAGACGTGTACAGACCTGCTGCACGCAAGCAATTAAAAGTAGTAGGAGAGCAGCTTCAGGTGCCGGTGTTCTCGTTGGATGAGTGCACAAACCCTGTGGAGATAGCCATAAAAAGTGCAGAGCATGCCGAACGGAATGGAAACGATGTGGTGATTATCGATACTGCCGGTCGGTTGCATATAGATGAAGAACTGATGGGCGAACTTTCTGCCATCAAAGATGCAGTTCCGGTTACCGAGATTTTGTTGGTGATTGATGCGATGACCGGTCAGGATGCAGTAAATGTTGCCGAGCATTTCAACAGTCAGTTGGAGATTACCGGCGTGGTGCTTACCAAGTTGGATGGTGACACTCGTGGCGGTGCGGCGTTATCGGTTCGCGCTGTTACCGGAAAGCCAATCAAGTTTGCCGGTATGGGTGAAAAGCTCACCGATTTAGACCAGTTTCATCCCGAACGTATGGCATCCCGTATTCTTGGAATGGGTGATGTGCTTACGTTGATTGATAAGGCACAACAGGCGTTTGACGAGAAAAAGGCGGAAGAGTTGGAGAAAAAAATCCGTGAATCCACCTTTACATTGGACGATTATCTCGATCAGTTGCGTCAGATGAAAAACATGGGTTCTTTAACCGATATTTTAGGAATGCTCCCCGGTATGAACCAAAAGGCGTTGCAGGGTGTATCGGTGGATGAACGAAAGATATTGCATATTGAGGCAATGATTACATCCATGACGTCGGCAGAACGGGTGAAGCCTGAGTTAATCAACGCAAGTCGCAAAAAGCGTATTGCAGAGGGAAGCGGCACACGGGTTCAGGATGTAAATATGTTGCTCAAACAATTTGAGCAAATGAAGAAAATGATGAAACAATTCAGCAACCCCAAAAAATTGAAACGCAGCATGCGTGGCATGGGCGGATTTTTGCGGTAGCTTAATTGCATAAACGAATTCAATTACGGAGGTGAAATAGAATGGTCAAAATGAGATTAAAACGTATGGGCGCAAAGAAGGCTCCGTTTTACCGTGTAGTGGTTGCGGACTCCCGCTATCCGAGAGACGGTCGTTTCATTGAGGAGGTAGGTACTTACAACCCGATGGTTAATCCTGCTGAAATCAACATCGACGCTGAGAAAGCCAACAAATGGCTGGCAAACGGTGCACAGCCGACCGATACGGTACGCGCTCTGCTCAAAAAGAGCGGCGTAATCAAATAATTTTTGAAGGGGAAAACGCCATGAAAGAGCTATTGGAATACATCGCACGGGCACTGGTGGATTACCCGGAAGACGTTGTGGTGCGTGAGGTTGAGGACGAGCAGGGTCTTGTTCTCGAACTGCACGTTCGCGACGAGGATATGGGCAAGGTAATCGGCAAACAGGGCCGGATTGCCAAATCCATCCGCGCGGTGATGAAAGCTGCGGCAAGCCGTGAGAACACACGGGTTTCTGTGGAAATCATGCAATAGTTTTCGGTGCAAGAGAATGGACTATCTGATTGTTCGATTTATTCGAATGATTGGGTAGTCCATTCTCCGCATACTATTTTTATTTTGGAAGATAACTGCTGATAAGGAGTGAAACCCATGCAACTGATTGAAGTGGGAGAAATTGTCAATACACATGCACTCAAAGGTGAAGTGAAACTCAATCCGTGGACAGACGCGCCTGAAGTACTGGAGCAATTTGATACCCTTTATACCAAAGAGGGAAAGGCGTTTTCGGTGGAGGGAGTACGTTACCACAAAGCAAGTGTTTTGCTCAAGCTGTCCGGCGTAAATACAGTAGAAGCGGCAGAGGCGATGCGTGGCATGGTGCTGTATGCCGACCGTGCAGATTTTGGCGAGTTGCCCGAACAGACCTGGTTTGTCACCGACCTTATTGGCTTAACTGTAATAGAAAAAGAACAAAAACTCGGTGTACTGACCGATGTGTTTTCCACCGGCAGTAACGATGTATATGTGGTAAAACGAGAAGGAAAACGCGATCTACTGATACCTGCTCTGAAAAGTGTAATTGACGAGGTTAACCTAGTTGAAAAAGTGATGATGGTTACGCTTCCGGAGGGACTGGACGATGAGGTTTGACATCCTTACTTTATTTCCGGAAATGTTTGCACCACTTGGAGAAAGTATGCTTGGTCGTGCGCAAGGCAACGGAATTTTGCAGATTAACACGGTAAATATTCGTGATTTTGCAGGAAATAAGCACAACCGTGTAGACGATGCGCCATATGGCGGAGGGCGCGGCATGGTAATGCAGGCACCGCCCATTTACGATGCATACCGGTCAATCGCAGATGAATGCACATATAAGCCGCATCTGATTTATATGTCGCCCAAAGGGAAAACCTTGACACAGGAAAAGGCAATCGAGTTATCCAAGCGAGAGCATATCGTTTTACTGTGTGGTCACTACGAAGGAGTGGACCAAAGGTTAATTGACGAGGTGGTGGATGAGGAAATATCCATTGGTGATTATGTGCTTACCGGTGGGGAATTGCCTGCCATGGTTCTGATTGATGCGGTCAGCCGTATGCTGGAGGGGGTTTTATCAAACCCGGAAAGTTTTACGGATGAGTCGCACTTTTCCGGTTTATTGGAATATCCGCATTACACTCGTCCGCCCGTTTGGAGAGAACGGGAGGTTCCGGAGGTGCTTTTGTCCGGAAATCACGCGGAAATTGCACGTTGGAGAGAGGAAGAAGCGCGGAAAATCACTGCAATTCGCAGACCGGATTTGCTCAAAGAAAAAGAAAATTAAAAATATTTGATAAAATTGAAAAAAACTATTGAAATTTCCAAAAAAATGTGATATAGTATTTGAGGTAAAACGGACGGTCCTCTGCTTGTAACGCACGAACGTCTACGGAGAGAGGAGGAATAGTTACAATGGATATCATTTCCAGCATCACCAAAGACCAGATCAGAACTGATCTGCCCGAGTTGTTGATCGGTGATACCGTGCGTGTTCACGTACAGATTAAAGAAGGCAACCGCGAGCGTATTCAGGTCTTTGAAGGCACCATCATTGCCAAAAAGCACGGTGGCATTTCCGAGACCTTTACGGTTCGGCGTGTGTCCTACGGCGTTGGCGTAGAGCGTACTTTCCCGGTAAATTCGCCCAAGATTGCAAAAATCGAAGTTGTGCGTAAAGGTAAAGTTCGCAGAGCAAAGCTCTACTATCTGCGTGACAGAGTTGGTAAAGCTGCTAAAGTTAAAGAGAGAATCTAAGTACACATGCAAAACGGGTATTGATATAATACCCGTTTTGTTGTAACCAAAAAGTGATTATTCAAGAAAGGATAGCCCAAATTGCGGGCGCGGTGATTGAAATGGATGAATTCAACAATCGCGATGAACAGTACCAAGAAAATCAGGATGTTTTGAATGAGCAAAACGTGGAAGAAGAGGTTGAAAATCTTCCCCTAAATCAAGAAGACGAAGATTACGGATACGAGTTTGATGAATACCAGCCTGAGCCCGAAAAAAGCAAAGTTGATTGGAAAAAGGAGTTGTGGGACTGGGTGGTATCCATTGCGGCTGCAATATTGATTGCGCTTTTAATTCGTACGTTTTTATTTACTCTGGTGCGCGTGGATGGTCCGTCCATGAGAAACACATTGCAGCACGGAGATACCCTGTATGTAAACCGTTTTATGTATGAACCCGAAGTGGGGGATATTATTGTATTCAGACCGCCAAATAGCCCCAAAACCCCCTATATTAAGCGTGTGATTGCCACTGAGGGGCAGGTAGTAGAGGTGGACGAGGATACCGATACGGTAAAGGTGGACGGTGTGGTGTTGACTGAAGACTATATTCGTCAGGATTTTATCCGCGATGAAGGCACCATGAAATATCCGTATACTGTTCCAGAAAATCACATCTTTGTAATGGGAGATAACCGGAACGAGAGCCGTGACAGCCGTGATGCGACCGTGGGTGCCATCCCTGTGAAAAATGTGATTGGTCATGCGTTGTTCCGTTTGTTGCCCTTTTCTGAATTTGGTACATTAAAGTAAAATCTGCAGAAAGGATGCCGCAGAAAGTGTTTCTGCCCGGTGATAAATCACGATGAATTTACAATGGTTTCCGGGTCATATGACAAAGACCCGGCGGATGATTCAGGAAAATTTAAAACTGGTTGATTTGATTATTGAGCTTGTGGATGCGCGGTTGCCGCTAAGTAGCCGCAATCCGGAAATCGATGCATTGGTGGGGCAAAAGCCCCGCCTTTTGCTGCTTAATAAGGCGGATATCGCAGACCAGAATGCCACCGATGCATGGGTGGAATATTTCAAGCAGCATGGCGTGGAAGCCATGCGCATCAGCTCGGTTGCAGACAAGAGTCTTAAAATGGTGTTGGAACGTTGCCGCGCCCTGCTTTCCGAGCAGATTGCCAGACAAAAAGAACGTGGTCTGGTAGGACGCAGTATTAAATTGATGGTGGTTGGTGTGCCCAACGTGGGGAAATCTTCTTTTATCAATAAGCTTTCGGGTAAAAAGAGTGCACAGGTTGGCGATAGACCCGGTGTAACGCGCGGAAAACAATGGATTCGTTTGCAAAACGGGTTTGAATTGTTGGATACACCCGGCATTTTGTGGCCGAAATTCGAGGACGAGCAAGTGGGCATGTATCTTGCATATACCGGGGCAATCAAGGATGACATCATGGATGTGGAAGAGCTTTCGTGCCATTTGCTTGAACTTTTGGCAACCCGCTATCCGCAGTGCCTTGCCGAACGTTATAAAATGGATGATGTTACTGATAAAACTGGATATGAACTGTTGGAATTGTTGGGCAGAAAACGTGGCTTTGTTGTGTCGGGCGGAGAGATTGACACGTTACGCGCCGCAAATATCCTGCTTGATGAATTCCGTGCGGCAAAGCTTGGCAGAATTTCACTTGAAATGCCAGAAAAATAAGATGTGTAATATCGCACGCCAAATGGTGTGCGATATTTTAACAAAGGGGGAGAAGAATCATGCTGGACTATGAAAATAAATATTGGCAACAGGGATACCGGTATATTGCAGGAGTAGATGAGGCTGGGCGTGGACCTTTGGCGGGTGCCGTGTTTGCGGCTGCGGTGATTTTTGAACCGGGGGTCATCATTGAGGGGATCAATGATTCTAAAAAACTGAGCGAGAAAAAACGCGAGCAGCTGTTTGACGTGATTTGTGAGCGTGCGGCGGCATATGCCATCGTTTCGGTGGATGAGGCGGAAATTGATCGGATTAACATTTTGAATGCATCCATCAAAGCATTTGGTATGGCGCTCAATCAACTGTCCATAAAACCGGATTTTGCGTTGATAGATGGTAATCGTGCACATGACATACCGGTGCCGTATGAAACGGTTGTAAAGGGCGATGCGCTTTCTCAGTCCATTGCGGCGGCATCCATCCTCGCCAAGGTTTCAAGGGACAGATACATAGTAGAAATGGATTCGGTTTATCCGCAATACGGATTTGCCAAGCATAAGGGTTACCCCTCCAAAGCGCATCGGGAAGCAATCGAGCAATTTGGACCTTGCCCCATTCATCGCAAAACATTTCGGGGTGTAAAGGAGTTTTTATGAATAACAAAGAAATCGGTGCAGCCGGAGAGGATGCAGTTTGTCAGGCTTTGTCAAAGCAGGGATGGCGTATTGTGGAACGTAATTTTCGCATCCGCACCGCAGAAGTGGACATCATTGCTTACGAAGAGGACACTCTGTGCTTTATTGAGGTAAAAACCCGTCTTGGAACGGGATTCGGATTGCCCTGTGAGGCAGTTACCCCGGCAAAACAGAAAAAAATAATACGGGCAGCAGAATATTATCTGGCATATCATGAAATAGATGCACCTGTGAGGTTTGACGTGATGGAAGTGTATGCCACTGTTCGTGGAGGAATATTTTCCGTTTCCCGATACAATCTGATTCGCGGTGCATTTGATGCAGGCGAAAGGAGATAGGAAATGGGATGCCGATATTTTGATGCACACTGTGATACCATATTAAAGGTTGCCCAAACCGGTGGAACATTGGCGCATAATCCGTACCATGTGAGCCTGGAAAGGCTATCGGTATACGAGTGTGCAAGTCAGGTGTTTGCGATATTCAACGAGGGTAATCTCAACAAATTTGAAATACTTTCTCTGGTGGAGATGATACAAAAACAGAGCGGGGACGCTTTTGTGACAGATTATCGTGAAGTAGGGAACAAAAAGATTTCGGCTTTGATTTCAATTGAAGGATTGGGAAATCAGCCGGGTTTTACAGTAGATGACATAGAAGAATATGCGCGCTCAGGTGTAAAGATGATGAGCCTTACATGGAATCAGGACAATCCGCTTTGCGGTGGAATTGGTGAAAATAAAAACGGGCTCACTCATATGGGAAAGTTAGCACTGGATCACATGGATAAAAATAACACGATATTGGATGTGTCGCATTGCTCGGAACGGGGATTTTGGGATATGGCAGAATACTGGAAAAACCCGATAGTAGCTACCCATTCCAATGCAAGGGCGGTGTGCAATCATCCGCGAAACCTGACTGATGAACAACTCAAAACCATTTTTTCTTCGGGGGGTATGGTGGGGATCAATCTATATCCATTTTTTCTAAATGGCACTAATGTTGCCAATGTTGATGATGTGGTAAGACATATCGCACATATTCTTTCCCTCGGAGGCGAAAATCATATTGGAATAGGCGCTGATTTTGATGGGATTGAGGTTACCATGACTGACGTCACATCTGCCGATAAAATGCCAATATTATTTGAACGGCTTTTGCATGATAACTACAAGGAATCTTTCATACAAAGGTTGTTTTACGGGAATTTTGACGATTTTTTCAAAAAATATGAATTTTTTGGTCAAAAAACTTGCATTGTTGATTAAAATGAATTACAATGGTAATAATGTAATTTGATTTGGAGGGGAACCTTATGTATTTATCCGAGAAATTTCAGAGTATTTCTCCTTCGCCCACATTGGCGATTGATGCAAAATTTAAGCAGATGAAAGCGGACGGTCTGGACGTTGTGGGATTTGGTGCCGGCGAACCGGATTTTGATACACCGCGACACATCAAAGATGCTGCAATCGAGGCAATCAATGCCGGAATGACCAAATATACCCCTGCTTCGGGAACCATGGAACTCAAGCAGGCAGTATGTGATAAACTCAAAGCCGACAATGGGTTGGATTATCAGCCCAACCAGATTGTAATCAGCAATGGTGCAAAACATTCGCTGATGAATGCGTTTGGGGCTATTTTAAATCCCGGCGACGAAGTGATTGTTCCGGCACCGTTTTGGGTAAGTTATACCGAGATGATCCGTTTAAATGACGGTATTCCCGTGATTGTTGACACCACCGAAGAAAACGGATTCAAATTTACCATTGACCAACTTGTATCTGCTATTACCCCAAAAACCCGTGCGATTTTAATTAACAGCCCCAGCAACCCTACCGGTATGTTGTACACCAAGGAGGAACTACAGGCGGTTGCGGATTTGGCAGTAGAAAAGAATCTGTATGTAATCTCGGATGAAATATATGAGCACCTGATTTATGGTGGCGAAAAGCATGTGAGCATTGCGTCGTTGGGCGATAAAATCAAAGATCTTACCATCATTATCAATGGCGTATCTAAAACGTATGCCATGACCGGTTGGAGAATTGGTTATACTGCGTCCAATGCGCAGATTGCCAAGGTAATGGGAAGCGTGCAGAGTCATGCAACTTCAAACCCCAATTCCATTGCGCAGCGTGCTTCTTATGCGGCATTGACCGGTCCCAAGGACGAAATCGAAGAAATGCGCGCTACCTTCGAGGAACGCCGTTGCTATATGGTGGAACGCATGAATTCTATTGACGGAGTATCCTGCCTCATGCCGCAAGGCGCATTTTATGTGATGATGAATATTTCTGCGCTGATGGGAAAAACGCTTTATGGCACTACCATTACCGATGCGGATGTATTTGCAAATCTGTTTTTGGAAAAAGCAAAGGTTGCGGTTGTTCCCGGTACCGGATTTGCTGCTCCCAACTATGTTCGTTGGTCCTATGCTACCAGCATGGAAAATATCAAAGAGGGTCTGGATCGTCTGGAACGGTTTTTACAAGAGAAATAATCATAGAAAGAGCATCCGAAAAGGGTGCTCTTTTTGCGTTTTTTGTTCTGCTTCCCCATGTGGAAAGCAGCGCTGCAGATTGCTTTTTACCAAGTGGAAAAGAAACAAAAATAATCCACAATTTCAACGGATGTTAATATGATTATTTTAGAAAAAATGTGTTTGACAAGCGGGGTGGCAAGGGGTATAATAAGTATGATGGAATATTTTTTGCTATTTGTTGTCGCTTTCTGACAAAATAAGTCAAAATGTCGCATGTTTTAAAATTTGTAGAAAATATAAGGAGGTTTATTCATGTCCAATCTACCAAAGGTTGCCATTGTTATGGGAAGTGATTCTGATTTTCCAAAACTTGTTCCGTGTATTCAGATTCTTAAGAAATTTGGTGTTCAAACGGAAGTTCGTATTATTTCGGCGCACCGCACTCCACGCGATGCAGAACAATTTGCATCTTCAGCAGCTGAAAATGGCGTCGGTGTTATTATTGCTGCTGCAGGAAAGGCAGCACATTTAGGTGGAGTAATTGCTGCGTATACCACTTTGCCGGTCATCGGTGTTCCCATCAAATCTTCCACCATGGATGGATTGGATTCGCTCCTTTCCATGGTGCAGATGCCAAAGGGTATTCCGGTTGCAACGGTTGCCATAGATGGTGCGGATAACGCCGGAATTTTAGCGGTACAGATGTTGGCGCTCGGATATCCGGAATTGACCGAAAAGCTTGTTGCGTTTAAACGCGATATGGAGGAAGGTGTACGAGAAAAAGACCGTGCCATTGCACAAGAAGTTGTAAAATTATAATGAACCATATACATCGGATGGGTAAAAAATGCCTGAAAGGGAGTGCTGATATTGAAACAGACAGATTGCAACCAACTATGTTGGAGAAACGATTCGCTCAATGAAGAATGCGGCGTATTTGGAATTTATGACAATGATGGCTTGGATTGTGCGCGAATTACCTATTATGCACTGTATGCACTGCAACATCGTGGGCAGGAAAGTTGTGGTATCGCAGTAAATGATGACGGAAATATTATTTGTCATAAAGATTCTGGTCTGGTGCCTGACGTATTTAATGATACGGTCTTAAAGCATCTACAGGGACAGATTGCAGTAGGGCATGTTCGTTATGCCACCGCAAATGCGAAACACCGCGAAAATGCCCAACCATTGGTCAGCAAATATAAAAAGGGTAGTCTTACCATTGCGCATAATGGTGCATTGACCAACGCGGATGAAATTCGTAGCCGCTTCGAAGAGGAAGGAGCAATTTTCCATACTGGAAATGATGCGGAGATTATTGCATATGTTACCGCAAAAGAACGCATTAACAGTCATAGTGTAGAACAGGCTATTTCCAACATGATGAAGATTATCCGCGGTGCATATTCGCTGGTAATTATGAGCCCGGAAAAACTGATTGGTGTGCGTGACCCATATGGAATTCGTCCGTTGTGCTTGGGTAAGTTGGAAAACTCCTATATTTTTGCTTCTGAAACATGTGCGTTGGATGCCATAGGTGCCCAATTTGTCCGCGAGGTGGAGCCGGGAGAAATTGTGGTTGTAAGCAAGGATGGAGTACGTTCGGTTCGTGATAACATGACTGCGAACAAAAATATTTGTATTTTTGAATATGTGTATTTTGCGCGTCCTGACAGCGAAATCGAGGGCGTAAGTGTATATGAATCCCGTAAGCAGATGGGTAGAATTCTTGCAAAAGAGCATCCGGTAGAAGCTGATCTTGTGTTTGGCGTGCCTGATTCCGGCTTATGCGCAGCAATCGGATATTCGGAAGAATCGGGTATTCCATATGGATACGGATTGATTAAGAACCGTTATATTGGGCGTACCTTTATCCAACCGGATCAGAGCCAACGTCAAAAGAGTGTTCAGATCAAACTGAATGTGCTCGCAAACGCAGTAAAGGGAAAACGCGTAGTAATGGTGGATGATTCCATTGTGCGCGGTACCACCATCCGCAATATTGTTCGTATGCTTAAGCAGGCAGGAGCGTTGGAAGTGCATGTACGCATTAGTTCACCACCATTTAAATGGCCCTGCTATTTTGGAACGGATGTTCCCTCAAAAACACATTTGATTGCATGCAACTTGGAGATGGATGAAATTGCGCGGATGATTGAGGCGGATAGCCTTGGATATCTGAGCATTGAAGGACTCAAAGATGTACTACCTGGACGCGAGGGTGGTTTTTGCCATGGTTGTTTCGATGGAATCTATCCGATGGATGTACCGGGCGAATCAAAATAAAAAGGCAATTGAGAGGAGAAGGACATGAGCGAGAGCTATAAGAAAGCAGGCGTAGACGTAGAAGCAGGATACAAAGCGGTTGAATTGATGAAGAGCCATGTAAAAAAGACCTTTACAGATGGTGTTTTGACCGATTTAGGTGGTTTTGGCGGGTTGTTTGAATTGGATAAGAATGATTTGGATAACCCTGTTCTGGTTGCCGGTACCGACGGTGTGGGTACAAAGCTTAAACTTGCTTTTTTGATGGACAAGCATGATACCATTGGTCAGGATTGTGTGGCAATGTGTGTTAACGATGTGGTTTGCCAGGGCGCAAAACCGTTGTTTTTCTTGGACTATGTTGCAGTAGGAAAGAATGTCCCCGAACGCGTAGCGGAAATTGTATCCGGCGTGGCGGAGGGATGTGTGGCTGCAGGATGTGCGCTCATTGGTGGCGAAACCGCTGAGATGCCCGGATTTTATGCGGAAGACGAGTATGACCTGGCGGGATTTACGGTGGGCATTGTAAGTAAAGACCGCATTATAGATGGAAGTGCTGTAAAAACCGGTGATGTGTTGATCGGCATTGCTTCCTCCGGTGTACATAGCAATGGCTATTCGTTGGTTCGTAAGGTATTTGATGTGGAAAATCCGGATTCGGATTTGCGTGAATACAATGAAAAACTGGGAATGTCCATTGGTGAAGCGCTTTTGACACCAACCAAAATTTATGTAAAACCCATGATTGAGGTGCTCAAATCTGTTTCGGTGCATGCAGTATCGCACATTACCGGTGGCGGATTCTATGAGAATATTCCCCGTATGCTTCCCGAAGGCAAGCGTGCGGCTATCAAAAAAGGTAGTTGGAAAGTGCTTCCCATTTTCGATTTGATTGCAGAACGTGGTGAAGTGCCCGAACGCGACATGTTCAATACCTTTAATATGGGTATTGGTATGATGCTGGCAGTAGATCCTGCAGATGCTCAGAAAACACTGGATATTCTTACACAGTGTGGCGAAACTGCTTCAATCGTAGGGACGGTAGAAGACGGCGAAGGCGGCGTTGTGATATGTTAAATATCGGCGTATTGGTTTCGGGCGGCGGTACGAATCTACAGGCAATACTGGATGCGGTGGATTCCGGCATTATCCAAAACGGCAGAGTGGTAACCGTTGTCGCCAGCAAAGCAGGTGTGTATGCACTCCAACGCGCGGAAAATCATGGTGTTGAAGGTGTGGTACTTGCCAAACGCGATTTTTCTTCACAGGATGAACTGGATGCTGCGATTGTTGCACATATGAAATCCCGGAATGTGGATTTGATTGTTATGGCTGGGTATTTGTCCATAGTGGGGGATAGATTGATTGATGCATATGAAAACAAAATCATCAATATTCATCCTTCGCTCATTCCTTCGTTTTGTGGTAAGGGATATTATGGTCTGCATGTGCACGAAAAGGTACTGGAATATGGTGTTAAATTGACCGGTGCAACGGTGCATTTTGTAAACAACGTACCGGATGGCGGTGCGATTATTGCGCAAAAAGCGGTTGCAGTAGAGGAGGGGGACACCCCGGAAGTATTGCAAAAACGTGTCATGGAGCAGGCAGAGTGGCATATTTTGCCACAGGCAATTGCGTGGTTCTGCGACGGTCGTCTCACGGTTGATGGTAGAAACGTGCGGTTATTACCATAAAAAGATTATGGTAAACTAACGGGAGTAATCAGATGGTTGCTTCCGTTCAAACATTTATTTATATTAAAAAATATTTGGCGGGAGGACTTAATTATGGCAAAACGTGCACTGATTAGTGTATCAGACAAAACCGGAGTAGTGGAATTTGCAAAAAATCTGGCGGAACTTGGTTTTGAAATCATTTCCACCGGAGGAACCCAAAAAGCAATTGCAGAAGCAGGAATCCCCGTGATTAATGTTTCGGATATTACAGGGTTCCCCGAATGTCTGGACGGTCGTGTAAAGACATTGCATCCCAATATCCACGCAGGTGTTTTGGCAATGCGGAGTAATCCGGATCACATGCGCCAGTTGGAAGAGCTGGGCGTGGAAACCATTGATGTGGTTGCTATCAACCTCTATCCGTTTAAGCAAACCATTTTAAAAGAGGGGGTAGAACTGGAAGAAGCAATCGAAAACATCGATATCGGTGGTCCAACCATGATTCGTGCAGCTGCAAAAAACTATCAGGATGTTGCTGTTGTGGTTGATCCGGCAGATTATGATACTGTAATTTCCGAGTTGCGTGAAAATGGCGCAGTGAAGAAAGAAACAAAATTTTTGTTGGCGTATAAAGTGTTTGAGCATACCAGCGCATATGATACACTGATTGCCACCTATCTGCGCAAGCAGAATGGCTTGACCGGATTCCCGGACACCTTTACCATGACCTTTGAGAAGGCGCAGGATCTGCGTTATGGTGAGAACCCGCATCAGGCGGCAATGTATTATAAAGAGGTTTCCACCAAGACTGGTGTGATTACTGCTGCAAAGCAGCTTCATGGCAAAGAACTTTCGTACAACAATATCAACGACACCAACGGCGCACTTGAATTGCTCAAAGAATTTGATGTGCCGACGGTTGTCGCTGTAAAACACGCAAATCCCTGTGGTGTTGCATCTGCCGATAATATTTATGATGCATATGTGCGTGCATATGAGGCGGATCCCGTTTCTATCTTTGGTGGAATTGTAGCAGCAAATTGTGAGGTTGACGGCAAAACCGCAGAAGAAATGGCAAAAATTTTCCTTGAAATCATCATCGCTCCGTCCTTCTCGGAGGAAGCGATGGAGATTCTTACCAAGAAGAAAAACCTTCGTTTACTCGAACTCAAAGATATTGAAAAACCGTTTGACAAAGAAGAAACTCGCATGATTAAAGTGCCCGGTGGTCTGCTTGTTCAGGAGCTGGATACCGATATTTATGATGAAGAGGAACTGGTTTGTGTTACCGATGTAAAACCCACCGAAGAACAGATGAAAGATCTGCTCTTTGCATGGAAATTGGTAAAACACACCAAGTCCAACGGCATCACTCTGGCAAAAGATTTGCAGTCGGTTGGCATTGGTCCCGGTCAGACCAATCGCATTACTGCGCTGGAACTTTGCATTAAGTATGGCGGTGAAAAGGTTGCTGGCTCTGTTATGGGTTCGGATGCATTTTTCCCGTTCCCGGATTGCGTAGAAACGGCACATCAGGCTGGCATCAGCGCAATTATCCAACCCGGCGGTTCGGTTCGTGACCAGGAATCGATTGACGCTTGTAACAAATATGGCATTCCCATGTTGTTTACCAAAATGCGTCACTTCAAACATTAATCTTTTACAAAAGCGAAGGGAGAAACACCAATGAAGGTTCTGGTAATCGGTGGCGGCGGCAGAGAACATACCATCGTGTGGAAATTGAGCCAAAGCCCAAAAGTTGACGAAATATATTGTGCACCGGGTAATGGTGGTATATCTGCCATTGCCACCTGCGTAGATATTAAGGTAACCGATTTTGAAGCCCTGGTTGCTTTTGCAAAGGAAAAGAAAATCGACCTTACGGTGGTCGGACCTGACGATCCGTTGGTATTAGGTGCGGTAGATGCATTTGAGACTGCAGGATTACGCGTGTTTGGTCCGCGCGCAAATGCCGCCATTATCGAGGGCAGCAAGGTATTTTCCAAGGACCTCATGAAACGATACGGAATTCCCACTGCGCGTTATGAGGTATTTGATGACAGTGCATCTGCCATCGAATATATCCGCGAGCAGAATTCTTACCCTGCAGTGATCAAAGCAGAAGGGCTTGCGTTGGGAAAGGGCGTTATCATTGCACAGGATTTTGAGCAGGCACAGGCGGCTGTTACCGATATGATGGACAACAAGCTTTTTGGTGCGGCAGGAAATCGTGTGGTGGTAGAGGAATTTCTGACCGGTCAGGAAGTTTCGGTACTTGCGTTCACGGATGGAAAAACCATTGTTCCGATGGTGTCTGCACAAGACCACAAACGTGCTTATGACAACGATGAAGGCCCCAATACCGGTGGTATGGGTACCTTTTCGCCCAGTCGGTTGTATGACGAAAAAATCGCAGAGGAAACCTATCGTACCATAATTGAGCCCACCATGCACGCTATGAATAAAGAGGGAAGAACCTTCAAGGGTGTATTGTATTTTGGCTTGATTATGACCGAAAACGGTGTGAAAGTAATTGAGTACAATGCGCGTTTTGGCGATCCGGAAACTCAGGTTGTTTTGCCGCGTCTGAAAACCGATCTGCTTACCATTTTCGAAGCGATTGTGGACGAGAAATTAGATGAGATTGACATTGAATGGTCGGATAATGCTGCAGTGTGTGTGGTTGCTGCATCGGGCGGATATCCCAAATCTTACAAAAGCGGCTATTGCATTCAAGGATTGGATAAAACTGCCCAAATGGATGATATTTGCATATTCCATGCCGGAACTAAGCGTGACGGCGATAATTACTTGACCGCAGGTGGTCGTGTGTTGGGAATTGTCGGTTTAGCACCCACGTTGGATGCCGCAATCAAAAGAGCGTATGAGGGAGTAAGGGAGATTTCTTTCACTGATATGCATTACAGAAAAGATATCGGGGTGAAATGATGTCTCAAACTACCATCATTGATACACACACGCATATTTTTCCGGATAAAATCGCAGAAAAGGCGACGGCATTTGTAGGGGATTATTATCATTATCCCACCCACGGAAATGGAACAATTGCAGATTTACTTACCAGCGCATCCTCTGCAGGCGTTGAAAAGCTTTTGGTGTTTTCATCTGCAACAAAAGCAGAACAAGTAGAAAGTGTAAATACTTTTATTGCAGAAAATATCAGTGACACCATTGCAGGATTTGGCTCCATGCATCCCGATTATACCGAGTTTGAAAAAGAAATAGAACGCATGCTCTCGATGGGGCTCAAGGGAATTAAACTGCATCCGGATTTTCAGCATTTTGATATTGATGATCCGCGAATGTATCCTATTTATGAGGCGGCGCAGGGAAAACTTACATTTATATTTCATGTGGGAGATAAAAATTATGATTATTCCTCGCCACGCAGACTTGCAAAGGTGATGAAGGATTTTCCGAATCTTACAGTAATTGGTGCGCATTTGGGTGGACATAGCCGTTGGGATGAGGCGTTGGATTGCCTGATAGGGCGGAATTTGTATATTGATACTTCAAGTGTTCACCAACAATTGGATAATGCTTCGATTGTCAACATCATACGCAAACACGATATCAATCGGGTGTTGTTTGCCACGGATTATCCGTTGATGCGGCATGATGTTGCACTTGAAAAGTTTTTTGCACTTGGTCTTTCTTCGGGCGAAAACGAGAAAATCCTTTACGAAAATGCCCAAAAGCTTTTGTTTTCCAACGAAAAGTGATATTTTTAATTTATAAAGAAAAGACTTGTCAAACTAAAACATTTATTGTATAATATTGTATATTATTGTTGGAAAATTATACCACCCTTTGACGTTGTTGCGCCCCAAGGGCGTTTGACGTAAATATCTAAAGAGAAGGAGCGAGAAAGTTTTGGAAAAGTTGTTTAAGCTCAAAGAAAACGGTACCACAGTAAAACGGGAAATCATTGCCGGTATTACGACCTTCCTTGCGATGGCGTATATCCTGGCAGTCAATCCGGGTTATCTCGGAAACATTCCCGGTGCAACACCCGCTGCAATCTTTATGGCAACCGCCATTTCTGCAGCAATCGCTACAATCTGCATGGCATTTTTTGCAAACTATCCGGTAGCACTGGCATCCGGTATGGGTCTGAATGCATTTTTTGCTTTTACAGTTTGCGGCGCGATGGGTTATTCCTATCAGGTAGCATTAACAGCAGTATTTGTTGAGGGTATTATTTTTATGATCATGTCGCTTTTCAAATTTAGAGAAGCACTGGTGAATAAAATTCCTCAAAACCTTAAGTTCGGTATCACTGCAGGTATCGGTCTGTTTATCACCATTATCGCACTGCTCAATTCCAAGGTGATTGTTGCAAGCCCGGCTACTACCGTTGCACTTGGCGATCTTGCATCTGCACCGGTTACCCTTTCCATCATCGGCTTGCTCATTATCGGTGTGCTTGAGTACAAAAAAGTTCCCGGTGGCATTCTGCTTGGTATCATTGCTACCTGGATCCTTGGCGTAATTGCTGAGCTTTGCGGTTGGTATGTTGTTGACCCTGCAAACGGCGTATACTCTGTAATTCCTTCGCTTTCCTGGGATGCAATCAAGAGCAATTTTGCTGCTCCCGCGTTGTTTGCGTTTGATTTTGGTTTTATCGTAAAAGAGTTCGCTGCATTTGCGGTTGTTGTATTTACATTCCTGTACACCGATATCTTTGATACGGTTGGTACTTTGATTGGTGTTACCCAGAAGGCCGGTCTGATGAAAGAGGACGGAAGCCTTCCCCGTGCCGGCGGTGCACTGATGGCAGACGCTGTTGGTACTGTTGTAGGTGCTTGCCTGGGTACTTCCACCGTTACCAGTTATGTTGAGTCCAGTGCAGGCGTTGCTGCAGGCGGTAAAACCGGTCTGACCGCATTGACCACCGGTATCATGTTTATCATTGCTATTGTGTTTGCGCCGATTTTCCTTGCAATTCCTTCGTTTGCAACCACTCCGGCCATGCTCTATGTTGGTATTTTAATGCTCAGTGCTATCAAGAACATGAGCTTTGAGGGGGACATTGCTGATGTTATTGGCGGTTTCCTGGCAGTTGTTATGATGCCTTTTGCATACTCCATCGCTACCGGTATTATGTTTGGTATTGTTTCCTGGGTTATCCTCAAGGTTGCAACCGGTAAAATTAAGGATATCAGCTGGATTATGTGGGTTTCCTTTGTGTTGTTTGCAATTTATATTGCCACTTTGGTAATGTAATCCATTTTGAAAGGATTGAACAGAAATGAACTCCTACTATGAAATTAACATCGCAGGGTTGACGCGCAAATTGCCGTTATGCAAAGTGTCAGATGATCTTTACATCGCAGCATTCATCATGTTTGGCGATGTGGAAATGACGGTAAGATGTGCCGAGGAATTGCTGAAAATTGCCCCCGAATACGATGTGATGATTACTGCAGAAAGCAAGGGGATTCCGTTGCTTTATGAGATGGCTCGTCAGGCGGGTGCGAAGGATTATATCGTAGCTCGCAAAGGTCCCAAACTCTACATGCAAAATGTCACTTATACAGAAGTGAACTCCATTACCACCGAAAACAGACAGGTACTTTGTATTGGAGAGAAAGAAGCCAATGCAATCCGCGGAAAACGTGTGCTCATTATTGATGACGTTATCAGTACCGGAGAATCATTGGCGGCAATGGAAAAGCTGATTGAAAGAGTAGGGGGTACCATTGTAGGGGAGATGGCAGTGCTCGCCGAAGGTGATGCAATCGGACGTACAGACATTCAGTATCTTGCGCCCCTGCCTCTGTTCAATGCAGATGGAACCACTAAATAAAAAGACAAAACCCGGAATGAGCCATTGGCTTGTTCCGGGTTTTAAATTGGATAGAAAAAACAAGTATATTGCATTGGAAGAAAATTCATGTTAGAATAGTCTTGGATATCAAATATGTTTTGCATCTGTTTAAGGAGAAATGTGATATGCGTGCTTTCCGAGGCTACCATCCGGTTGTGAATTTAATATATTTTGTATCGGTAATTTCGTATGCGATGCTCCTAATGCATCCAATTTGCCTTGCAATCGCATTGATTTGTGCACTTGCCTGCTATATTCAATACAATAGAAAGAAGGCAATACGATTTGCTTTGACGGTATTGTTGCCGGTATGTATATTTACCGCTTTGGTCAATCCTGCATTCAACCATCAGGGAATTACTGTGCTATACTATCTTCCAAGCGGAAATCCCCTTACACTTGAGGCAGTTGCATATGGTGTTGCCGCCGGAGTGATGTTGACCACAGTAATATGTTGGTTTGGCAGCTTTCATTTGGTAATGACCAGTGACAAGCTGGTGTATTTATTTGGTAAACTCGCACCGGCGTTGTCCTTGTTGTTTTCCATGACACTGCGATTGGTACCGAGATTCCGAATGCAATTAGGAAGGATTTCCCAGGCACAAAAAGGAATTGGTATGGATGGTGCGGGGAAAGTATCGGTTGTTTCTCGGGCAAAAGCAGGGTTAAAAAATATTTCTGCGATGATTACCCAGGCATTGGAACAATCGGTCGAAACCGCTGACAGTATGCGTAGCAGGGGCTATGGTTTGCCAAACCGCACTGCCTATGCCTTGATTTCATTTGACAAACGGGATTTGCTTGTTCTTGGTGTAATGGTTATTTGTGCCGGTTATGTGCTTCTCGGTTGCATTCTGGGGGATATGCGTTTTTCATACTATCCGGCAATGAACGAGATTCACATTTCGCTTTGGTCGATAAGTTTTTATATGGTATACGCATTACTCTGTCTGATGCCCGTATTGATTCAATTGCAGGAGGAACATAAATGGAAAGCTATCAATGCAAGGGATTAACTTTTACATATCCAAATGCCAAAACGCCCGCACTGTATGAGGTTGATTTTTCGGTTTTACAGGGCGAGTTTGTTGTGCTGTGCGGAGAATCGGGGAGTGGGAAGTCTACCTTGCTACGACTGTTAAAACCGGTTGTTTCGCCACATGGAAAGTTGTCGGGTAAGTTGCTCTTTGAGGGGAATTTATTGGCAAATATGACCCTTCGGGAGCAGAGCGAGCAGATTGGTTTTGTGGTTCAGCATCCGGAAAATCAGCTCGTAACAGACAAAGTTTGGCACGAATTGGCGTTTGGTCTGGAATCTTTGGGGATACAACAGAGCGAAATACGAATTCGCGTGGCTGAAATGGCTGCATTTTTTGGAATAGAGGACTGGTTTCATAAATCGGTACATGAATTATCCGGCGGACAAAAGCAGTTGTTGAATCTGGCGGCGATTATGGTGATGCAACCATCCGTATTATTGTTGGATGAACCCACAGCTCAGTTGGACCCGATTGCAGCGCAGGAGTTTATCAATACCCTTTATCGAATCAATCGTGATTTTGGAACTACGGTGATATTGTCTGAACATCGTTTGGAGGAAGCATTGCCGCTTGCTGATCGCGTGCTTGTACTGGATAATGGTGAACTGATTGTAAATGATACTCCTGTTAAAGCAGGCGAACAACTTAGAAATCTCAATCATATGATGTGCGCATCGTTACCGACGCCCATGCGCATTTGGGTTAATGTGGAGAATCAAATGGATTGTCCGGTTACTGTGCGAGAAGGCAGAGGGTGGTTGGAAAAATTTTCGCAGGAACACACGCTAATCCATTGTGCTGCATCCGAAAAGCGGATCGTGCACAAGAGAGAACCAGTTGCTTCATTAGAAGAAATATGGCATCGTTATGAGAAGGAAACGCCGGATGTGTTGCGCGGATTATCGGTTGATATATATGGCGGAGAACTTTTGTGTGTAATGGGTGGAAATGGTTCTGGAAAAAGCACCATGTTGAATGTGCTCTGCGGTCTTTCTTTGCCGTGGCGTGGGAAGGTACGGAAAAACGGGCAGGTTTCATTATTATCACAAGATCCGAATGCATTGTTGGTGCGAAAAACAGTCGCGTTAGACCTGTATGATGTCCTTTCCGAAGAGAAAATTGATGAGGAAGAAAAACAAAAAAGAATGTTCGAAATTGCAACACTGTGCGAATTGGAACATTTGCTCGATAGACACCCGTATGACTTGTCTGGTGGCGAGCAGCAACGCGCAGCACTTGCAAAGGTGCTTTTGACCAATCCGGATATACTGCTGTTGGATGAACCGACAAAAGGTTTTGATGCAGGGTTTAAATTACAATTTGCAAAAATATTGTACCAGCTGAAAAAGCAGGGAATTGCAATTGTAATGGTTTCCCACGATATTGAATTTTGTGCTGCATATGCCGATCGTTGCATGCTGCTATTTGACGGAATTGCGGCAAGCGAGGGGACACCTCGTGAATTTTTTACAGGAAACCATTTTTACACTACTGCTGCAAATCGTATGGCACATGGGATTTTACCACAGGCCGTACTTGCCGAAGACATCATTGTGGCATGTGGTGGGACGTTGCCGAGACCCCAAAATGCTTCTCAAAAAAAAGAACCAACCCTACCGAAAGAAAAGGAATCCCCCCCTGTATTTCCTAAAAAGAAACGCAGAGTAGGCAGGGTGATACTTGGTTGCATCTTTGCGGTTTTATTGTTGATATCGCAAGTGATTTTTGAGGACAGGTGGCAGGATTGGAGAAATGCCGCAGTGCAGTATCTTTCTTTGGGGCTTGCAGCAGGAGTGTTGGCATGCCTTTTCCCCAAAAGGAGCAATAAAACCATATCTTCACACGAGCCGTCACTGGTGCAGCAAAATGGAAACCCTGCTCGCACATGGGTGATATATGGTGCCACATTGATTCTTATGGGGCTTACCCTTTGGATTGGGATGACATTTTTTCGGGATGCAAAATATCGTTTTATCAGCATTGCAATTGTGATAGAGGCGTTGATTCCGTTTTTCTTGTCGTTTGAGGGAAGAAAACCACAAGCCCGTGAATTGGTGCTGATTGGTGTTTTGTGTGCACTGGCAGTAGCCGGGCGAACGGCATTTTATATGTTGCCGCAGTTTAAACCACTGCTTGCGCTGGTAATTATTTCTGCAGCGTGTCTTGGGGCAGAAATAGGATTCCTGATTGGTGCCGTGTCGGTGTTTGTTTCCAATTTCTTTGCCTCGCAAGGTTTATGGACACCCTGGCAGATGTTTGCAACCGGAGTGGTAGGGCTTTTGGCGGGTTTTTTGTTTTACCGGCAATATCTTCCAAAAAGACGGATTCCGTTATGTGTTTTTGGTGGGATTGCGACAGTATTGATTTACGGTGGAATTATGAATCCGGCGTCAGAGTTGATGTGGCAACCCAATCCGACAGTTGGGATGCTCTTGTTTTCATACGCCAAGGGATTTTCATTTGATATGCTTCATGCGGCGGCAACGGTATTTTTTCTGTGGTTTACTGCAGAGCCGATAATGGAAAAACTGGAACGTGCAAAAAACAAATATGGGTTGGGCAGATAAACGAGAGGAGTAAAACGGCGATTTTCTATAAAGAGAATTGTCGTTTTGTTTTGACATATTTTTTGGGGGGATTTACAAAATATCTCTTTCGAGATAAACGCGTTCAGACAAGATAATGCGTTGACTTTATGCAAAAAATGTAGTATAATATAGCTAAATATGAGCAAATTTGGCAGGGGGATATCAAAATGAGCAGAAAGCAGGCACGCGACAACGCCTTTAAGCTGTTATTTGAAATACCGTTTTACTCTTATCAGGCAAAAGAACGTCTGGATGAGTATTTTATGCGCGCAGAGGAAAATTTGACAGAACGGGATTGTGCATATATCCGTCAGGTTGTAACCACTTGGGACGAGCACAGAGAAGAACTGGATGCGCGTCTTTCAAAAGGAATTGAAAACTGGACTCTCGACAGACTTCCAAGGGTTGCGGTTGCGATTATGCGTCTGGCGCTGTGTGAGATGACTTATCTGGAGGATGTGCCGTATCAGGTTGCTATCAACGAAGCGGTAGAACTTGCCAAAATTTATGGTGATGATGATGCGCCTACCTTTGTCAATGGTGTGCTGGCAGGATTTGTTCCGGGTAAAAACAAGGAGTAAAAGCCATGGCTGTTATTACAGTAAGCCAACTCAACAACTACATGAAGCGATACATTGACAACAATACACATCTGGCAAAGCTTTGGGTACGCGGTGAGATTTCTAATTATAAAAAACATTACACAGGACACATATACATGACCCTTAAAGATGAAGGGAGCGCTATCAAAGCGGTGATGTTTAAGGGCAGCGCGGCAGCAATGCGCTTTGAGCCGGAAAACGGCATGAAGGTGATTGCTTGTGGCAGAGTTTCTGTGTTTGAACGGGATGGTCAGTATCAGCTCTATGTGGAGTCCATGACTCCGGATGGAATGGGAGAGTTGCATGTTGCCTATGAGCAATTAAAAAATCGTCTGGAAGATGAGGGGTTGTTTGATCCTGCCCATAAGCGTCCCATTCCGCGTTATCCCCGTGCAATTGGCGTGGTAACATCTCCAACCGGTGCTGCAATCCGCGATGTACTCAATGTCCTATCGCGTAGATATCGACTTTCGGATATTTATATTTATCCTGCGCAGGTGCAAGGGCAGGGCGCAAGCGATACCGTGGTGCGTGGAATTGAGTGCTTGAACCGCGAAAAAAAGGTAGATGTCATTATTGTAGGGCGTGGTGGCGGTTCTATTGAGGATTTGTGGGCTTTTAACGAGGAAAATGTTGCTCGAGCAATATATGCCTCCAAAATTCCTGTTATCTCTGCAGTAGGGCATGAAACAGATTTTACCATTGCAGACTTTGTGGCTGATTTGCGTGCGCCTACGCCTTCTGCAGGTGCAGAACTCGCCGTACCTTCGGCAGATGAATTGCGCAATATGCTTTCACAATCGGGAGCGCGGTTGCATTTGCTGCTGGCAAGATTATACGAATTGAAAAAGCAACGGTTAACATTCCTGATACAAAATCGTGCATTTGCCGATTTTCCAAAGCGTATCGATGAGCGACGAGAGATGATGGATGTTTTATTGAAAGATATGGTGGATGCGTATAACTGGCAAATTGACAATGGGCGTCATGCTTTGGAAAACGGAGCGGCAAAATTGCAGACATTAAGCCCTCTTGCAGTTCTTGGGCGTGGATATGCGCTTGTGCAAAAGGAAGGGTTGCCGATAAAATCCATAACAGATACTTCTATTGGCGAAAACCTGGAAATGGTGTTGCGGGACGGCAAGCTGCTGTGTGAGGTAAAAGGAATAACGGAGGGTTGATATATGGCAAATAAAAAAGAAACATTTGAAGAAAATATGAAACAACTGGAAACCATCATTGCTGCGCTGGAATCCGGGGATACACCTTTGGAGGAGTGCATGATGCACTTTGAGGAGGGGGTACGGCTTTCCCGTTCCTGTATGAAAATGCTTGATGAGGCGGAACAAAAAATACGCCTTTTGACTGAGAATTCAGATGGCAGTGTAAACGAAGGTAATTTTGTCGCAAAAGAGGAGTAAAGGCATATATGCAAACCGATTTTATGAAGGAATACACCCAACGCATTGCATTATTGGATGACCGCATCGAACGATATTTGGATTCTGTGTCCGATTTGGAACCCTGTTTGCGTGATGGAATGAAATATAGTGTTTTAAATGGTGGAAAGCGGCTTCGTTCCATTTTGGTATTGGAAGTATGCCGGATGTTGGGCGGAACTGATGAAATCGCACTGCCGTTTGCGATGGCTGTGGAATTTATCCATGCATATTCATTGGTGCACGATGATCTACCCGCAATGGACAATGCCCCTGAACGCAGAGGGAAACCAAGTTGCCACGTAAAATTTGGCGAAGGAATGGCGGTTTTGATTGGTGACGCACTGTTGAATCTTGCCTTTGAGATTATGGCGGATGCATGCACAAGCGGTGATGCTTCGAAAGCAAAGGCAATGTCGCATATGGCAAAATCTGCCGGCGTAACCGGTATGATCGGAGGTCAGGCAATCGATCTTTCTATCGCAGGACAAACCAAAGTGGATGAAGCAATCCTTGTTCGGTTGATAGAGAGAAAAACCATGTCACTCATCCGCACGGCTATTATGGCAGGAGCTCATCTTGCAGGTGCTTCACAGAAGCAATTGGAGATGTTGGAACAGTATGGTTATCACCTTGGGTTGGCATTTCAATTAAGAGACGATATAGAAGATGAAGAACAGGATGCCACCGACGGACAGGTTTGTCCGAATTATCTTAATACATTGGGGAAAGAACATACCATTTCTGCTTTGAAGATGCATAGTGATAAGGCGCGAGAGATTATTTCTTCGTTTAGCAGAAGCGATTTCCTTTGTCGGATGCACAATTTTTTGTTTCAAGGAGAACAATAAATGATGGAGTATTTGCAAGTTATATTCAGTAATCCGATCATCAACGCGACCATCTTATCGTGGTTTGTTGCACAGCTGATAAAAATTATTCTGGTGATGATTACTACGCGAAAATTAGATTTAAGCAGAATGTTTGGATCGGGTGGCATGCCCAGTTCGCATTCTTCCGGAATGGTTGCACTATCTGCGATGGTGCTTCGTACTTGCGGTTTTTCTTCGGTAGAATTTGCAATATGTTTTTCCTTTTCGTTGGTGGTGATGTATGATGCGGCCGGAGTAAGAAGAGCGACCGGCAAACATGCAACCATCATTAACCGGATGATGAAATTGTATAATGACGGAGAGAATATATTTGGAGAAAAGAGTTTAAAGGAACTGATAGGACATACACCCTTGCAAGTTGTTATGGGCGCCTTGTTAGGACTTATTATCGGCTTTTCCTGCCCGATTTGAACAAAATCCATTCTTTACAAATAGAGAAAGATATGTTACCATAAATAATATGGTGGTGCAGTATCCTAGTCAGATCTGTCAATTTGGAGGGTGGGCCTAAAAATCCACTAAAGGGCATATCGATGAAGTTCCTGGTGTTTGCTTCTTACGCCCAGTTTGGGGCTGATGCTGGGAGTTAAGGATTAAGGGCGATCCGCAATGGCATGTGGGCGTTGACCCTTTTTCCGTGGAGACCTAAATGCGTGACCGCCTTGAAAGGAAACTCGCAAGATTGGAGTTCTCCTTTTTGGGGCCCGATGAGGGTGTTTTGACACAAATCAACTGTGTTACGGTTTAGGATAGAACCTGTTATGCGGTGTAGGTAAAAAATACGCTGTGAGCAGTGTAGCCTGCCTTGAGTGGGCATGGTGGATCATGGTCAGACCATCTGGAGACGGCCATCTCCCGGTGGTTATTGCGTGTGAAACCATGTCTGCAAAAGAGGATAAGGATTGACATGACTGTCGAGGAAAACTCCTAGGCTGTTTTATGCAGGGGATTGCAGTACGGACTAAGTGGCAATTCAGCAATACCTATGGCGACAGGGTATACCATGCCATAAAAGGAAACTGCCGGTTTGGCGACGAACCGGTGGCGTGTGTGGGAAATCCAGCTGAACCTAAGCCGTAAATTTTACTCTGCATATTGCCACCATACATATAAACATTCCATCCTGCAGGCTTTTTGTCTGCGGGATTTATATCAAACTGACCCGAAAGGAATCGGTGAATAGAGGATGAAAAAGAACAAAGGTCGATATTCTTGGACCATTAAAGTCACATTTATCACGTTTTTTATTTCAGTTGTGATTGGAGTTACCACCAATACGGTGCTGGAAAAGGTGAGTATTGGTGTGGCGTTTGTGGTATTGTTGGCGGTTATTTTGATGGGTATTTTGTTTGATATCATCGGTATGGCAGTAGCTAGCGCGGCCGAAACGTCCTTTCATTCCAAATCTGCACAAGGACTTGTGGGAAGTAAGGAATCACTTGTTTTGATTCGCAACGCAGAAAAGGTTTCCAATTTTTGTAATGATGTGATTGGTGATATCGCCGGTGTTGTTTCCGGTGGACTGGCAGCGACCATTGTAACTTTGGTGTGTACCCGATATAGCTTTTTAAATTCCATATTACTCACCTTGTTACTCACCGGTATTGTTTCTGCTTTGACGGTTGGCGGCAAAGCATTGGGAAAAGGATTTGCCATTAGTCAGAGCGAGGCAATTGTTACTAAAGTGGGGCTATTGGTGTACTATATCAAACGGATTATTTCATTTCATTTTAAAAGAAAAGAGAAATGCTGATGGAGCTTTTATCAAAAATCAAATCTCCCGATGATCTGAAGGTGCTTTCGGATGCCCAACTCGATATGCTGTGCGAAGAAATACGCGCCTTTTTAATCGACCATGTGATGATATCGGGAGGTCATTTGGCATCTAATCTCGGCGTGGTGGAACTAACCGTTGCCATGCACCGTGTATTTGATATGCCACAAGATAAGATTATATTTGATGTCGGGCATCAGAGCTATGTGCACAAGATGCTTACCGGTCGCCTAGATCGTTTTGATACACTTCGGTGCAAAGGAGGACTTTCTGGATTTCCAAAGACCGAGGAAAGCATCTATGATTCGTTTAATACCGGTCATGCAAGCACCTCCATTTCCGCCGCACTTGGCATGGCGCGTGCAAGAGATTTAAATGGAGAAAATCATCAGGTGGTTGCTTTTATTGGTGACGGCGCATTAACCGGTGGCATGGCTTTTGAGGCGCTTAACGATGCAGGCGCGAGCAAAACAAAGTTGATTATTGTGCTCAATGATAACGAGATGTCCATATCCAAGAATGTGGGTGGATTATCCGAATACTTAAGTAGATTGAGAAGCGCTCCTAAATATAGCAAAACAAAACATGGATTGAAAAATTTCCTGAAGAAGTTTGGCAGAGTAGGGGATGGCATTGTGCATGTGCTTGATATTTTCAGGCGTAGCATCAAATTTGCCACATTGCCTGTGCCCTTATTTGAAAATCTGGGCTTTACTTATCTTGGTATTATAGACGGGCATAACATCCGTGCACTTACCAATGTGTTTGAGCGTGCAAAGAAAATGGATGGTCCGGTGATTATCCATACATTTACCAAAAAAGGACTCGGATACCGCGCGGCGGAAGAGAGCCCTCATAAATATCATGGAGTCAGCCGTAGTACCACTACCTTAAAGCGGAAGGATATGGATTTTTCCGCTGCATTTGGTGGATGTTTGACACGATTGGCATCTGAAAATAAGAATGTAGTTGCAATTACCGCAGCGATGATAGACGGATGTGGTCTGGGAGAATTTGCAACCGCATTTCCGCAGCGTTTGTTTGATGTGGGAATTGCGGAGCAACACGCAGTGACCATGGCGGCAGGGCTTGCTACCAATGGGATTATACCGGTGGTTTGCATTTACTCTACTTTTTTACAACGCGCGTATGACCAAATACTGCATGATGTTTGCCTGCAAAATCTCCATGTGGTTTTTGCAATTGACCGCGCAGGGATTGTGGGAGAAGATGGCGAAACACATCAGGGAATCTTTGATTTGTCATACTTAAGTCATATCCCAAACCTGACCATACTTTCTCCCTCGTGTTATGAAGAATTGAAACAAATGCTTAATTTTGCTGTAAATGAGTGTGATGGTCCGGTTGCCTTGCGTTATCCGAGAGGCGAAATTCCTTTCAGAGAAAACAGTCAACCCTTTATGGTTTCCTGTGCGGAACAGCTTGCTGCGGGCGACGATATTACCATTGTTGCTACCGGACGCACTGTTTCTGCTGCCCTTTCTGTTTGTGAGTTGTTGACAGAACATGGTATAAAGGCGGATGTGCTCAATTTACGCACGGTGAAGCCGTTTGATGTTGATTCAGTGAAAAAAAGTGTAGAAAAAACGCATGTTCTCGTTACCATTGAAGATAATATTTGCAATGGAGGTATGGGTAGCTTTGTCCGTTCTTTCCTTGGAAGTTTGACCGATGTTCGCATGATGCATTTTGGATTTGGTGATTGTTTTGTGCCACACGGAAAACCAAAGGAATTGTTTGAAGAGTATGGTATGACGCCTGAAAAAATTGTCGAAAAAATTATAAAGGAGTGCGGGCAAAAGTGAAAAACAGATTAGATGTCGAACTGGTAAATCGCGGCCTTGTAGAGAGCCGTGAACGCGCCCGTGCTTATATTATGGAGGGTGTTGTTTTTGTCAATGGTCAAAAAGCGACCAAGGCTGGCGAACAGGTAAAAGACGGAATCCCCATTGAAGTGCGAGGTACACCCATTCCTTATGTCAGTCGCGGTGGATTAAAGTTGGAAAAAGCACTCAAAGTTTTTCCAATTGATTTGAATGGTGCTTGTTGTGTGGATGTGGGGGCGTCTACCGGAGGTTTTACCGATTGTATGTTACAAAACGGAGCCGCCCGGGTATATGCTATTGATGTTGGCTATGGTCAACTGGCATGGAAACTACGCACAGATGATAGAGTGGTAAATCTCGAACGAACAAATGTGCGGTTGCTTGATATTACCCTGATTGATCAACCTGCAACCTTTGCATCAATTGATGTTTCATTTATCTCGTTGCGGCTGGTATTGCCGGTTGTGTATTCCTTTTTACAGGAGGGCGGCAAAGTTGTCGCGTTAATCAAACCGCAATTTGAGGCAGGACGTGATGATGTTGGGAAAAAAGGAGTTGTGCGTGATATTGCAATCCATCGTCGCGTAATTGATGAAACATTGCAAATAGCACGCGAACTTGGCTTTGCTGTTTCCGGATTGGACTTTTCACCCATTAAGGGACCAGAGGGGAACATTGAATTTTTGATGTATCTGGAAAAGAACATAAATGTGACCGATATGGTTGCCGAAGAAGATATTATCCGCGTGACCGAGAAGGCGCACCAGATGTAATGTTGTTCGGGGAGGGAATGCTTTGAAATCGGATGATTTGTTCGGTTCATCCAGTGAATTTGATGAAGAAAAATATCAAAAATTTCTTGATGAATTTGATGATGAGTTTGACCAGGAGGAATTTGGGGAAATTGATGAGGCATTAATTCGCGAAGTAACATTTGAGGCACCAATCGAACTTTATGATGAAAACCTGGATCTGGATGCCTTGCGAAAAAAACTCGAACAAGAGCGCAAAGAGGAGGAAAAACGCAATTCCAAATCCGCTATCAAGAAGCCGCTTTCCATACATCACGGACATCGCGCCAGAGTGATTAAAAAGTTTTTGGATTATGGATTGGAGTCCTTTGCTGAACACGAGGTGTTGGAACTTTTACTCTTTTTTACGCGGCGCCAAGGTGATACCAATGCACTTGCGCATCGGTTAATTCAGGAGTTTGGTGGTCTTCATAATGTTATTAAGGCAGAACCGCATGATTTGGAAACGGTGGATGGAGTAGGGGAAAATACCGCTACACTGATTTGCTTTTTCCGGTCGCTGATGGCGTATTTGAGCGAAAAATCGGATATCCATGCGGTGATTAATAATGCTACTGCGGCAGGTATTTTCTGTTGCAACTTTTTCACCCAACACACCGAAGAAACCTTTATTGTTTTGCATATGGATGCCAACAATGGTGTTCGGCATATCTCTGTTATCAGCAGAGGTACCGAAAACGAAACCGCATATTACCCCAGAAAGGTAATCAAAGAGGTGATTAAGCACCGCGCAAATTCGGTGATTGTCGCACATAATCATACAAGTAATAACCTACAACCTTCCGCACAGGACGTACATCTTACCAATCGTATTTCAACACTTCTTGATGAAATTGGTGTGCCGTTAACCGACCATATTATTTGTAGCGGAAGAAGCTTTACCAGTATGCAGGAACGCGGATTGATAACGAAGTAATTTTTGTTTGGGAGAGATAACGTTGATTGCTTTGCAAGAGCTGACAATCGAAGATAAAGCGGTTTTTGAACGCTATACAAAGGGCAAACTTGAAAATTCTGGTTCGAGTTTTTCCAATATGTTTATTTGGAGAAATACCTATGACACTAAATATGCATTGGTAGATGGCTTTCTGGTCGTGTTTTATCAAAGCAAGAAAGGGACAATTCATCCCACCATGCCAAGAGGAACCGGGAATTTACTGTCTGTGTTACAAAAAATCCACGCTTTTTTGTCATCTATCAATCAGGAGTTTGTCATGGAAGCAGTTACAGAAGAGGACACCGCAACACTTCGCAAATTGCTCGGAAACAGGGTGGTGGTCTGCGAAGAACGTAATTTGTTTGATTATGTGTATCTTGCGCAGGACTTGATCACATTGAGTGGCAAAAAATTGCACAGTAAACGAAATCATATCAATAAATTTAATTCATTATATCAGTGGGAATATCGTCCGCTTACGCCGGATTTGTTTGAGCAGTGCTTGGCGTGTGCCGATGTATGGCTTGGAGAAAAATATGATGCCGATGATCCGGATTATAAAGGGGAAATGCTTAGCTTGCGTGAGGCGTTTCGGCATTTTGAGGCTTTAGGCTTTTCTGGTGGAACCTTGTTTGTTGATGGAAAAATGGTTGCTTTTACAATAGGTGAGCAACTTACTGATGATATGGCATTGATTCATATCGAAAAGGCAGATGTCTCATATCAGGGGGCGTATCCGATGATTAATAAGGAGTATGCTTCGCATCAATGGTCGGATATGACCTATATTAATCGTGAAGAAGATCTGGGGATTCCCGGTCTGCGAAAAGCAAAACTTTCCTATAATCCGTATAAGCTTATAAAAACCTATACCTGCAAGCTATACCCAGAAAACGAAGGAGGTACATTGTAATGGTTTATGTGTTTCTTGCAGATGGATTTGAAGAAATAGAAGCGTTGACTGTTGTGGATGTATTAAGACGAGGGGAAATTGATGCAGAAACCGTTTCGATTGCAAATAGCGAAGTAGTAGTTGGTGCGCATGGCATTTCTGTGTTAGCAGATCGCTCCATTTCGGATGTTTGCAACAAAGTCCCTGATATGATTGTTTTGCCGGGAGGAATGCCTGGTTCTAATAATTTAAAAGAATGTGCTTTGGTGCGCGAAATGCTCTGTAATGTCAATCGTGCCGGAGGATATCTTGCCGCAATATGCGCAGCTCCTATTGTGTTGGGCGCCTGCAATCTTTTGGAAGGGAAAAAAGCAGTTTGCTACCCGGGATTTGAATCTGAATTGGGAGCGCAGATTGTGGACGGGAAGGTAGTAAAGGACGGGAATATCATTACTGCCAAAGGCCCGGGATGTGCGATAGATTTTGCACTTACTTTAGTGGAACGATTAAAAGGGTGGACGGTGGCATATTCCATTGGCGAGGGAATGCTTCATGAGGATAATGTAAAATGAGCAAAGCTAGCTTGCGAAAAGTCATGTTGTCTTATCGCCGGGAACTATCCAAAGAAGAAGTTGTTAGAAACAGTCAACAAATCTTTACGAAAATAAGACCAATTTTAGAAGACAAACAATCTGTAATGGTATATTTGAGTTTCCAAAACGAAGTAGATACATTTGCGTTGCTGGATTGGCTGTGGGAACAAAAAAAGAATGTTGCAGTGCCGGTTTGCGATACAAAAGCCTTTGAAATTTTCCCTTCGGTATTAAATTCATCGAGAGAACTGGTTCATAATAAGTATGGAATTTTAGAACCCGATATAATATGCACACCTGACTTTTGTTATGACGCGGTGGTCATACCGGGGATTGCGTTTGATCTTAGTGGAAACCGTATAGGGTTTGGAAAAGGATATTACGATAAATTTTTATCAACGCAAAAAAACAATCCGTTAAAAATTGGATTGTGTCATGATTTTCAGCTTTTGTCCGACATTCCAAGCGAACCGCATGATTTTTGTATGGATTACATAATTACCGAGCGCAGGACGGTGAGGATATGAAACGATCGGTTTCCGGTTTGATTGCGGTTGTTTTATTGTTGCAATGGATTATAGGTTGGATTAGCAATCGGTTTTTTCCGGAAGCATCGGAATATTTACTGATTGCAATTACTCAATTGGGAGTAATTTTTTGTCCAACGGCGTATTTTTTAAGGCAAAACCACATAGAATTGCCTTCTGCAAAGCAAAAACATAATGTCTGGCTCCTGGTTCCGATTTTCATGTTGGCAATTGGAGTAAATCTGGTTTGTCAATATATCAATCTGCCCATTTTGATTTTATTGGAAAAGTGCGGTGTTGATATCAATGCTGGTATGGTAGGGGATATGCCTGAAGGGTTTGAGTTTGTACTGGCAATCTTTTTTATTTGTGTAGTACCTGCGTTTTTTGAAGAATTGTTATTTCGCGGTGTTGCGCTGAGCGAATACAGAAAAAAACTTGGAAATGGCGCGGCAATTTTATTTACATCTTTGATTTTTGCCTGGATGCATTTTGACATCACATCATTTGTTCCGCAATTTTTCTTGGGATGTATAATGGCGTACACTGTAATAAAAACAGATGCATTGATATGGGCAGTTTGGTTACATATGTGCAACAATTTATTTAGTTTATTGATACAATATCGTTTGGATTGGTTCTCCGTATTGTTGGAGTACCATCCGATACTGGTTCCATTTGGGGCGATAACTTTGGCTTTGATTGGAATAGGGGTGATACGTCACGTTGGAAAAGCATCAAAAACCCAACAGATAATTTCGCAAAATTAAAATTTTGCGAAATTGAGGGGAGGAAAAATAATGAAGAAAACAAATGAGTCATATTCTGATATTCCGCAGGTTTTGCGGGATTATCTAAACTTCATGACGGTGATAAAAGGAAAATCCGCAAATACTGTCAAGGAATATTATTATGACTTGCGTTTGTTTTTGCGGTTTATACAGTGTAAATTTTTAAATCAATTTTGCGATGATTTTAATACAGTTGATATCACCAATTTTGACTCCGGTATCCTACAACAGATCACTTTAAGCGATTTGTATGAATTCATGGCGTATATAAATAACCGCCGTTCGGATAATGACAACTACAGAGCCAGAAAAGTTGCCAGCATTAAGTCGTTTTTTAATTATCTATCAGTAAAGGCTAATTTAATTACCGACAATCCTGCGCTTCATCTGGATACTCCGAAAATCAAGCGACGTATGCCACGCTACCTATCTTTAGAACAAAGCGCTGATTTATTAAAAGCAATTGATGGAAAATTCAAACAACGTGATTTTGCAATCTTTGTTATTTTTTTAACATGCGGTTTGCGATTATCTGAACTGGTCGGTATCAATTTAAGAGATATTGATTTTGAAAAGCAAACACTTCGGGTAATTGGCAAAGGAAATAAAGAGCGAATTCTCTTTTTAAACGATCTTTGTATGAACGCCATCCGCTCCTATCTGGAGGTGCGTCCTACTGAGGGAGTTGCATATGATGATAGAAACGCCCTCTTTCTAAGCGCCCAGCGCAGGCGGATTAGCAACCGTGCAGTCGAAATCAATGTAAAAAAGTACTTTCAGGCGGCAGGGATCGACCCGGAACGATATTCTCCTCACAAACTGCGACATACAGCTGCTACCATCATGTATAAAGAGGGAAATGTAGATATACGCACATTGCAGGAATTACTGGGCCATGCCAGTCTATCAACTACACAGTTGTATACACATATTAAAAACGAAGATTTAAAGCAGGCGGCAGATAATAACCCGCTTGGAAAAATGAATCTGGATAATTAAAAAAGGCAGAGCGTTGTTACTCCGCTCTGCCTTTTTATGCAATTTATTTATTCATCAGTTTTGCAACTTCTGCTGCAACCAGTTTTGTTACCAATTCTAGAGTATCCTGCGACATTTCGCCCGAAGGTGTATTTCCGGCTTTTCCGTCGCTACTGAATAACTTCATCTTCTTTGCGCTTTCCTGTTTTACAGCCTCCACAGCTGCAGGAATCAGGTCAATCAACCCTTTATCCATGCTGGAGAATTTCTTGAATTCTGCCTCTACAGCTGCCACATTGATATCGGTGAAGATGTTTACCTTGCTGATACCATCTTTGATGGCCTGACGAAAATCATTATCTGTTAAACCGGAACCGCCATGAAGCACCAAGGGAACATCAATGGTATTTGCAATGGTACGGATTCTTTCAAAATCCAGTTTGGGCGGCAATTTATATGCTCCATGTGCATTACCTACTGCAATTGCCAATGCGTCCACGCCGGTTTTATCAACAAAATCCTTTGCCAGCTTGGGATCAGTGAAAAACTTGGAGGGGTCTGCCAAGTGCGAACTACCCTCTGCAGAGCCTTCATTATCACCAACATGTCCCAATTCGCCCTCGATGGTAGCGCCATAGGAATGCGCGATATCAGCCATTTCTTTTACCTTACGCACATTTTCTTCGTATGAATCGGTGGAGCAATCATACATAATAGAACTAAATCCAAGCTTAAGTGCCTGAACGCAAGTATCATAAGTAAGACCATGATCCAAATGCACAACAACCGGAACAGAGGCTTTCTTTGCCATGGGAATAAGGTAATAAGAAACCTCTTCCAACGGACCATAAGGCAACAGGATTTCTGCCGTACCCATGATAACCGGCGATCTGGTGCTTTCTGCAGCGGCAATGATACCACGTGCCAGTTCAAGATTGACAGCATTAAACAGACCTACGGCATATTTTCCTTTTTTAGCAGGTCTTAATACTTCATTCATATTAACTAACATATCTCATCCTCCTTGAATTGTGGGAATTTCATAAGTAAAAAAGACTACACATATATTGTAACTCATTTGTGTGGTATTTGTCAATATTTATTTTTGAATTTTGTGGGTTTTTCTTTTATTTTGTGGTTTTTATCGGTTTTCCAAGAGTAAATTTATATTTTCATCCGAATATTCCACTTCGGCAGAATACATTCTGGCATATTCTGCTATATCCCCCACTCCAATGCATCCATGTTGGTGTAGATGCAATGAACATAGCGCTCCGATTATGTAACAACCGGATAAACAGAATTTAATTCTCTGGGAGTAGCCATCGTCCCACAAAGCATCTGCAAGATGCCGGAATATAAAATAGCAGCACAATTGCTCGAATGGTATTTGTAATTTTGTGTGTTCAAAATAGCTTGTGTCAAATGGGAAATCTTGCAATTTTTTCAGTAAGAGGCCCCATTTTTCATCAAGACGTTCCAAAGAAACATAGAGGTCACACAAATCATGCAGAGAAAAATCATCCCACTTAAATCCAAACATTTCCGAAAGTGCAGAAAAACGAGCACCGATGCTTAAATTACGGTTTTGTATCAATGAAACGGCATCATTTCGTATCCGAAAGAAGTCTTTTTCGGTTTCATCGCATTCGGGAATATGGGAATTGGGTTCGAACGGAACGAGCGCAAAGGGTTTCTTGGCATCCAACACGATTTTTGCAGCTTCTTCGCAACATAAACCAAGCCCCATTTCTGTAAAATTGGAATAAAAATTACGAAACCGTGGATGGTCATTACAGATGTCGCAAAGCGACTCTTCACCAAGGGTACAGATGATTTCACATAAACCTGCCTGGTTTAAAAAGGGGCACTTCTCCCCTTCTTTTAATATAAAATGGGCACTTTCCCCTTGTGTAATGTTTTGGCGTATTCTGGCGCCAAATTCACTCTCTAATGATTGGTAATACTGCAAAGTATCATGGTCTATGTCAATTTCCCAACCTATGCAGCAGTTGTGTTTGCACTTTTGCGCAATGCAGTGAAAGTGGTGATAATAATTTGGAACAAATATCATGCTACCGCTCCTTTTTAATACCCTCAACCAATTCGCGCGCAATTAATTTTACCATGATGCCGGTATTGAGTTCCATGGCGTCTACGGGATAGATTTCTTTTACATACTCGTTATAGAATTTGTTTCTGAAAAACGAAATGGCGTCTTGTTCACTGCCTCCATTTTTCAATATTTTCGCAATTTCTTCTGCAGTTTCGGTGGCACTGATAAAACTATTGTTTAAATAGCGTTTGGTTTGCTCTTTATCAAGCAGTCCGGTGTGAGGAACGAGTATATTTTCAATATCCATTTGTTGGGCTTTAGAAATAGAATCAATGGTAACATGATATCCAATCAGATAAGACGGCACAACCACATCTTTTCCGCCATAAACCCCAAGCGTTTCACTGCCTAATAAAAGCTTGTTTTCAGGAAGATAAAACCCCATGGAACATCTGGTGTGTCCCGGAAAAGCCACGGCAATAAATCTCATGTCTCCGGCGATAATATCATCACCATCATTTACCGTAATATCTGCGCAAATATCGTCTATCAAGTCTTCGTAATTTTCAATGTGGTTATCAAACGCCACCTTTCTGTCTAAATCGCGCATAACCGCCCTGGCAGTAGGTTTTGCAAAAATTTTCGAGGCATATTCTCCTATAACAATTTTGGCATTTGGAAAGCGCTTTTTTACATAAATAGATCCAAGTGCATGATCATAATGAGAGTGCGTTAGAAATATAAAATCCAGTGTTCTTTGTCCAAGCATTTCTTTAATTCTATCGGCAACTGCATATCCTGTAAAAGCAAAACCAGAGTCATATAAAATCGCAGTTTTCCCGTCATCAATTAAAAAGGCACTGTCGCCGGGGACTGCCCGAACATCTGTAATGGTAATATTGTGCATTGGTTACCTCCTGTAAAAGTTAATATTCAACCATCTTTACAAAGTGCTGCATATCGGTCTGATTGTCAATGGTAAGCCGTTTCAATTGATAAAGTGTATTGTTTCCCTTGTTGACAGTAAAGGCATTTTTGTAGTATCGCTTTGCTTGCTTTAATACATCGGCGTTAAAAAAGCCAAATGGATATGCCACTGATGTTACCTCTCTTTTTGTGATATTGTATATGATATCATTGGATTGCGCAAATTCTTTTTCTATTGATTGAGGGGTAAGTGTGGAAAGGTCGGCGTGGGTGCAGGTGTGGGAATAAATGCGAAATATTCCGCTATCACTCATCTGCCGAAGTTGGGTGCTGCTACAGTATTCCGGAGTATCAATTGCATCGGTATACATATATAGTGTCGCTTTTGCTTGATACTTTTTTAAAATATTCAGCGCATATGTTCCTGTTTGCCGATATCCATCATCAAAAGTAACAATGATTGGTTTTTCAAATCTATCAGCCAGAGAAATTTCTTCAGGGAATAAAAACGTATAACCGTTTTCATATAAATAACGAATTTGTTCTTCAAATTTTGACGGGAAAACGTACAAATATGCATTCGGTTCCCGGGGTTCATCAATGACATGATACACCAGCACATGCGGTTTTTTTGAATATCCGATAGTATCATTGATACCACTTAAATTATCTCTTGCATAAATAGCCAGATTGATATAATACTGAGCCATCCCCCTCGAAATGGTGGATTGGGGTTTGATATACCCCGAGTTATTATACACTCCCACCGACGAAAGAAATGCCAACTGACTTTGTGCATAAGGTGATATTTCATTCTGATCAAAGTGCCAGAAAATATCAGCGCTATTATAAAACAGGTCAGGTCTGACAACGTCCAAGGCCCGTTTAAGCATGATTAAAAAATCTTGTGTTTTCATTGGGGATTCCGGCATAAAGGCGTTGTCTTCGGCCCCTTGAATAATCCCTTTTTGCCGATAATATGCTACGGCAGCGTTATCAGTATCATCAAAAACATAACCGCTGTTTTTGGCAGGTAATAATTGCTGGATGAGTTCAACGGCATCCAAACGTGTAAGAACAGAATCGTCCATCGCATATGTGACAATTAAATTTAGTAAAAGCAAAAGTACCAGCAATATGCACATAATTTTTCTCACCGAATATACCCCTCCAGTTTTTGACAGGCTCGCGGTACCGCGTCTCGAGAATTTTTCCAATCCTCTTTTTCGTAACGATAATCAAATTTTTTGGTGTACCATGTGACGTCTTCCTTGATACGCCTAATGTGTTCTGCCTGCATCTTACACAGCTTTTTGGAAACTTCAGCTTGACGCTCATTTTTCAAATATTTGGCACAACCTTCTAATAATATTGCAAAATGCGGTATACAAAAGCCCTTACAAGAATAAAATTTTCGTTCAAATTCCGGATCACTTTTTAAAAGGAAAAATAGATTTTCGATGAATTTCTCCAGAATAGCATCCAATTTATCACAAATTACACAACGATGTGAACTATTTTTAAACTGTCCTGCCATTTCGCTCAATCGTTCAGGTAAAATTTTGTTTTTTGAAAACAGTCCTTTGGAAGCAGAAAAATCCTGACGGGCATTTTGTTCTAATGTATTGCACAACTCATCAATATGCGATTCCAGAATTAACGCCAAAGAAAGCTGGTTTTTTCCATGTAGCAACAAGCGATAATGATGGTTGCAATATCCTTTTTCATTGGAAATTATGCGTTCATCCGGTTCCATCATACTGGCACCAAGTGTATAATCAAGCAAATGATCTTCTTGTGTGCGTAAAAATTCGCAAATTGGACATTCGCAATCACTGTCAAACGCATCATTAATAGGTATGGTGTAAATTTTTTCTTTCACAAGTATTCTCTCCCATCAAGAAAGGATTTTAAGTCGGTCGGAAGTTTTGAGGTTAACATAATCATTTTATGGTTAATTGGGTGGGGGAATGATATGCTTGAAGAATGTAGTGCGGGTCTATCCAATTCGTCAATTCTCTCTCCATATAACCAATCGCCAGCCAATGGATGCCCAATTGCGCTCATGTGCACCCTGATTTGGTGTGTGCGTCCGGTTTCTAATCGTAGTTCTATCAAAGAATATCCATCCAACCGCTGAATGGTTTGATAATGTGTTATCGCATTTTTTCCGTTTGAGCTGATCTGTCGTTTCATGGTACTCCCCGGAATGCGAGAAATGGGTAAATCTATTTTTCCGTTTTCATTGGTGTTTCCACAGCAAATTGCAAGGTAAGTGCGATTTAATCTTCCCTCTTGCAATTGACGGGAAAGTATATGGTGAGAATGCGGGTTTTTTGCAACAGCCATTAAGCCGGAAGTTCCCTTATCCAAGCGATTTACCGCACGAAATATGTACTGTTCTCCCCTTCTCTGCCAATGTCCCATAAGCGCATTGGCAAGCGTGTTTTCTCGATTTCCGGCCGATGGGTGTACTGCCATGTTTGGCGGTTTATCTGCAATCAGAATATCCTCATCCTCATACAGAATCGGTACAACAACATCTGATGGCGCAATCCATGTATGTTCTTCTGGCATTATCGCACACAAAATATCCCCTTCTTGTACCATGTGGGTTACTCTTACCTGCTTACCATTTAGCTGTACACCACCACTCACTTTGAGGCGTGAAATCATGTGTGTTGAAAACGAAAACTGATGCCGGAAAATATCTTTTATTGTATGACCGGCATTTGTTTGGTCAATTTCCAAGCGAAATGTTCGCATGTGTTTCAACCCCTTTTTACAAAAAAAGCGGGTATTCCCGCTCTTAGTCTTTCGACATAACCACAAGTAGTAATCCATTCGTTATTTTGATTTTTGCCGTTTCGGCTATAAATTCATTGCTGATGCCACGGCTTGAACCGTATTCCAAAGTGAAATTTTCCAAAGGATATAGTAACCCTTCTGTGCTAAGTCCCTCCACCTGTGGCGTTAATGCCAACAGGGATAAGCGATACCCTTCCATATGGGGGATCTCTGCTTGGTTGCAAACAAGCAGAATGCAATTATGATCATCCAAGATGACTCCCTCTGCTCCTTGTTGATGGATTTTTTTCAACAATGAAATACTTGCCAGAGTTTGGTCTAAACGGGTTCCGGTTACACCAAGCAAAAGCAAAGAGGAGTAGCCTTCTGAAAGCGCATAGTCGATTGCAAGTTCTGTATCGGTCTTATCTTTCATGCAATGAAACCTTTTTATCGGTACTCCTTCCATCAAAGGATGCGATACTATTTCGTCATAATCACACGAATCAAAATCGCCAAAAAAGATATCCGGTTTCCGTTGTAATGCAATCAGGTGGCGAATACCACCATCGGCACATATTACGGTATCAGATGGTAAAATTTCTTGCTGAAACAGGCTATAATTCTGCATATATCCGCTTGCGACGATCACAGCGCGGTTCATATAGTTACACATCTTTCCTGAAGAGCGCGAATTCGTTCTGCACGGTTTTGCGCGCCGAACACACTCGAACCTGCAACAATAATGTTTGCGCCGGCCTTTGTCACTGCGGCAATATTATCGATACCAATACCGCCATCCACTTCTAGATCAATTTCGGGCGCCATTTGACGTACTTTCCGAATTCTGGAAATTGAATTTTCGATAAATGACTGCCCCCCAAATCCAGGATATACACTCATTACCAAAATCATATCGGCATAAGGAAGATATGGACGCAATTCCTCTAAATCGGTATCCGGACTAATGGAAATCCCTAATTTGCAATCATAACTATGCACTAGTTTGTCCAATTCATTGGGATCGGGATGGCACTCGCAGTGCACTGTCAGAATATCTGCGCCGGCATCCAAAAAGGTTTTTGCATATCGGAGCGGCTCGGAAATCATAAGGTGAACATCAAATACCATGTTTGTCAGCGGACGAATGGCAGAAACCACGCCGGGTCCAAAAGACAAATTAGGCACAAAATGCCCGTCCATGATGTCGATGTGCAGGTAATCAGTTGCAGTCTCAACTGATTTGATTTCTGCGCCCAGAGCGGCAAAATCCGCCGCTAAAATAGACGGTGCAATGTGTAATTCCATAACTACTGTCCTGCCTTTCTTTTTTCACCATTGTTTTGCGGTTTTTAATGTTTGATAAAATGTTTTATAATTCTCATAGCGACTGGGAGCAATTTCTCCGCATTCCACTGCATGGATAATCGCACAGTCCCGTTCTGCAGTGTGGGAACATCCCCGAAACCGACATTGTCCTAAAAATGGTTCAAATTCCGGGAAAAGAGTTTCCAATTCTTCAGGCGCAATATCAGGAAGGTCCAGCATACTGAAACCTGGGGTATCAACAAGATAAGATGCTTGCTCATATTCGAGTAGCTCAACATGGCGCGTGGTATGACGTCCGCGGCTAAGTTTCTTGCTAACCTCTCCTGTTTCGAGTTGAAATTTATCGCTGAGCAGATTTAAAATACTGGACTTTCCAACTCCGGAAAAACCGGTAAAAGCAATGACCTTTCCCTTTAAGCGAGAACGGAGTTCTTCGATTCCCACGCGATTTTGTGCGCTGACCTCTACCACTTCAAATCCTGCTTTGCGGTAAATAGATGCAATCTCATGCACATTATCTACCAGATCGGTTTTGTTGATGCAAAGTGTTACACCAACGCCTTTGTGCGATGCAATGACCGTCATTTTGTCGATAAAGGTCAAATCAGGTGCAGGATTTTTTGCGGCGGCAACTATGATAAACTCGTCAATATTTGCCACCGGCGGACGGATGAAGATGTTTTTTCGGGGCATAATCTGTGCAACGCTTCCGGTTCCGTCATCCAGCAAATCGATGGTAACATAGTCCCCTACTTGCGGAGATACTGCGTCCTTTCGGAATTTGCCCCGCGCGCGGCATTCGATAATCGAACAATCCGTTTTGACATAGTAGAAACCGCCTATGCCCTTAACAATTAATCCTTCTGCTCTCATTTGGAAAAGTCAATGGTCTTGCTGCCGGCAAGAGTTCCGTCAAAATAGATATCAAAATTGATTTTTCCAGTTCCTTTTACTCTGGTGGAAAATTCGTGGTTTTCCGCCTTTGGATTGTGTTTTCCCTGATAAACCGTTTTGTTATTTGCAACGATTTTCAAATCTACCGAATCTTTATCGGGTAAATTTACTGTCAGTGTTTTAGAAACCTGCTCGGCAGTACTTGCATCAGGACCTTTGCTTACCACCAGATTTACAGGCGTTTTGGGTGCAACAGGATCGCCGCCGCTGATACTTTGACCGATTACCGTATCCTTCGGTTTGGTGGAATTATCATAGGTAATATTTCCTACTACCAGATTTACCTGTTCCAGACGGTCTTTTGCCTGCGCAAGCGACAGTTCAAGCAGGTTGGGAACGGTTTCATACTGTGGATCAGGCCCCTGACTTACATAAAGAATAATGGTTTCACCACTGCTGACCTTTGTGCCACCGGATGGGTTGTGACGAATGACATAATCGAGTGCAACCGTTTCACTTTGCACATATTCTACCTCTACCTGTAATCCAAGTCCGCGCAGTGCAGATTCAACATCGCGGTATGGCTTATTCACATAATCATCCAGACGGAATGTAGCCAGTCCTTTTGCAACCACTACTTCAATGGTTTGCTTTCCTTTTACCATCATTCCCTCTTTGGGATCCTGTGCCAAAATGGTTCCGGGTTCGGCGGTCGGATCCTGGATTTCATCAATCACCTTAACAACAAGTCGGGTTCCATCCAACTCTTCCTCCGCTTCCTGCAAGGTAAATCCAAGTAACGAGGGAACTTCCACCTCTTTACTCTGCATAAATGCAAACGGCGAAAAATCAGGATAAATCAACCGGACAACGAAAAATGAAAGAATACCTACAATGAGTAATGATGTAACGAGCGCTGCAACCAAGGCACGCTTATCGTCCTTGGTCATTTTTTTGCCGGAGGTCTTCTTCACCGGTACATCTCCTCCCGGAATATCAATGATAATTTCTTTTTTTCGTAAAGGCTCCATTTTTCTGGTTTCTTCCAGATTTTCTTCTACAGGCGGTGCAACAGACACCACAACTGATGCCGGATCGTCCAATGCTTTGCTCAAATCTTCTTCCATTTCAGTGATGGATTGGTACCGATTACGGGTTTCTTTGGAAATCGCCTTCAACGCAATGGATGCAATGCTTTCCGGGATTTCAGGATTAATCTGTGCAGGGTGAACAGGTGGCTGTTCGATTTGCTTCATTGCAATTGCAACCGGCGTATCCCCGTCAAACGGTACCTGCCCGGTAAGCATTTCGTACATCACAATACCCAGAGAATAGATATCGGATTTTTCGTCCACATATCCGCCTCTTGCCTGTTCGGGCGAGAAGTAATGCACCGAACCGAGTACATCGTTATCTACCGAAAGAGTTGCGGCAGAAGCAGCACGAGCAATACCAAAATCGGTTACCTTGATGCCGCCATCGTTGGTTGCAATGATATTTTGTGGTTTGATATCGCGATGGATGATATGCTTTTTGTGAGCTTCCTCCAATGCGCGTGCAATCTCTAATGTAATCTTTACCCCGTTTTTCCAAGGAATGGGGCTGTTGGTACGGATATAATCTTTGAGCGTAACCCCTTCGACATATTCCATTACAATATAGTGGATATCTTCTTCGTTGCCTACATCAAAAATGGATACAATATTCGGATGAGTTAGACTGGCAGCTGATTGGGCCTCTACATTAAACCGTTTTAAAAATTCATCGCCGCCTTCAAGATCAGTGCGGAGTATTTTTACAGCAACAATGCGGTTGAGCAGTTTGCAGCGAGCTTTATATACCACCGCCATACCACCATGACCAATTTTTTCGAGCAATTCATATCTTCCGCCTAAAATTTTACCTATCATAAATTTCACACCTCGCATATCGTAATTACAGCCGAATCACAGCTGCCGTGATATTGTCAGAACCGCCGCGCTCGTTTGCAAGCGCAATCAGATGCGTTACATTATCCTTTACATCGGTATAGTTTACGGTTTCCGCAGCCAGTTCCTGGTCGCTGACCAGATTCGTCAATCCGTCGCTACACACGATGATGGTATCTCCCGCGGTAAGCCTACGAGAAAAAGTATCTGCCGCAATACTGCGTTCCGACCCGATTGCGCGGGTGATGACATGTTTTTGCGGATGTTGTTTCATTTGATCGTAAGTAATACTACCTGCATCCAGTAATTCCTGAACTACCGAATGATCTTTGGTAATCTGCTCTGCAATGCCGTTGCGGACGAGATATAATCTACTGTCACCAACATTTGCGGCATATAGCCTACCCTCCCGGATGACACACAAAACCATGGTAGTTCCCATGCCAACCAATTCGGTTTCTTCCAAGGATTTCAAAAATACTTTTTCGTTGGCACTGATGATACAGGTTTCCAACGCCTTGGGAACCAAATCACCATCCATAGAAAATACGCCTTGCTTTTCCAGACATTTTCTTACATGAGAAATGGCAGAACGACTTGCAAGCTGACCGCCCTTGTGACCGCCCATTCCATCTGCAACAATAACACAGGCTGTGTCTGCAGACGGTTGCCATACCTCATAGCAATCCTCGTTTGCTCTTCTCACTCTGCCGATATCGGATGCGGCAGCAATGTTTATAGATTTCATATTCCGGTTTCACCCCTTGCTCTTTTGCTCTTGTGCGCGTCGTAATTGACCGCAGGAAGCAGCAATATCACTTCCTAATTCTCTGCGCACCGTCACGTTGATTCCTTGAGATTCCAGTACCGCCATAAATTGTTTCAAACGTTCTTTGGACGGCTTTTGAAAATCATTTTCTTCCACATGATTGACCGGAATGAGATTTACATGGCATAAGAGCGGCTTGATTTTCTTTGCCAGAATGTGTGCCATCTCTTCCGAATCATTTACATGATCTATTATAGCATACTCAAAGCTGATTCGTCTATTAGTTTTTTCGATATATTTTTTGCAAGCCTCAATTAATGTATCAACCGGATATTTTTGATTTACCGGCATGATGCGTGAACGTACTTCATCTGTAGGTGCATGTAGGGATACCGATAAAGTAATCGGCAGGTTTAGTTCTGCCAATTTTGTAATTCTGTCCACCAAACCACAGGTAGAAAGCGATATATGTCGATATCCGATGTTTAACCCGTCAGGATGCCCCACATTCTTTAAAAACTTTATCACGTTGTCAAAATTATCCAATGGTTCACCAATTCCCATCATCACGATGTTTGAAATGCGTTCTCCCACATCGTGTTGCACCGTAAGCACTTCATCGAGCATCTCGCCTGCTGTAAGATCGCGCACCTTTCCGCCAATGGTAGATGCACAGAATTTGCACCCCATCCTGCATCCGACCTGACAGGAAATGCACACGGTAATTCCGTGTTTATAGTACATGGCAACACATTCCACCATGTTGCCATCTTCCAGTTTAAGCAAGTATTTTCTTGTCTGATCCAATTTGGAGCAGTATTTTTGTGCAATTTCGGCTCTGCTGATAAAAGAAATCTGCTCCAGTTTCTCCCGTAATGCTTTGGAAAGGTTGGTCATCTCATCAAATGAGGTAACGCCCCGTCCCAGCCAGGAAAATATTTGCTTTGCACGAAACCGTGGTTCGCCCATTTTGGTCAGAAACTCTTCCAGCTCCTGGTAAGTAAAATCCTTTAAATTCTGCATACTTAACTCCGTTTTTTCAGTTTGCAAATAAAAAATCCGTCTGTATCATCTAAATGCGGATACAAGGTGCGATAACCGCAACCATTGTAATCCGACAGCTGCCAATTGTCGTTTTCTTTCAAAAAACGTTCGATTACCTGCTCGTTTTCTTCCCGTTCCACCGTACAGGTGCTATAAACCAATGTTCCGCCTTTTTTACAATAACGTGCACCATTTTCCAGCAAAGAAAACCCAAGATTGCTCAATGTGGTAATGTCTTCTTGGGTACGGCGATATTTGATATCCGATTTTCGACGAATAATCCCTAACCCGGAACACGGTGCATCCACAAGCACACGGTCTGCCCATTCAACAAGAGAAGGATTGGTAACAGCACCATCGCCAATGCAGGCATCAATAATTTTAATTCCCAAACGTTTCGCATTTTCCTGTATTCGAAGCTGCTTCTTTTCGCTTACATCAAACGCTAAAATTTCGCCGGTATCGCGCATCATTTCTGCAATGTGCGTGGTTTTTCCGCCTGGCGCTGCGCACAGGTCGATCACGCGTTCGCCGGCTTTTGGATTGAGTACTGCGCCGATGAGCATTGCACCGATATCCTGAATGTAAAATAGTCCTTCGTGATAAGATGGTAGTGTTTCCAATGGTGCCATCTTTGTAACTCGCAACGCGCAATCCAGACCAAATCTGTTATCAATTTCTGCCGACACGCCCTCTTCCGAAAGGCGGTTCAACAGTTCTTCTGGTGTAGTTCTCAGTTGATTGCAACGCAAATATATGGTTGGCTTTTTATCGTTTGACTCAAGCATTTCTTTGACAAAATTCTCGCCAAACTCCCCTATCCAGCGATTTATCAACCAGTTTGGATAAGAATAGCGAATGCATAAAGTTTCAACTGTATTTTGCGGCCATACAACTGGATTACGTCCGGAGGCGCGCAAAACACCGTTTACAAATCCTGCAACGCGCGGATTAATTCGTTGTTTGGCAAGATTTACGCTTTCGTTTACTGCGGCAGATGCAGGCACGCGATCCATATAATGCAATTGATAAAGTCCCATCCGCAACACGGTAATCACGCGGGGGTCGATTTTATTCAACTTTCTTCCCGAATACTGTGCAATCATGTAATCGAGAGTTTGCTTTCGCTCTGTTATACCATATACCAGTTCCCGTATAAAATTACGGTCACGAGCGGAGAGGTTTTCCTGGGTGTCAATTCTTCCGAGCACTTCATTCGGATATCCGTTTGAGCGCTCCAGTTCACAAAGCAGACGAAATGCAGTTGTTCTTGCCCAATCTGCCATAATGTCCTCCCAATGTCAATTTCCCAAAATGGTTCCTTCCGGAATGGGATTACCTTTGATATATTCAGATACCGGCATCATTCTCTTCCCTTCCGGCTGCACCGAAAGAAGTTCAAGTGTTGTGCCGCTGCCACATTGTACACGGATACAACCGGTTGTACTGATTACTGTGCCTGCAATTCCATCGCGCGGTTGTCCGATCTTAGCACTGCCGACTTTTAGCCGTTTTCCTGCAAGCCAGGTCATAGCCCGAGGCGCAGGGTCAAGCCCGCGGATTTGATTTCGTATTTCGATACAAGATTTGTTCCAGTCAATCAACGCAGTACTCTTATCAATCATAGCAGCATAGCACGACAACGAATCATCCTGCGGAATGCGAATGAGTGTTCCGGATTCCAATGCCTTTAAGGTGTCCAGCAACACTCTCCCGCCTGCTTCGGCGAGTTTGTCGTGTAAAGACCCGAATGTTTCTTCATCCGTAATGGGAACGGTTTCTTTCAACAGCATATCGCCGGTATCCAGTCCTTCTGCCATGTACATGGTGGTAACGCCTGTTTCGGTTTCACCATCCATGATACAGCGCTGAATGGGTGCTGCACCACGATATTTTGGCAAAAGAGATGCGTGCACGTTGATACAGCCATATTTGGGTGCATCCAACACATATTTGGGCAAAATTTTTCCATATGCTGCAACCACAATCAAATCGGGAGCTTCTGCAGATAAAATCTCTTCAAAATTTTCCCGTTTTAAGTTAATGGGTTGATATACCGGTAACCCCAATTCTTCTGCACACAGGTAAACGGGCGGATGCATCATTTTATGTCCCCTACCCTTTGGCTTGTCGCACTGGGTAACCACTGCCGTCACATCATATCCTGCCCCACACATGGTTTTTAAGGAAACTGCTGCAAAATCTGGCGTTCCCATAAAAAGTATCCTCATTCCTGCTCCACCTCGACAAATTTAACCACTTTATCCACAAAAACTGTGCCGTCCAGATGGTCGATTTCATGACAAAGCGCACGGGCAAGTAATCCTTCTCCGATTACCTCGTATTCATCACCATTGCGGTCGAGTGCGCGCACCACAACGGTTTGAGGACGGATTACCTCTCCATATCTGCCCGGTACAGAAAGGCAACCTTCCACTGCGCGTTGTTCGCCCGATAAGTTTACGATTTCGGGATTGATTAACTCCAGTACGCCATCTCCTACATCTATAACCACTACACGGCGCAAAATTCCGACCTGTGGAGCAGCTAATCCAACGCCGTCTGCATCATACATGGTTTCGGTCATGTCGTCAAGTAACGTAAGAATACGCTCGTCAATGGTTTCAACCGGTCTGCATTTTTTAGTCAACACCTCATCGCCAAGCTTACGAATATTACGGATTGCCATATTTTTGTCCCTCCATTTTTCAAATTTAAAGCATATTTTGTGGATTTACATCAATCAATACGGTTGCACTGTCTTTTCGACTTTAAAGCATATTTTGTGGATTTACATCAATCAATACGGTTGCACTGTCTTTTCGACTGCAAAACTTTTCATATACCAGATGCAGTGAATCATATATTTCTCGGTTATATCTTGTTTTTATCAAGAATCGATATCGGTATTTTCCATTTAATTTAAACATAGGCGCTTGCGCGTTTTTGTACAATTCCACTTGATCTCCGAATGGTGCAAAAGCATCTTCCAGCGCATTGTGAAATCCTGTTGCAGTACTGCGTGCCTTTTTTTCTTCTGCGTCTGAAAATGTAATGGTAATCAGTTCGCAAAATGGCGGATAGTTCAATGTATGCCTGACACGGATTTCCTTTTCATAAAATGCAGGGTAATCCTGCTTTTTGCTCAATAAAATAGTGTCGCTTTCGGGATTATAGGTCTGAATAATCGCTCTGCCGGGGAAACGCCCTCTTCCTGCGCGTCCACACACCTGTGTGATGAGATCAAATGTACGTTCATCTGAACGATAATCATCCATATACAAGGTCATATCTGCCGCCAATACACCAACCAGCGTGACGGATTCAAAATCCAGTCCTTTTGTTACCATTTGCGTTCCGACCAGAATGTCAATTTTTTCATCGCGGAATTGCTTTAATATTCTTTCGTGGGACATCCTACCCGACGTGGTATCTGCATCCATTCGAAGTACCTTTGCCTGCGGAAACATGGTTGCCAGTTCATCCACAACTTTCTGCGTCCCGATGCCAAAATGCCGTATCTGTTTGCTGCCGCACCCCGGGCAAACCGATACACTGTTTGTTTTATAGTCGCAATAATGGCAAACCAGATGGTCTTTGGTGCGATGATATGTCAATGAAATATTGCAATTCGGACATTGCGCCACATAACCGCAACTTCGGCAGGACACAAAACTAGAATACCCTCTCCTGTTCAGAAACAAAATGGTCTGTTGCCCCAACGAAAGATTTTCTTCAATCGCATCTGCAAGTGCGCGGCTGAAAATACTACGATTTCCCTCCTGCAATTCCAAACGCATATCGGCAACTGTAACCTTTGGCAAAGGCACATCATTGATGCGCTGGTTCAATGTAAGCGGTATATATTTTCCGCATTGTGCAAGATAGGTGCTTTCCACTGCCGGAGTGGCACTGGCAAGCAACAATACCGCCTGATTTTGTTTTACGCGCAAACGGGCAATTTCCCGTGCGTGATAACGGGGTGATGACTCGGATTTATAGGTGTTTTCGTGTTCTTCGTCCATTACAACCAATCCCAAACGAGGCAATGGTGCAAACACTGCAGATCGTGCGCCGATTACCACGTCGGCGGACCCATTTTTAATCCGCATCCATTCATCAAACCGCTGCCGGATGGTAAGTGCGCTGTGCAGTACTGCAACCGACTCGCCAAATCGAGCTACCACCTGCCTTACCATTTGCGGTGTCAATGCAATTTCCGGAACCAGAAAAATTGCTTGTTTCCCTTGCGAAATGCATTCTTCGATCAACCGAAGGTACACTTCCGTTTTTCCGCTTCCAGTTACGCCGCGAAGCAAAAATGTATTTGTTTCATTTCGGCTCATCGCCGCACACACTTTGAAAATAATGTGTTCTTGTTCCGGGGTTGGCATAGGTATCGGAATCTCTTCTTCCACAACAGAATCTGCCACTCCGGTATCGGTGGGGATTTCTTCCCAATCCAGATATCCTTTTTGTTTCAGCTTATTTAATGTGGCATGTGTGGTTTGGCAAAACTCTAATAATTCACTCAATTGCACATTTTCGTTTTCGCATAGCATCTCCATTACGCGTGCTTGTGCAGGTGCGCGCCCTTGCATTGATTCGGCAAGCGCAAACGCCTCACTGCGCTCAATGGTCAAAAACACCAACTTTACCGTGCTTTCGCGAATACGTTCATGTGCGGTATCTTCCACAGAGAGTATACCCTTGCGCATCAGGCTATTTACAGTAGCATTGATATTCTTTTTCCCAATAAGCTCGCAAAGAGCGGTTAATTCCATTGTTCCGTGTTCGCGAAGAATGCTGATAATCTGCTCTGCGGTCAACGAATGTGCAGTTGCCGAAGATATCAATGCTTCGTCCTGACAAATCAGGGAAATTAATTTTTGCACCCGAATACTTACACCGGCTGGCAACAAAGCTTTTATTGCTTCTGCGTAGGTACAAAAGTAACGGTGGTGCATAAACGTAATCAATTCGACTGCCTTTTCATCAAACAGCGAACCGCCCTCCATCACAGAGGAAATGGATTTGAGTTCTCTACGTTGGCAGCGTTCAACCACGCGCATCACATATCCTTCGTTGGTGCGATTGCCACGCCCGAAGGGAACCACAACACGGACACCGGTGCACACCTGATTGGTAAGATGTTCCGGAATGCTGTAATGAAAAATCCGGTCGGTTGCCCGACTGGTCAGATTGAGCACAACTTCCGCTACCATGTTTCCCCTCCTAATCAGAAAAGCCCCTTGAGGTCAAGGGGCAGGAAATATGCGATACAAAAATCGGCAACACATGCGCCATATCCCGCATTGACATCAGGTTCCAGCTCAAAAGGACTTTATTCTTCGTCCAACGGCTGTTCTTCCGCCTGCGACTCGTCGTCTGTATCTTGTGCCACCAGATTGCGGTCCTCTTCAAGAATCATATTCATGATACGATCATCAACAGAAATCTTATTCTGGTCAGGATTTTTGAAAGACACCTTGTTTTCGTAGATTTCGTTAATGGCAACGGTAACCGGCTTGTCCGAATTACATTCGGTAAAAGTAATACCGGTCTGGTAAATCTCTCTCGCGCGCTTTGCGGTAGCGATTACCAGTGTATACTTGCTGTCTACTTTTTCCATCAGTTTGTTAATAGAAGGATAAATCATCATTTTCCAAGCACCTCTTCAATTAAATTTAAGTTTTTATCAACTCTGCAACGTTCCGCCTCAACAATAGATTTCAGCCTTTGGCTCGCATCTTCGACGGTGTCGTTAAGCAGAATATAATCGTAATTGGTAATGTGGGTAAATTCCCATGCGGCGGTTTTTAATCGTTGGTCGATTACCTCTTCGCTTTCGGTTTTTCTTCCCACAATGCGATTGCGCAGTTCTTCAAAAGACGGCGGAAGCACGAAAATGGTAACGCCTACCGGATAAGCCTCTTTTACCTTCATTGCACCCTGTACCTCTATTTCGAGGATAACATCCTTGCCCTCTTCGAGCATTCTGAGCACGGGTTCTTTTGGCGTTCCGTAATAATTTCCGCAAAAAGACGCCCACTCAAAAAGTTGATCATTGGCAATCATAGACTCAAATTCTTCTGTGGTTTTGTAGTAATAATTTACTCCATCGGTTTCTCCGGCTCTTGGTGCACGGGTAGTTGCAGAAACAGATAAAAATACATCTTCATTTCCGCTTTGTTCTAAAAACGATTTGAGCACAGTTCCCTTTCCTGCACCCGAAGGACCGGAGATAACAAAGAGAGTTCCTTTGCGTTTACTCAAGCTCCTCATCCTCCATTTCATTCATTACAACCGTATCCTTTGCCAGACGATTGGCAACCGTTTCGGGTTGCACGGCAGAGAGAATAATATGGTCGCTGTCGGTTACAATTACTGCACGGGTACGCCGACCATAAGTAGCATCGATGAGCATGCCGCGCTCTCTGGCCTCCTGAATGATACGTTTGATTGGTGCCGATTCGGGACTGACGATGGCAACCAGACGATTGGCAGAAACAATATTGCCAAAGCCGATATTAATCAGTTTCATATACATTGCACCTCGTTTGTTATTCGATATTTTGTACCTGCTCACGCAGTTTTTCAATTTCTGCTTTTAAGTCAACCACAGCGCGACCAATGGTAAAATCGTTGCACTTGGAACCCATGGTATTAACCTCGCGATTGAGTTCCTGGATGGTAAAATCCAATTTTCTGCCAACCGGAACATCCGATCGAAGGAGCAGAGAAAATTCGCGCATGTGGCTTTTAAACCGAACGATTTCTTCGGTAATATTTACCTTGTCTGAAAACATTGCAACTTCCTGGAGCAATCGGGTTTCATCAATCTGGGTACCTGCAAGCACTTCTTCCACCCGGGCTTTGATTTTTTCGCGATGCTCGGTAACCGTTTCCGGTGCACGTTCTTCAATTACTGAAAGCAACTGCATCATGCCGTCGGTACATTCATTAAAGAAAGCAGCAAGCCGTTCTCCCTCGCGTGCACGGGCAGTAGTCAGGTCTTCCAATGCCGCGCAAAACACCTGTTTTACATCTGCGGTAATTTTTTCTTTATCCTGCTCTTTCTTTTCGATCTGGAATACATCCTGGAAGGAAGCAAGCGTGGAAACGGTAACATCATTGGTAAGAGAAAACTTCTCCCCCATCTCCTTGAGCGCATTGTAATATCCACGGGCAACATCTTCGTTCAGAGAAACCACACGGTCATCATTTTTGATGTTGTCAAATGAAATGGCAATATCCACTTTGCCTCTGCTGATTTTGGAGGACAAAACCTCGCGTATCATTTCTTCCACAAAAGAATACTGCTTGTACACCCTTACACCATAATCAAGAAAACGGTTGTTGACCGATTTCACCTCAACAGTAATGCGATATTCGTCAAACTGTTGTTCGCTCCGGCCATAGCCCGTCATGCTTTTTATCATCACAAACACTCCTTTGGATAATATTTTATCACAGCAAGGTAAAAAATTCAATATTTTTTTGATAAAAATCTAATTTTTTGCCCGTTTTTTCGCATTTTCTCCCGTTTTCATGGTAAAAGGACGCAACCAATGGCAGCGTCCCCCAAATTATTCTCCGTCACTACGAAATTTGCATAGCAATTTTTTAACTGCCTTTTTCTCAATTCTTGATACATACGAACGGGATATTCCCATCATTTTGGCAATCTCTTTTTGTGTCATGCTCGTTCCGTTGTTCAAGCCGTAGCGCAGTTCTAGTACCACACGTTCTCTGTCAAAAAGCACCTGTTGCATATTGCGGTACAGACTTCGTATCTGTAATTTCAAATCCACCTCATCAAATACTGTTTCCTCGTCGTTACTCAACTTATCAATCAGGGTAATTTCATTCCCTTCCTTGTCTGTGCCAATCGGTTCAAGCAGCATTACCTCATTTTGCAGTTTTTTGTTGCTGCGAAGATTCATCAGGATTTCGTTGTCAATGCATTTTGCCGCATAGGTTGCTAATCTTGTTCCTTTCTTTGGATTGTATGTACTAATACCTTTGATTAATCCAATTGTTCCGATAGAAATCAAATCGTCGGTATCCGAAAACCGTGCGGTGTACTTTTTAACTACATGTGCCACCAAGCGTAGATTTCGTTCAATCAGAATGTTTTTTGCCTCGATGTCACCCTCCCGGTAACGTTCCAGATATTCTCTTTCCTCCCCTGCGCTTAACGGTTTCTGAAAAGAATTCATTCCTGTGATGTAAGAAACCAGAAACATCATGTTGGGCAACATTGCCGCAATCCACCCCAAACACAAACCAAACACACCACACACCTCCAAAGAATGTTCTGTCTATTATATGCAGTTTGGGCTTGGCAGGTGCTTGGGTATTGAACGAAAAAAATTCTGCGTTTTTTCGAACTAAAAAAGCCATACACGACAATATCCTTTCTATCCTATGGGATATGTTGTCAAAATATGGCGTAACCATGCGCTTTATGCGATATTTATCGCTATACATGATGGAGGGATTGTTGTAAAATGGATATAACATTTTATTTTAGACGGAGGAACGTTTCAATGAAAAAAAGATTATATCAAACCATTCGGATAGATGGTGACAGGCTTTCGGGAGAAGAACGCACATTTTTTCTGGATTATTTTTTGACCGAACGGGAATATAAAGTCACCGACAAGATGGTGTCTGTCTGTTATGGTGTGGGAATTGAAAAACGGTATTTTGATGAAAACACATGCGCTGAATGGAGCCTGGCAGATGGGTTTCAATTATCGGAACAGGGGTGCATGGATTTGCTGGATTTCTTAAGCCAACATATCGTTACCCCCACCTCACTCAATGAGGTACTGGAAGATTTGAACTTCACCAAAACTGCTTGCTGAACAACTAACCTCTCCCTTTCGAATCAGATTTGGGTGTTAATTTTGCACACAAAAAAAGGCGGCTGATAGCCGCCTTTCGGTTTTAAAAATGGATCTTATTCGTTTGCCAGACGCTCTGCAACCTCTGCTGCAATTTCGTCCAGACGACCGGACTCTTTCAGTTCTGCCAAAGTTGCATTGATTGCTTTGAGCAGGTCGTCATTGCCCTTCTGCACTGCGATTGCATACTCTTCTTTGCCGAAGAACTCGTCATCCGAAACACCCTTGAGTTCGGGATTGCGTTTGATGAAGTTCTCTGCAGTGGGAGCATCGATTACAACTGCATCAACCTTACCATTTTTCAGGTCAACAATTGCGTCAGCACCCTTCTGGTAACGATTTACTTTGATTCCCTCAACTTCGGAAACAGCCATGTCGCCGGTGTAACCGGTTACAACACCAACCGTCTTGCCAACCAGAGCATCTACATTGGTGATGTCGGTGTTGTTCTCAGGAACTACGATGGTCTGCATAGCAACCCAGTATGTATCAGAGAAATCAACCTGCTCCAGACGCTCGGGTTTTACAGTCATGCCTGCAACGCCGATGTCGGCTTTGCCCGAAACAACCGAAGGAATGATGGAGTCAAACACCATGTTGGAGATTTCCAACTGTTTGCCCATTTTGGAAGCAACTTCCATCGCAATTGCTACGTCAATACCGTCGAACTCGCCCAGCAGACCCTTTTCGGTAACATACTCAAACGGCGGGAACTCTGCATTGGTTGCCATGATGAGTTTGCTGTCATCCTTGCCACTGCAAGCGACCAGGCAGGAAGCCATCAGGGCTACAACCGCAACTACTGCAACAACTTTCCACATTTTTTTCATTTTCTTGTCCTCCTGATTAAAAATTTGGTACAAAAATGAATTACAAGTCATTCTACCATAGAATTTTAATGCCGTCAAGTTTAATTTCACGCATTATTTACACGGCGCAAAAATTCTTGCGTACGGGCATTTTTCGGATTTGCAAAAATCTCCGCAGGATCACCCTGCTCAGCAATGATTCCGCCATCCATAAAGAACAGACGCGAACCAACCTCTCTGGCAAAACTCATTTCGTGGGTAACCACCACCATGGTCATCCCCGATTCTGCTAATTCTTTCATAACAGAAAGCACCTCTCCCACCATCTCGGGGTCAAGCGCACTGGTCGGCTCATCAAAGAGCATGATGTCGGGTGACATGGCGAGCGAACGGGCGATGGCAATTCTCTGCTTCTGACCGCCCGAAAGCTGATCTGGATATGCATCAATCTTATCGTAAAGCCCTACCTTTTTGAGCAGCTCCTCTGCGATTGCCACAGCCTCGTCATGGGACTGCTTTTTTACCTTCATGGGGGCAAGAGTAATGTTATCCAAGACACTCAAGTGCGGAAATAGATTAAACTGTTGGAATACCATACCCATTTTTTCACGAATTGCGTTGATATTTGCTTTTTTATCGGTAATGGACTGCCCCTGCACAAGAATCTCACCCGAGGTGGGCGTTTCCAGCAAATTCAGACACCGCAGAAAGGTGCTTTTACCCGAGCCCGAGGGGCCGATGATAACCACTTTTTCTCCTTTGCTGATGTGTTCGGTAATTCCGCACAGCACATGGTTGTCACCAAAGTTTTTGCACAAATTATTTACCTGAATCATAATAACACCTCTCCTTCCCATTAACGTTCACTCTTACGCAGCGAACGCTCCAGACGAGCGATGGCAAGAGTAAGGAATTTGATAATAATATAGTAAATCACTGCCGCTGTAAGCAACGGAATATACGGGTCATATGTACGGCTGCGGATGGTATCGGCGGCACGGGTCAAATCCTGTACCGAAAGATAACCGGCAACTGCAGTTTCTTTAATCAGCACAACAAACTCATTACACAACGCCGGCAGGATGTTTTTGATTGCCTGTGGTGCGATAATGTGTGTCATGGTTTGACGGGATGAAAGGCCCAACGAACGTCCTGCTTCGGTCTGCCCGCGGTCGATGGATTGTACACCGGCACGAATAATCTCGGACACATAAGCGCCGCTATTAAAACCAAACCCAAAAATCGCTACCAACACTGGACTGATATGTACACTTGCAAACACGATGAAATAGATGATAAACAACTGTGTAACCATAGGTGTTCCGCGGATGATATCTACATACAGATAGCCGATTCCGCGGATGATACGAAACCGCGAACGGCGCATAAAAAATGCCAAAGCGCCAAGCGCGGCACCCAATAAAATTGCAAAAAACGAAATCAACAGTGTGGTGCCTAACCCTTCCACCACCATCATGTACCGGTTTTCGTTGATAAAGTTAATCTGTATTCCCTTCACCAGTTTCTCCCAAAAAACCATTAAATTCATTGTGTCACCCCGTCTTTTAATTAGATATTTTCGATCTGCCAGTCTATGGGTGTTTTTCCCATTTGCACCAACAGTTGGTTGGTTTTCTTAAAATGTCCGCAACCGAAGAATCCCCGGCTTGCAGAAAGTGGGCTGGGATGCGGTGCTTGCAACACCTGATGCCGAGCACCATCAATTAACCAGCTTTTTTGCCGTGCATTGTTGCCCCACAGTAAGAAGATAACCGGATCTTCTCTCTTGTTTAAAATGCGGATGATTTCGTCGGTAAATATCTCCCATCCCTTTCCGCTATGGGAATTTGCCTGCCCTTCTCGAACAGTAAGCGCTGTATTGAGCAAAAGCACGCCTTGTTTTGCCCACTTGACCAAGCAACCATTGTTCGGGATGGTGCATCCGAGAGAATCACGCAATTCTTTATACATATTTAAAAGAGAAGGCGGCGTGTCCACACCGGGTTTTACTGAAAATGCCAGCCCATGTGCCTGATTGATCCCGTGATACGGGTCCTGTCCCAGAATAACCGCTTTTACATCATGATAATCGGTATAGCGCAACGCATTAAAGATATCGTGCATATCCGGATGAATTCGCGCAGTGCTGTACTCCTTCTTCAAAAACTCCCGCAATTGCAGATAATAATCCTTTTGAAATTCTTCCGCAAGGATTTCATCCCAGTGATTGCCCAGTTTTACCATGGCAGCCTCCTATTTTCTCGCCTTGGCACGCAAACTGTGGTCAAGAATTTTCTTGCGCAGACGCAAAGACTCCGGAGTTACCTCCAAAAGTTCGTCATCGGCAAGAAATTCAATACAGTTTTCCAACGACATTTCTACCGCCGGTGTCAAACGAAGTGCATCATCTGAACCTGCTGCTCGGGTGTTGGTAACATGTTTTTTCTTGCAAACATTTACCGTAATGTCATCGCCACGGGAGTGCTCTCCCACCACCATGCCGGCATAAACTTTTACACCTGCACCGATAAAGAGGGTTCCCCTTTCCTGTGCATTATACAATCCGTAGGTAACCGATTCTCCATCCTCAAATACGATCAGCGAACCGCGTGTGCGGCTGGAAAATTCGCCTTTATATGGCTCATAACCATTTAAAATACTGTTCATTACACCATTGCCGCGGGTGTCGGTTAAAAGCTCCGAACGGTAGCCAATGAGTCCGCGGGAAGGTATGGTAAATTCGATACGGGTAAATCCGGCACCACTGGCATTCATGTTGGTCATTTGTGCCTTGCGCGCGCTCAACTTGTCAATCACCGCACCCACATATTCCTCCGGCACATCCACCATGAGAAGTTCCATCGGCTCTACCAAAACGCCATCCTTCATTTTGGTAATAACTTCCGGCTTGGAAACCTGAAATTCATATCCTTCACGGCGCATGGTTTCAATCAAAATGGATAAGTGCAATTCGCCTCTTCCGGAAACCTTAAAACAATCCGCAGAATCGGTTTCTTCCACCCGCAAGCTAACATTTGTTGCCAATTCCTTAAACAAGCGGTCACGCAGATGGCGAGAAGTAACAAATTGTCCCTCCCGACCTGCAAAAGGACTGTTGTTTACCAGAAAATTCATAGAAATGGTGGGTTCATCTATCTCTACAAACGGAAGCGGTTCGGGACAATCCGGCGCGCAGATGGTTTCGCCGATTTCAATATCCGCTACACCCGACAGGGTAATGATATCCCCCACAGTTGCCGTTTGGGTTTCTACTCGTTTTAATCCCTCATAGGTATACATTTTGCTGATGCGAATACTACTTGTTCCACCGTCTTTTTTACAGACAATCGCCTGTTGACCAACTGATACCGTGCCACGCTCCACTCTGCCGATTGCCATAGTTCCTACATATTCATCATAGTCAATATTGGAAATTAGTATCTGCAATGGTTCTTCGGGTTCCCCTTCTGGAGCAGGAACATAGTCGATAATCATATCAAACAGTGGCGATAAATCGCTGCCGGGATTTTCCGGTGCAAGCGTAGCATAACCATCCCGTCCTGATGCATAAACCACCGGCGAATTAAACTGCTCGTCGGTTGCTTCCAGTTCAAGAAATAATTCCAAAACCTCATCCACAACCTCATAAGGGCGTGCATTCGGTCGATCGATTTTGTTTACCACAATAATGGGTTTGAGATTGAGCGAAAGAGCTTTTTTGAGTACAAAGCGTGTTTGCGGCATACACCCTTCAAAGGCATCCACCAACACCAGCACACCATCAACCATTTTGAGCACTCGCTCCACCTCTCCGCCGAAGTCGGCATGACCGGGCGTGTCAACGATGTTAATACGTACACCATTATGGTTGAGCGAGGTGTTTTTGGACAGAATTGTAATACCACGTTCCTTTTCCAGGTCATTGTTATCCATGACCCGTTCCTCTACCACTTGATTTTCACGAAAAATATGACTTTGCCGGAGCATCGCATCCACCAAGGTTGTTTTACCATGGTCAACATGTGCGATGATGGCAACATTTCTCAGTTGTTCACGTTTCATTTATACAAGTCCTCTCTAAAAATCTCTACATTATAGAATAATATAGTTTGCATTAATTGTCAAGTAGTATTGGCTTTTCTACTTACTTCAGCTATAAACATTTAACTTTTTCCAAAAAGGTTGACAAAAGAACTCGAAAGGTGTAGAATAATGCATTATATTCAAAAAAATTATACAAAGAGGGGTTTTATATGTCGAAAAAAATATCTACTAAAATCATGGTGTTCGGTGCTTTGCTTACAGCGCTATCTTTTATAATTCCCCTTACCTTTCCAAAACTTCCGCTTCCTCAACCATTCAGTGTGACTTTTGCATCTCATGTTCCGACGCTTCTTGCTATGCTTATTAATCCTATTATGGCTGTGTTTACGGTTATCGGTTCAACGATTGCCTTTCTGGTTTCTCTGGGGCCTATTGTTTCTCTTCGTGCGGCAAGCCACATTCTTTTTGTTATTGTTGGTTGCCTGATGCTCAAAAAGGGTATAAATATGTACCTCACTTTAGGCCTTTGTAGTGTTATCCACGCACTTGGCGAGGTTATTGCGGTTTATGCTTTCACCCCATCAGCAGAGCTTGGCGCAAAAGGAGGAATGACATTCCTTTGGGGAGTGGTTTTTGGAGTAACCATTTTCCATCACATTGTTGACTGCATTATAACAGTTCCTGTTTTTAAAGCTCTTAAAAGAACAAAACTCTTATAATCAAAAATTTAAAAGGCAGAAACGACTTGTGCGTTTCTGTCTTTTCTTTAAAATTATCAAAAGATAGTGACAAATTCCAAATTACATGGTAAAATATGTTTGACGGCGTTCCGTCGATTTAAAAAAGGAGGTAATTTCATTATGTTAACATGCAAACAATGTGGTATTGAAGTTGAAGAAAACGTGGCATTCTGTCCTGCTTGCGGTGCTGCGATAGAATCGGTTGCAGAGTCTGTAATCCAGGAAGCATTGGCAGAAGAAACCGCTGAAGAACCTGCAGTTGATACAGTGCCGGTGGAGGAAACTGTTGAAGAGCCGATTACTGCACCCATTGTTTCGGCAGATGCAACCGAACATAAAGCAATGGCAGTATTGGCATACCTCGGCATTTTAGTGCTCATTCCCATTTTTGCTGCAAAAGATTCCAAATTTGCTCGTTTTCATGCAAATCAGGGTCTTGTGTTGCTTATTGCCTCTCTAGCAGTAAATATTGTTGGTAATCTGGCGCAAATGATTTTAGCACCTTTTGCTTTCCTGCTCGCAGGTCTTGTCGGTACTCTGGTAAGCTTGGTTGGTTTGGTATTCTTTGTTCTTACTGTTTTGGGTATTGTAAATGCCGTGCAGGGAGCAGAAAAAGAACTACCCATCATCGGAAAATTCCGTATTCTCAAATAATTGCATACATACAAAAAGCAGGGAACCCAACCGGGTCCCTGCTTTTTTACGCCTTCTCCACTAAGGCACAAAGTTCTATCAGTTTTTCCTGACTTAAATCGGGAGTTTTGGTCAATGGGAATTCTATCCCCATTCGCTCATACTTTTCACGACAAAGTGTACGGAATGGTAATAGTTCTACCCTGTCGATACAATCAAACTCCCCTACTAATTGATTGAGTTTTTTGATATTTTCTGCAGTATCATTCAGCCCCGGCACCACAACATGGCGTATCCATACTGGTTTTTTTTGTTCTTGTGCGTGACGCAAAAAGCTTAAAGGCGTCTGTAAAGAGCAGCCCACTTTTTCATGGTAGGATTTGTCATCTGTCATTTTAATGTCTAACAATGCCATATCCACTTGATTTAACAGCATTTCCACGTCGTCATTCCAAATACACCCCGATGTATCCAATGCAACGTGCACGCCTTCCTGATGTAAATTTTGCATCACCTCATGCAAAAACGCTGCCTGTATGAGTGGTTCGCCACCCGAAAATGTCACGCCGCCATTCTTTTTAAAATATGGAGCAAAGCGTAAAATTTTAGTGGTTAATTCGATAGCATCCATCTCTTGTCCCGCATCAAAAGCCCAAGTGTCGGGGTTGTGACAATATACGCACCGCAAAGGACATCCTTGCATAAATACTACCGTACGGATACCGGGACCGTCTACCGCTGACATGGATTGAATCGAATGTATCCGTCCCATCATCACATACGGTCATGGAAGGTGCGGGCAATGACCTCCCGTTGCTGTTCTTTGGAAAGTTTATGAAAATTCACCGCATATCCGGATACGCGGATGGTCAGGTTGGGATATAATTCGGGATGTTCCACTGCATCAATCAGCTTTTGGCGGTCGAGTACGTTGATATTGATATGATGTGCCGCCTGCTCAAAATATCCATCCAGTATGGTAACCAGATTGCCCGGACGCTCTGTCTCACTTTTCCCCAATGTATCAGGTGTGATGGTAAATGTATTGGAAATACCGTCCCGACACTCTTCATAAGGTAATTTGGCAACCGAGTTGAGCGAGGCAAGCGCGCCATTTTCCTCACGATTGTGCATGGGGTTTGCGCCTGGCGCAAACGGTTCTCCGGCTTTTCGGCCGTCGGGCGTTGCGCCGGTTTTCTTGCCATACACCACATTGGAAGTAATGGTAAGTACAGACAAAGTATGCTCTGCATTACGATAAGTAGGTGTCTTGCGAAGCTCGCTCATTACCTGGCCAAGCATATCACGGGCAATGAAATCCACTCTATCATCGTCATTGCCAAATTTAGGGAAATCTCCCTTCACTTCAAAATCATGTATCAGCCCATCCTCACCACGAATGGGAGTAACACGGGCATATTTAATTGCACTCAGGCTATCCGCCAATACCGAAAGTCCTGCTACACCAAACGCCATAAACCGATGCACATCCGTGTCGTGTAATGCCATTTGTGTTTTCTCGTAGGCGTATTTATCGTGCATATAGTGAATGACATTCATGGTATTTACATATAGCGAACACAACCATTCCAGATAACGTCCAAACCGCTCCATAACCTCGTCATACTGGAGTGTTTTTCCAGCGTATACCGGCTCCTCCGGACCAACCTGCATTCCATCCTTCTCGTTTTTTCCGCCGTTCAAAGCCATCAAAAGCAATTTTGGCAAATTACACCGCGCGCCAAAAAATTGCATCTGTTTGCCTACTTTCATGGCAGAAACACAACAGGCAATTGCATAATCATCACCATAAATCGGGCGCATCAAATCATCGTTTTCATACTGGATGGAATCGGTATCGATGGATACCTTTGCACAATATTCTTTAAACGCTTCGGGCAATTGCTTTGACCACAAAATCGTAAGATTCGGTTCGGGAGAACTGCCAAGGTTGTAGAGCGTTTGGAGCATGCGATAAGAGGTGCGTGTAACTAACGTTCTTCCATCCTCTCCCATTCCACCGACACTCTCGGTAATCCACATCGGGTCACCACCAAAGAGTTCGTTGTATTCAGGCGTACGAAGATGGCGCGCCATGCGCAGCTTCATTACAAAGTCGTCAATCAGCTCCTGCGCACCTTGTTCGTCCAGTATACCTGCAGAAATATCTCTTTGCAGATAAATATCCAGGAAAGTCCCTACCCTTCCCAATGACATCGCTGCCCCGTTTTGTTCTTTGATAGAGGCAAGATAACCGAAATACAACCATTGTATTGCCTCGCGTGCATTGGCGGCAGGCACAGAAATATCATACCCATAGCTTTGCGCCATTTCTTTCAAAAGACCAAGAAAATTAATCTGCTGGTACAACTCTTCGCTAAGCCGGATATTATCGGCATCCATCAATCGCGCGCCAATCATCCGCTTATCCTGTTGTTTTTCTTCAATCAGACGATCTACGCCATACAGCGCAATCCTGCGATAATCACCGATAATTCTTCCGCGGCCGTATGCATCCGGCAAACCGGTAATAACGCCCGAATGACGAGCGCGCTTCATTTCATCGGTATATACACGAAACACACCATCATTGTGGGTGGTGCGATATTGAAATTCCTGTTCGATTTTTTCGGACAGTCGATAGCCATATGCTTCACAGGAACTGCGTGCCATACGAATACCACCAAACGGATTTACACCGCGTTTGAGTGGGCGATTGGTCTGCAATCCTACAATTAACTCATTTTCCTTGTCCAGATATCCCGGTGCATAATTTACCAGCGAAGATACAGTGGATGAATCCACATCCAGCACACCGCCAAAATTGCGTTCTACTTCAAGTAGCATATTAAGTTTTCCCATCAAGCCCATGGTACGTTTGGTCGGTCCTTGCAAAAAAGTGCTGTCTCCTTCGTAGGGCGTATAGTTGCACTGAATAAAATCGCGCACATTGATTTCATCCCGCCACTGCTTCCCTTCAAATCCTTTCCACTGTGCAAAATCCATAGAAAAAACCTCCTTTTGCAATTTCAAAAACAAAAAAGGCGACCCTATAAAACATAGGATCGCCCAGACGGTCGGCATAAAATGCTTCTTACTTCCCCGTGGTATCCCACGTTTATCCGTCAGTGATAAGAAACATGTATAGTATACCATACACTTTTCGATTTGTCAAGTCCCAACCAAAGGATGATTTTCTGTTTGAATGCAAAACCAACTCCAATCCCATGTATCATCTATTGCGTAAAATATTTTTTTCAAAACCTTGAAATCATAAGGTTTTTGCTGTAAAATAGATTGTGTCCAGTATCTTTTTTCAAAAAAACGTTAAAATAAAAGTAGTATTTGTAATATATGGCGATGGAAGGAACCAAATAATTATGACACGCGAAGAAAAAATTCTTGCTTTTATGGGCGAGAGCACTTATACCCCGTTAAACTTTGATGAACTCCGAGTGGTTTTGTGCGTGCCGGATTCGGATGTGGATAAACTGCGAAAATTACTGGATGATTTGACACTGCGTGGCGAAATTATCCAAACCAAGCGCAACCGTTTCGCCCTGCCCGGGCGTCTGGGCTTTATCAAAGGTATTTTCCGCGCAAATGAACGTGGCTATGGTTTTGTTTGCATAGAAAGTCAGGAAGATATTTTTATCCCTGCTTCTTTGGTAAATGGCGCTATGCATCGAGATACTGTATTGGTTCGAGTGCAGTCTAAATCCGGAGCAGATGGCAAAAAACAAGAGGGCGAAATTGTTCGCATCATAGAACGAGGCAATGTTACCGTAATTGGTCGATTTGAGCAAGGTCGCGGTTGCGGATATGTTGTTCCGGAAGATAAACATCTCGCCGAAGATATTTACATTCCTGCAAGCGGAATCGGCAACGCAAAGAACGGGCAGATGGTCGAGGTTCGCATTACCCATTATCCCAAAGGTCGCCGCGGCCCTGCCGGAGAGGTGACAGAAATTCTCGGCTACGAAGATGAACCCGGAATGGATGTGCTCTGCATCCTGCGCCAATATGGTTTATCCGAAGAATTTCCCAAAAAAGTCATCTCTTCCCTCTCGGCTATTCCGGATTATCTTACCGAGGCAGATTGGGCAGGACGTGACGATTTCAGAAATGAAACCATCATTACAATAGACGGCGCGGATGCCAAAGATCTGGATGATGCCATCCACATCCGCAAAAATGGTGATACTTTTACTCTTGGTGTTCACATTGCTGATGTAAGCCACTATGTTACCGAAAACAGCCCACTTGACCAAGAAGCCTTTCGTCGCGGCACCAGTGTTTATCCGGTTGATCGGGTTGTTCCCATGTTACCCAAAAAGCTATCCAATGGCATTTGCAGTTTAAATCCCAGTGTGGAACGATTAACTCTTTCGGTGATAATGGATGTAGATCAATCCGGCATAGTACTCTCCCACCGCATCTGCGAAGGTGTCATCAAAACAGTGGAGCGAATGACGTATGAAGATGTCACTAAAATTTTAGAGGGAGATATTTCGCTCAAAAAACAATACAAACACATCCTGCCACAGTTGCGTGACATGGCGGCATTGGCAAAAATTTTACGCAAAAAACGAATGGCAGAAGGCAGTATCGATTTTGATTTTCCCGAAGCCAAAATTGTATTGGACCAAAACGGGGATCCGGCGGAGATCATTAAATACCGTCCCGGACTTGCCAATCATATTATCGAAGAATTTATGCTCCTGTGCAATCAGACGGTTGCCGCACAATTTTCATCCATGCACACACCATTTGTCTATCGTGTGCACGAAAAGCCGTCGACTGATAAATTAAATACATTTAATGAATTTTTAAAAACTGTGGGGTTGCGCACAAAATCCCTTATCAATCCTACCCCAAAAGATTTCGCGCGATTGTTGGAAAAGGTAAAAGGCACTGCTCAGGAAACCTTGGTTTCGCAGGTGATGTTACGTTCGCTCATGAAAGCGCGCTATTCTCCCGACAATCTGGGGCATTTTGGGTTGGCGTTTTCTGACTATTGCCATTTCACTTCCCCCATCCGTCGATATCCCGATCTGCTCATACACCGCATCATCAAAGAATGCTTGGTTGCTCCACTTTCATCCAAACGGGAACGCTATTTGACCAACTTTGTCAACAAAGCAGCCATTGCATCGAGCGATGCAGAAATCAATGCCCAGGAAGCAGAACGCGAAGCGGAAGACATGAAAAAAGCGGCATATATGTATGCCAAGATTGGTTGCGATTATACCGGCACCATAACGTCTATCACATCATTTGGTTTTTTTGTAGAACTGGAAAATACCGTAGAAGGCTTGGTTCGTCTTTCCGACCTTGATGATTATTACACCTTTGCGGAGCGAGATATGTCCCTTATTGGTGAACATTCCGGAAAACGCTATCAAATCGGCGATAAGGTAAATATTACAGTAGCACGGGTGAGTGTTCCCGAACGACAAATAGACTTTGTATTAAACGACTGAAAGGAGTCTCCCTCATGGAAACGACAAAATTGATTGCACAAAACAAACGTGCCCGTCACGATTATTTCATCGAGGAAACATACGAGTGCGGTATAGAGCTCTACGGAACCGAGGTAAAATCACTGCGTCAGGGGCAGACAAACCTGCGTGATTCCTATGCCTCCATCCGCAATGGCGAAGTAATCGTAAAACAGTTGCATATCAGCCCCTATGAAAAAGGAAACATTTTTAACCGCGATCCCATGCGGGAGCGCCGGTTGCTATTGCACAAAGCAGAAATCAGAAAACTCATCGGCAAAACCAAGGAAGACGGCTATTCCCTCATCCCCCTTCGACTTTATCTCAAAGGTTCTTTGGTCAAGCTGGAGCTTGCACTGGCAAGGGGTAAAAAACTTTACGATAAGCGTGATGATATGGCAGCGCGAGATGCCAAACGCCAAATAGATCGCAAATTAAAAGAATACAATCGCTGAGTGAAAACAGAAAAACGACTTGTCTTTTGATAGACAGGTCGTTTTATTTTTAGGCTTTTTTGGATGTTTTCTTGTTTTTTCGCGCCGTCTTAATATCGTGCAGCGCAATCGCCAAAAAGGTCGCAACAAATAGGACGATATGCGTAAGGAGGTTTGCGTATGCACCGGCAAGGAAATCATAAAAAATCCAAATGGTGGAATTAAATGCATAGAGTACTCGATAATATTTTGCCTCGTTTTGGACGATACTCAATACAAACAACATGGACGCCGCCAGTGCCAGAACATCATACCATGCGCCAAACGTAATCAGATTGATACTCAAAAATCCTACTGCATATACTGCGACCAACCATGTCGGAATCTTTTTGTCCTTGATATCAAATACATAGTTGATGCAACCTAGAACACAAGCGGCGAAGCATATTGCCGCGCCGCTGTGTCCGCCTATGAGCAAATAGCTGGTTCCAACCAACAGATTGCCCGAAAAATTTAATGTGAGAATGGTGCGCATCTTTTTGCCAAATGGCTCAATTAAGCCTAATATAATGGAAATAAAAGATGCTATATATGATATGAATTCCATCGTTCCTCCCAAGATGTCTTTTGTTAGATGTATGGTTGATATCAGTTACTTGCAGCCGGATAGAATGCAAGTGCACGGATATCACGCTGCAGACATCTTGCCACAACACGGTCTGCATTGTCAAAACCGGAGTTGTAAATGGTATTCAAATCCGCAGCGGTAATCTTTTCAAATGATTCGGTCCGTTCGTTATAACGCACCAAAGTAGATACATTCATTACCGGGAAAGCGATAACACCACTGTTATCAATACTATCAGTCAAATCGTTATCATCTACTAGTATAGAAATAACCGAATCAGAGAAATCAATCAGTTTTCCTTTTGCACAGAAAAAGTCTTCACCAAACTTTTGAGGAGTAAGGAAGTATTTTTTATCTTGTTCCGGAGCAATACAAGCCCAATCTAAATAATCAATCTCGGGTACGATATTTGTAATAACGTTACCCGAACGAGCAATTCTTGCCATATCACCCGGTTTGAGATCATAACCTTTTGTAGTATATTCTTCTTGTGCTTTTTCACTAAGTAATGCCGTCTCAAATGCGGGAGTAATACCGGTACCACTAAATGATGTAAAGCTGATTTTCTTCACCGGAATACCATCTTCATTGATGGAATTGACAATGCGGTCAATTACAATTACCGGAGAATATCTGTCAGTTGTACCCAAGCCTTTATCTGCGGAAGTCGCATAATATACCATTGCGCCGGCATCTCTGTTCTTGGCGATGTCATATACAGCCACCGTAATTTTAGTATTATTTTCGCTTGTAACATCGCCAACCGAAACCATGTCAAAATCATCCGGATCCAAATCATAGGTCCTTGCGCTTGTTTCGGTCTGAACTGCAGGCGGAACACGGAAAATCTTCATAGTACGAGGCACCAGCGAGGGCGAAAAAATGGTGGTATAAGAAGACGTGGTTCTGGAAGTCTCTACAATATCTTCGTGACGCAACAAACTGTTTTTGGGATCAATCTCAAGATTTGCCGAATAATATGTTCTGAAAAATTCTTCCTTGTCTGCAATGCTTACCCCGAAACGTTGTGCGATGGTTTCTTCGGTATCGATGCAAGCAACTTTGCCGTTGGAATCAAATGAATACTTAATCAATCGCGGATACAATTTTGCATACACTTCGCTCGAACGATCTTCAAACGATTTAATGGAAACTCTGTTTCCGTCAAGCATAAATGTGTCGTTGAAATACACATAATCCTTGCGACCATCCTCAAAGAGCAAAGCCATAGCATATGTACCGAACGAACCATACTCGGTCACCTTCATCAGGAATCCGTACCGCATGTTGTTTTCACTCGAATCAAAGTAAATGAGCTTGTTGTCGGGAGTCAGATATGCAACTACATAACTGCCAATCGGCACAAATCTGTTGTGTGCACCAGCATACTCGGTTTTTTCATAGGTTTTTTCGCCGATGGTCACAGTGCCGTCTGCCTCGGTGGAATATTCGGAGATGGTACCCGAAACCTCGTTGGAGAAACCAATCAGACGTACATATTCTTCATCGCGGCTCATAATTACTGCAAAGGAGTTGTAACTCTCCAGATCATTGAGCGTGCACGGTTTCAAAACGCCATTTTCGTTGATGAAATACTCATAGATATTGGAAGTATCATCCAGTCGAACTTTCATATCCGCGCTTTCACCATAGGTGTGTTTGTTTTTGTCCGAAACAGACAATGCGAGTGCGTTTACATCATCGCAAATCATATATTCGGGTTTCTCGATATTTACAATATCATAATTGCCGTCGCGGTTGTTATCGATAAGCAAAATCGTTCCGTCAAGTGTTTCAAAATCCGCATCAGTAAAGTCAACACGGAGCTTTCTGTTCCAGATAACCGAATAACGATTGGAAAGATAATATTTTACCATCTTTCCTTCTTCCTCAACCTCTAAAACAAATCCGTTTTTGTTTACATCCGCCGTGTTAAACTGCGCATAAACATTATCAGCGGTATCAAAATAGAGGATTTCTTCGTCTTCGCCGTTGTAATCATACACATATGCTTCGATGCTGCTTCCCAGACAATCCTCAATACGGCGTACACCGTCAGTCAAATCCGGAGAAACTGCAAAGGAAACACCGTTGATGCTCACATATCCTTCTTCCACCGTGCGGATGTCCTGATAGATAGAAGAAATGGTGTTTGCAGTTATTACACCGCTGACCGAACGCACGTTGTGGTAGACCAAAAATCCGTTTGCAGTATCTGCAATATTAATCTGATTTGAGGTAAAGGGACGATTGGGATGCGCTTCCAACATTTCAAAAAGAATGCCGGGAATTACTTTGCCCGAAAGCTGAGTTGCATCATCCAGCGAAATTCCCAAAGACTGTGCACACAGGATATATCCATACGGGAAACCACCCATTTCCTGCGCAACAAAATCGTATCCAAGTGCAGATACCATCATCTTCGCCATCTCGGGCGCAGTGATGATGTTGTTTGGATTAAAGCGGTCGCTCTTGGACAATACACCCAACTGATACAATACACCAATTGCAGTGTAATAGGAATCTTCCGATTTCACATCCTCAAAAGGCATTTCTCCGTTAAATGCGACATCTGCAAGCCGGACTGCCTGATAGATATAGGCGGCAAAATCGGCACGGGTAACGATAGCCTTTCCGGTATCAACCTCTACCCCCAATGCCGAGAGCAGTCTGACTTGGTTCTGGTCATTGGTTGCAACCTTAACGGCACCAAAAGATGTCATCGGCATGACAACAGTAAGTGCCATTGCTATTGCAAGCAACGCAGAAATAAAACTCCTCCATTGTTTCTTCATGTTTCATCTACATCCTTTCGTTATAGTGTAACTTACATTGTATGGCTATAAAAACTTTTTCCCTCTATTGTGTGTTCCTTGTCAGCAACTGTGATTTTTTGCGGACGGTTGCTGAAATTATATGCAAACAGATAATCCTGATCATCTGCCGCTTTCCACATTACGGCATATACTGCCGGGAAGGTATCCACAAAGGGCTTGCCATCTTCCCTTTTTAGCTGCCATTCAATACTGCAGGTTTCGCAATCGACATCGAGCACCTCATACGGACGTCCATACAACAGAACATCCTTATGTGCTTTGAAAAAGTCTACAGCGCGTTTTGTCGCCGCCAGATGCTCTTTTCCGGCTGCCAGTTCTTCAGCTGTTCCTGCCTCTATACTTGGTATAAAACCCCATAAAGTATTTTTCATCAAGTAATATTCGAATTGTTCGGCAGGTTTATCAAATCTGCAAATGGAGCCATACCCCAGAGCATAATCACCATAAATCATACCAAACAATGGTACCGACTCGGTAATTCCCGCTCCTACCATGTCGTTAAAACCGCTTTGCTGGAAATTGATATCCAGTACCAAAAACAGATCAAAAACATCTATGTAAGTTTCACAACAGCTCTCGGTGGTAATGAATCGTTCCTTACCCAACAAGGTTTTGATGTCCCGTAACATGGTGTGATAAGAATCATTCCACCAGAAACCACCGCCTCTTGGGTGCGGATGATTCTCATCAAAACAGAGTCTTGCATTAAATGAACCAATCTGGTCCAGATATGCACCATCAAACCCTTCGTCCATGATAAATTCTCTGCACATATCCACCATCTTGTTTTGAAATACTGCGCAGGAAGGACAAATGGTGGTCAGGTTTTGTGCTGCAGTCCATGGCTCGTTGAGAATTTCTCCGGTTTGATCTTTTACTGCCGCTGCATGAATGTTAAGCTCTTCAAAAGATTTGGTCTTTTTCTCCCATAACCGTCCATTGGTATAAGGGATTTTGACGATTCCCTCTTTATCAAACTTCTTATTCCATTCCTTTAACGTTTCCGGCCAACCCATTGCTCTGCATTCATCATTGAAATAATCCGGGGTGTCCCAATCGTGTTCTGGGTTGAGATTCCAGCCATACCAATGCAGGGCAAGATTGCAATCCATGGTATCCCGCAAAAACAGTGATGTATCAAAATATTCCTGGGTTCGTACCCCTAGCATATCATTGGTGTGATTTACACGCCACAAATCTGTTTTTTTGACGTTTTCGGGTATGTGTTTTTCTGTCAGACGTCTTTTGCACCACTTCTGTTCTATCGCCCATTTTCGGTAAATTTGTGTGGCAACCTGCCAATCCCCCTCAAACATCTGTAGCACAAACTCATATGGCATGCAGTAGTTGCTGGTTTTGCCCATGTTGGCAGGATAATTGGTCACCACAAAATCCAATCCGTTCGTTTTCTCATTATATCGGTAAGTGTAGCTCTTGATGTATGCCTCTGCATCCTCGGTAGCAAAATAATATCCATACTCCTCTGGGCTGTAGAATGAAGCATACTGGAAGGAAAGCCCTGCCGGATAATCGTTGGTATATTCGTATTTTCCTCTTCCCATCCAGAACGGTGTTTCCAAGCCCTTGCTCAACAGATTTTCAACCGGGTTTTTAATAATACATCCGTTCTGCCAGGTGGTGAGCATATAATTTTCCTTGGAGAATTTCATCCCTTCCACAATGGGAAATTCCACTTCATTTACTGCGTTTTCTCCATACAAATCCACATTGATTCCAAAATAGATTTTTTCAAACTCAGTACGCAAGGTAACAGTAACGGTTGCTGCATCGCTTTTCCAAAACAACTTTCGCATATTACCATAACTTTGGACCCAAAACTCCTTCATATCAGCAATGGTAAGTTCCCCGTTTACCGTGTGCACACACCAGAATTTGCTACGAATGTCAACACTGCGGTTGTTATATTCAATTTTTTCAAGATAACCTTTTTCCTGGTCAAAAAGCAGTTTGGTTTGATTGTTGCCAAAGTTCATATACTCCATGTGTCTGTCCTCCAAAAAATACTTATTTTATAATCTCGATACCACTATCTGCACGAACCGTTGTGATAACTTCACCGTCTTTGCGTTCGCATCTTACGAAAATGCTGCCGGATACCGTATCGAGTGTATATTCCAGAAAATCCATTTCCTCGGGAAGCAACGGCGCAATCCGCACCTTCCGAAATCCCGGCGCAAGCTGATGGATACCTGCAAGATATTGCATAATCCAGCGGTCAACCGCACCAAAGGTGTAATGGCAAAAGGATCTGGATACATCAATTTCCCACGATTCGGGTAAACTGTCCATACAAAGTCTTCGCATATTGTCCCAACCGGGATAGCCCTTTACATTCAATACCTTGTATGCAATATCATGGTGCCCCATTTCGGTTAAAACCATGGGCAGATACTGACTGCAACCCAATCCCATCCACGGATGGTAATCATTTGCCTCCAAATCTTTTGGCACATGTGCTAAAATTGCCTCACGGTGTTTTTCTTCCGGAATGCCAAATGCCAGAGCAATCACTTGCGGTGCCTGCCGATAATCATCATAGCGTTCGCACCGGTAAAACATCCGTTTCGAATCAAAATACGTTTCGTTATATAATGCAATCAAGCGACGCCGTTCAGCAGCATACTCCGCTGCATGGTCATCTTTTCCCAAAGCATCCGCAATCTTTTCCATAAACTCAAAAATGCGGATTTGCAACGCACTGGCAACGAGATCGGGCCCTTCGGGCGGTACTGCCTTGGCTGTCATCGGGTCACCTGTCGGCGCAAGCCAATCCCCCGTTCCCATGGTGTGCAGTTTTCCGTTGTCAAATTCCATTGCATACAAAATATATTTTCGCAATGCACCATAATGTTCTTTGAGAATATCTATATCATTATAACACCAATACATTCTGTAGGTCAATTCCACATAGCAGAGATCTTGTGACGGAACCGGTCCGCAAACATCCTGCCAACTTGTAAATCCGCTCAATCCCCATCCCGGTGTTGGGACAATACAGGGAATTTCTCCCGATTCTATCTGTGCATCCCGAAAATCTTCCAGCCATTTACGATAAAACAAACGCATATCATAATTGAATAAAATACCCGGATGACTTGCACAAGCATCCCCTGCCCAACCATGCTTTTCAAATACCGGTGTATCGGTAGGAATACCGTGAAAATTACAAAGTCCGGTATGACGGAAGGCATTGTGAATCCAGTTGATCAGTTCGTTTGAGCAGCGAAAATCATTGATGCTTTCTACCTCGCTGTGAACAAAACAACCCACTGCATCATCTACGGTAAGATGATCAATTCCATCCACCTGCACATAATAAAATCCTTTATATGAAAACATAGGGCGGTAAACCATAGGAATTCCTGAGCTGATGAAATAATCTCTTTGCAAGCGCCCATTCGGGGTAACTTCTTGTTTCAGCAACACCTCCGCCTTAACCTCGTCTTCATCAACATGAATGGAATTGGCGGTAGTACGTTCTGCATACTGGATAGAAACCTCTCTGCCTTCCGGACAATTTATGTTAAGCTCAATCCAACCGGTGATGTAGGTATCAAACTTATAAACAAACACCTTGTCACGGATTTTGGTACAACTGATGGGGGCGATTTTCTTTTCAATGATAATCGGATCGGTATAATCAAACTTTAATTGTCCTTTCGGGGCTTCAACAATCGCACATAGCTCCCAACCGGTGCTTTCGGCTTGCAGCCATGCCGGGTCATGCAATCTGGCGTCAAAGGTTTCGCCCATATACATACAATCCTGCATAATACCGCTCGGTTTTGTCTGCCAGCTTTCATCGGTAACCAGCGTTTCTGTCGTGCCATCGGTATAGGTAATCTCCAATACGGCAATCATTTTTACCGCATCAATCCAAGGTGCGGTTTCTCCGTTCCAGGGGGTGCCGACGGTATTGTATGCATATCTGCCGCGGCCCAACACAAAGACGAACACGTTCTCGCCTTTGCAGAGTTTTTCTGAAACGGAATATTTGTTGTAATAAACCGTTTTGTTGTAATCCGAAACATTTGGCGCAAATACAATTCGTTCATCCAAGGACGCACCATTCACAAAACCCTCATACTGTCCCATACCGGTTACAGAAAGAGTTGCTTCCTCTACATCTTTTTCCAAAACAAATCGTTTGCGCACCAGGGGTGCAGGAGCACTTTCATTTCCGGTTACTCCTGCCCTGCCAATCCATTTTGCACCGGATGTCACAAAAATTTCGCCGTATTCTCTTTTGATATCAATCGCCCTCATGACATCATCCCCCAGTTTCGAAATAACAACACGTCTTCTGCCTTTATAATGCTATTTTTGCAAAACTCTTTGCCTCCACCTCATACATTTTTCCGTCCAGTTCCATGGTCTGGGCATCATCACTGTAGTTATATGCAAACAAGTATTGTTCCCCTGCCGCGCTCTCCCATCGTGCGGCGCTGATTGTCGGGAAGGATTTGGTGTAAGTGAAGCGGTTTTTCCCCTCATGCGAAGCATCCCAATCCAACTCCATGGTTTTACTACAGGTATATTGCGGAATTTCTGCCAGACGTCCATAGAGGAACAGATCTTTATTTTCCTTATAGAAATCAACCACACGCTTGGTGATTTTCAGGTACTCTGCACCATTTGCAAGCTCGTCGGTATCTACACCTTCTATGCTAGGAATAAAGCCCCAGATGGTGTTGCGAACGAGATTATACTCAAATCGGTCGGGGCGGTCGCTGAATTTGCAGATGGAACCATAGGCAAGCGCATAATCACCATAAATTAAGTTAAACAACGGAACCGAAATGGCGTTTCCGTTTGCCATGCCGTTAAATGCCGTATACTGGAAACAGGTATCCAGCACCAGGAACAGATCAAATACATCCACATAGGTTTCGCAGCAGCTCTCGGTGGTAACAATACTCTCCTCCCCTACGATGTCACGCACATGACCAAGCATACTGTGGTAGGTGTCATTCCACCAGGTGCCACCCCCTGCCGGATGCGGATGGGTTTCATCAAAACAAAGGGTTGCATTATAGGATGCAATCTGGTCCAGATAAACCCCATCAAAGCCAACCTCGGTGCAATATTCTCTGCAAAGGTCTGCCACTCTGTTCTGCCAAAGTGCAGTTGCCGGGCACATGGGTTTTAATTCATATCCCATCCACGGCATCCAAGGCTCGTCAGGGAAATTACCGGTTTCGTCCTTGATAACCGATGCCTCTACATTCATGGTTTCCCAAGTCTTGGTTTTCTTTTCCCACAACCGTGCATTGTGATACGGGATTTTTACAATCCCCTCGTCATCAAATTTCTTGTTCCAATTGGTCAGTTCTTCCATCCAACCTTTTGCTTTCATTTCATCCGAAACATACTCAGGGTAATCCTTATCGTGTACCCCCATGTTCCATCCGTACCAGTGCAGAGCAAGGTTACAATCCAACTCGTCACGCAGTTTTACCGAACTGTCAAAATAAGCCTGTGTGTCAGTGCCGAATTCGTAATTGGTATGGTTAATCCGCCACAGGTCAGTTTTTACCAGCTTTTCAGGTAATTTCTTTTCAGAAAGTTTTTTCTTGCACCATTTCTGCCCGATTGCCCAATCGCGGTAATAATTTGTTGCGGTCTGCCAGTCGCCCTCATACATCTTAAGTACAAAATCATATGGCATGCAGTAACTGGTGGTTTTACCCATGTTTTCAGGGTAATTGACAATGGTAAGGTCCATTGCATGCATTTCCTTATTGTACTCATACTCAAAAGTTTTAATATACACATCAGGATCCTCGGTTACAAAATAATATCCGTAATCCTGTCCGTAGAATGCACCATACTGGAAAGACATTGCGGCAGGGTATTCGTTCTTGTAGGCGTGTGTTCCGTAGCCAACCCAAAAAGGTACTTCCAAGCCCTTGCACAGGAAAGTGTCCACCGGATTACGCAAGATACGTCCATTCTGCCAGGTGATGAGCAGGTAGTTTTCGGTGTCAAAATTCATTCCCTGCAGAATGGGGAATTTTACACGACGCACCACTTCGCCGCCAAACAAATCGGCATTGATGCGCCAGCGAAATTTGCCATCCCCGCCATTTTTCACGGTAACGCCTACCTTGGCAATATCATTTTCCCAAAAGAGCTCGATAACGCCGTCATAGGTTTCGTAGCGAAATCTTGTCATATCTGCAATACCCAGTTCGCCCTCTTTGGTCTGCACACTCCAGAGTTTGCTGTGCAAGTCAATACTACGACTTTTGTATTCGATTTTTTCCAAAAAGCCCTTTTCTTTCCCAAAATATACTTTGGTCTGCTCATTTCCAAAAATGATGTATTCCATGTGTAATTCCTCCTGTTGGATAATAATTTTTGTCAATTATGCCTTCAGTAAAAATTCTGCGTCTTTTATCAGTTGCTCGCCGGAATCACCCGCCACAAATTCAATCATCATATACTGTGGCGTTTCAAGTTCTTCCAGCATGGAAATATAGTTACTCACTTGTTCACCAAGTTCCTCGAGTGGATGTTTTATACCATCAATCCATGAGCCGCCGATGTGTGTTCCCACAATGTTTTTGCCAAGCGTTCTGATGGCAGCATATTCCTCCTCGGGATCTGGCGCATTTTTCACACACTGCCAATAGGTTTTTAAGCCCGGAACCTGTTTTAACATTTCCAATGCACCTTCCAGTGTGTTGGTCAGTGTATTGATGTGCAATTCCGTAGCTACAATGATTCCTTTTTTCGCTGCCGCATCAACTGCATAACGTAACGCTGCATATGTTTCTTTGCGTTCTTCCTCAGTTGTTTCATCAAAATTCTTTTTGCCGGCCCACACACGAATTACTTTTACCCCAAGCGCAACCGCCGATGCCAACACGTCATCAAAAGGGACATCCTCTTTGGTACATTCATAATATGTACCATAAGAAATTGGCTCTATGCCTGCCGCACGGGTGAGTTTCCCCACACGTTCTGCGGTTGCCACATCACCATGAGGAACATGGATATCTCCACCCCACTCAATGGCAGCCAGGCCGGATTTTTTTACTATATCAATGATTTCCTCTACTGATTTCTTTCGAAACGTAACAGAAACTACACCTTTTAACATCACACATTCGCTCCATTCATTATGTCATACGCCGATAAAACGCATCGTCTATCAAAAATTTGGGTGTTTCTCCTCTTTCAAATCTTGCCAGGTTATCCAGACAAACTTCTCCATATCTATCCACCAATTCAGGATTAAAACCCCAATCCTCGGAACCCAAATGATGTCCCGTCCAGATGGCGTTTTCTGCCTTGAACAAGGGAGATCCTTTTTCGGGATAATCATCCGGCTCATACACATCAATTCCAGCGCGAAGCCTTCCACTCAAAATTTCTTTGTTTAATGCTTCCGAATCGATAATGGCACCGCGTGCAGTGTTGATGATGATACCGTTATCCGGAAGCTTTGCAAGCAAATCGGCAGTAACACTGTTTTGAGTTTCCTCCGAAAGACCGGCATGAATTGCAACAATCTGGGATTTATCAAAGAGTTCTTCCAGTGTGTCCACCTTGATAACTCCCTCGGGCATTTGCGGTACATAGGGATCAAACGCATAAATAATGGGACCAAATGGTTTTAACATTTCCACAAATTTTCTGCCAATTGCACCCATACCATAAATACCCACACAACGTTGATATAACGAACCTTGTGTTTCCAAATCCGGTTTTTCACCCTTGCCTTCTTCTGAACATCCAACATAAAGGCGCAAATTTTTTAACATTGCCAAAAGCAAGGTCATTGCTGCTTCTGCCATAGGCCATCCGACAGCATCGCCCCAGTTGGTTAGGTAAATATGCGGACTTGCCGCAATGGGTTCATCAATATAAGTTTTAAATCCACCGGTGACATTACAGATATATTTTAATCTTCCCGGATTGTCCGCTAGCGAATTGGGAACGTGCGGGCTTGACCACATGGTAATGAGCACATCATATTCACGGATAATTTCCGCTTTTTCCTCCTCGGTCATTTCATCCGGAAAAATCATTTCGGTATAATCATACCTCTTTTCGAGTTCTCGCACCAAAGGACTGCCATAGCTCCATGGTAATTTCATTCTGTCTTCTTCTGTCCGATATGCTTTTAGAATTTTCAGCGCCATACCTACTCCTCCTGTCATCTACTCTAATGATGTTGTACTCATTATAATCGCTCTGTTGCTGATTTGCAAGCTTCAGAAAAAACCTTAAATTTTTCTCCCTTAACCCTTTACTGCACCAATCATAACGCCCTTGACGAAGTATTTTTGCAGGAAGGGGTACAATACGATGATGGGAAGTGAGGTGATTACGATAACTGCATACTTGATGGTTTCGCTGATGGCAAGCTGTGCACCGCTGTCCACGCCTGCCGTTACGCCGCCCGAATCATTTACAATCAGAATCTGACGTGCCACCAACTGCAAGGGCCATTTTGCGTCGTCCTGCAGGAAGATGGATGCATAGAACCATGCATTCCAGTATCCTACGCCATAATACAGAATCATTACCGCAACCGTCGGCAGGGCAAGCGGAATGACAATGCGGAACAGTACCGTAAGGTGTCCTGCACCGTCAATCTTTGCCGACTCCTCCAGGCTTGCCGGAAGTGCCTCAAATCCTGCCTTCATTACCATCAGGTTAAAGGTGCTGATGGCAGTCGGAATAATGAGCGACCAAGTGCTATTGTAGAGTCCTACATCCTTTACTGCGAAGTAAAACGGGATCATACCACCGTTAAAGAACATGGTAAAAAGAATCATCAGGCTGATAGGACGTTTGAGCATTACATTACTGCGGGTTAAGAAGAATGCGCCCACTGCAGTAAGCACCAAGCTGATGACAACGCCTACCACCAGGATAAACAGGGTATTTGCATAGCCCGACATGATGAGCGGATGCTCCATTGCACGGGAATATGCTTCCAGACTGAATCCCAATGGCTTATACAAAATACCGGTGTGTGCCATGAGGGATACCGGATCACTCAAGGATGCTACCACCACATACCAGATGGGATACAATGTAACAATACAAAGCAAAATCATAAAAATTGTGTTGCATGCAACGAATACTTTTCTTGATAATGTTTCTTTCATTTTTTACCTTCCCTTCTATGTTGAATATACCGTAGTTTACCACAAGCTGGTGTCGCCGATGACTCGGGACAGCTTGTTTGCGCCGATTACCAGAATGAAGTTGATGACCGAGTTGAACAGACCAACTGCGGTAGACAAGCCAAAGTTGAAGTTTTCCAGACCCTCACGGTATACATACGAAGAGATGATATCCGAGGTTTCATAAATCATGGGGTTGTAGAGCAGGATAATCTTCTCATATCCAAGGCTCATGATATTACCGATACTAAGGAGCAGCATGATTACAATAGTAGGAGCAATACCGGGCAGGGTAACTGCAAACACCTGACGGAATCTGCCTGCACCATCGATGGTTGCTGCCTCATAGAGTTCCGAGTTGATGCCGGTGATGGCTGCCAGATAAATAATCGAGCTCCAGCCTACCTCCTGCCAGATACCACTGATCACATAGATGGGCACGAATGCGCCGGGATTCTGCAAAAATGCCACCGGCTCCATGCCGAACAGTGCGGTGATTTTGTTGATGACGCCATCATAAGACACAAAGTCTACCACCATACCACACACAACAACCAGAGAAATAAAGTGCGGCATATATGTAATGGTCTGGACAGTTTTTGCAAAAATTTTGCTCTTGATTTCGCTGAGCAGCAATGCCAGAATAATTGCTGCGGGGAACGAGAAAATTAAGTTGGAGAAACTGATAATCAGAGTGTTTCTCAAAACTCTTGCGAAGTGGAAGCCACCGAAGAATTGTTTGAAGTTTGCAAGGCCTACCCAGGGGCTTCCCAGAATGCCCAAAGACGGGTTAAACCGCTTGAATGCGATGATTAAGCCATACATGGGTTTGTAGTGGAACAGCACATAAAACAGGATTACCGGAATGACCAGTAAATACAGTGAGTAGTTGCGCTGCATGTCTCTTCCCAGGCGTTGCAGGAAGGTTCTTTGACCCACTTGCAGGTCTTTGGTTGTTGCTGCTGATTTCATGTTTTTCATCCTTTCTTTTTTTGCGAAAACATTAAAATGTAATAATATATATACAGGCAATGTAACACGCCCATACAGTCAAAATGTTAAGAAAATGCGGTTAGATTTTGGTTAAATTTTGGTGTGATTTTGGTTAGATTTTGGTTGGATTTTGGTTGGATTTCAACCACCCCCTACCCCCTCCACTCTTGGAGGGGGAGGAGGATTGTGTATGTGCGCCTTCGGCGCACATACACGAAAGGACAACGTGAGTGGTCCCCCGTTTGGTGGGTGATCAAAAATGTGGCGGGCGGGACGCCGGGAAGAGCGTCCCCTACAATGTTGCCGAAGGCGGTGCCGATGAAGGTTGGACAATGTGGGCGTCGTTCCCTACAAGGTTATATTATTTCAAGGTGCTTACTGCGGTAAAGTGATACAACGATGGTGCCGTGGTGGTTTTTACGGTACAGGAATAGGTGGTGGGATTTCCACCATTGGGATCTTTCGGTTTGATGGTATGACCCTCTCTGCCATATGGTACCCCGGAATTGAGCTTGATTGCATAGCTTTCTCCTGCAACCAAAGCACCATTGGGAACAGAGATATTGATGGTTTTGCCATCGGACGCCATGGAAGCAGTTGCACCCAAAACGGGAGTGCCATCTGCCTTTATCAGCGAAACATAATCTGCCATGGTGCCGGTGCCATCTGCGGTATATACCATGCCCGGAATTTCTACCGCAATATTCTGCGTAGTAGCAAGCACCTTGCCACCTGCTGCGTTACCAGAGCCGAAATCCGCCGTTCTGACATAGGGCATGGTCAGGTCATATTCGATGTTCATATTGTCCACACCGACATTTCCCTTTGTGGCATTCCAACGGAATGCAATTCCCTCAAAGCCATAGGTAAGTCCATCGGCTGTCATTTCCATGAGAGGTGAGCCGTAATAGGGCGATGCGGTATTTGCATTGGTTACTGCCACGCCGTCCTGCCAGAACTGGATGGTATTGTTTGTATAGTCCAGCACCCATTCATGGTGTGTCCAATCACCCATCTCTATGTCATTGCCGGTAGTTGCACCGACGCCATTCAAGGTGAATTTTCCATCCATATCAATGCCTGTGCCCTTCATGATGAGCACATCATTATCCCATTTACCCAAGGTAATACGGAAACGATTTACATCGCCCTCGCCCCATGTTGCCTCGGTATAATCGGGCAAGCGCAAATCATAATTGATACGCACAATGCCATCTTTCCAGGTTTTACGGCTTTCTTCGGGCTGCTTACTCCATGCATGGTTATAGCGGTAGCCCAAACGCAGTTCGTTTGCATTAACCGCGGTATCGCGCTCCATGACGGCATAATAATCATCTGCCCCGTCCGGGCCGCCCGATGCGGTAAACATACGATAGCCTGCCGCATGGCTTGCAGTTTTGTTTGGAGAAGATGCGCCATAAAAGCCTTCGCCTTCATTGACAAACCAAAACACATTAGAATTTGCGGTGTTGCCAAAGGTTACAGCGCCTTTGGTATGAACATCATGCGAACTTGGAATGACCGGCAGGGTGCCGTTGCCCTCGCTATCGAGCGGAACGGCGGTGACAATGATTTCACAATCGCCGCTCTGTCCTGCCGCATGTACGGTAAGCTTGCTGATACCGGTGTTGGGATTCTGTGTCAATCCTGCGCTTGTGTTACCCTCCCACTTATTGGGATTATAAGCATCGTCCACCGGCAAGGGAGTTGCACTCATGACCGAAAACTCACCGTCACTTTGCAGCTGTACTTTTAATTGTTTGCCGTTTGCCTTGGTGAGAGTTGCGGTTTTCTTATCCGCCGACAGAGTAATGGTTGCCGGGGTATGTGCGAACCAGTAATATTCGTTATTGGTACCTTTTAAGGTGAAATTATCTTTTACCGCAAAGCCTTGGGTGGTTTTATCCAGATAAACCATGCGGGTGTAGTTTTCTACATCTTCCGCATAGGCAGAGGACAAATCCATGGTTGCCCAAGACTGGGTATCGGTAAATTCGTAATCGGTTACACTGCCGGTTGCACTATCGTCCTGACCGGAGGTTTCATCCGGATTGATAACCAGACAGTTATGCCCCTCGGCACGCATACGATAGTAGTAACGGCGCCAGTCGCTTGAAAAATAATTCCACAAGCTATAGTTATCCAATCCCAAATCTACAAACCACTGTTCACCCTGTGCGTCATACACAAAGCCGCCCATATCGGTTTGCAGGTGACCGCCGGAATTGGGTCCTGCCTCGGTACCCACAAAGGCTTGGGTATTACCATAGTCGCTATGCAGAGCAATCATCTGCATATCGGGATAATAGGTATCTTCGGACATACCGTAATTTGCATTGACATCTGCGCCGGATTGGAATGATGCATCATACCAGAGCAGGTCTTTCAGGGTAACGCCGCCATGGTCTGCAATCTGATCCAGCCGCGCCTTGCCAAGACCGGGCATATCGGCATATTTTGCAAAGAACATGAGTGTGTTGTAGCGGTTTATCACCTGATAGGTGGCATCTGCATAACTCCAGATATAATCGCTGCCCGACAGTTTGAGCGGAATGCTGCTGCTGTTTTTAAAGCCCTCATAATCGAGGTAGCCATAATCGTCGCCCATGGTATTTTGCAGGGAGGCGAGGAAATCGGTGGCGAAATTCATCATATAGCTATAGTAGCCCAGACCCTCATACCAGCTTCCGTTGCGGTCAAAGCCCTGCATTGCATAGCGATAACCACGGATTGCATAGTTTAAGGCAATGGAGCAATCCTTGCTATACTCGGGTACATTACCAATGGCAAGGCAGGCAACACCAATACCGCCATTGGGGATGAGGTTCCAGTTACTCACACGGCGCGCCCAGGTATTTTCCACATCGGCGCGGTAGACATCCAAGGCAGGCACAATCGCTTTATCATGGAGTGCCTTTTCAATCGCCGCTTTCTGAGTCGGATAATCACACAGGTAATCATAAATCATATCATAGCCGTGTGCCACTGCCAGTGCATAGTGACCGGTGAGCAGGAAGGAGTTGTCATGATACCAGTCGGAGAACTGTGCCATGGCATACATATTGTTCATGGCGCACTCGGCGTATTGGTTTCCCTGACCGGAAGCATACATGAACCCGAGCAGGGTGAGGCGTTTATACATGATATCTGCCATGTTGTTGATATTTCTGTTATATATAGGCAGTGCATCATCCAGCATGGCATCCGCCTCGGCACGCAGAGCCGCAAACATGGATGCATAGGTATCATCGGTATGGACTTTTTCGGTGGTTAAGTCCAGCTCTGCCTGGTTTGCAAACAGACGGGGATGGGTGTTTCCTACCCGATTTAAGTGTGCGGCAAGTTGCTCGGCAGTGCCGACCGATTCGCCGTTATAGAGAGCAGAGCGCTTTGTACTGATGGGGGAAAGATCCTGCATGGTGTGCCAGACATAGGTGTCAATCTTACTGGTGCTATCCAACTCTACGGAAGGGATTTCCACTTCAGCAATTACCACCTCGGCAGGTGCAAGCACATCTGCGCCAAGGTTATAGGATGCCTCATCGCCCTGCTGGGCAATGAGATTGATATAACTCTGATTGGTGCGGGAGAAATTGGCAATCTGCCGCACGCTTTTGACCGAGTGATAGGGATAGAGGTATTCACTCATGGTGTAGAAAGTTTCGCCGTTCACCTCGTCGCCAAAGTCAAACATAAAGGTAGGCTCTTCCAAATAAACACCGGTGGGGGGCTCTTCATCAATGACGGTTTTTACGTTGTCGATATCGATGATGGGACCATATACACCGGAATTTACAATACCGTGCGGAATAATACGCGCCTCAAAGCTGCTGTGCGGATTCATGGGGAATTTCTCTCTGGAATAGGTATTAACCAATGTACCATTAAGATATGTTTTCACGGTGATGGTTTCATTTTCATCCACCGTTGCATCTATGGTAAAGGTACCGCTTGCCGCCGTGTGTGTTATGGTTGAACCATCCGAAAAAGTGATGGTGCTTCCTTTCAGTGCAAAGGGAATCACCGAACCACCATAACCGGGATAAAGAAACTGGCCGTTTTCATCCTTTTGGATGTTGTCATAATTTCTCAATTCTATCTGAATCGACGTGGTTGCCACATCGGTTGTTTCGTAGTCAAATTCAAGATACAGTCTTTCTTTCGGTTTGATATATTTATGATAAATATATCCGCCCACACCGGTTTGGGTTTGTGCCGTTTGGTTGGAATAGTCAAAACGATATACGCCGTCGGTTACGCCCAGGTTGTAGCCGGCGCTATTTGCAATGTAGAATTTTCTATTTTCATATGTAAAATCTTCAAGGTAAACCGCAGCGGATGCGTGTGCGACAAATGCGCACAGGAAGAGTGCGGTAAAGAGGATAGTATTTCTTATATTTTTCAAGTTCATGTGGTCACCTGAATTTCGATTGGATTTTTAGACAATTTCTCGTATATTACTATTCTATCATGGTATTGGGTCCCATACAAGGGACGGTTTTTCATATAAAGGTATCAAAATTTAAGATTTTGCGGAGAAAAGGGATGAAAATTAAGATGGTTGTTTTATATATGTATGTGAACGCCCAAGGGGCGTTCACATACATATATTACTATTTTACCAAATACTCCATCTTTCTACAAGGGACGCTTTTTGTGTAATAAACGCCTTATTTTAGGATATTATGCCTCGGGGGTTTCTTCAGGATCAGCAGGTACAACCGAAAGTGCATCGATCGCAGGTGCGATGGGAGAAAGATTACCCAGACCATCTACTGCAAATGCCTTTATGGTGACATTCTTATTATAGGTGTCCTTAATCTGCATGGGTCCGGTGGAAACAACACGTCCGGTGGAATTTGCCGGAACGGTGCAATCAGCGATGGTGATATGCTGGAGTGCGCCGGTTGTATTATCGTAGGTTGCAAGGATGAACTTGAAGGTTTCATCTGCATTTCCGGTGTTATTTACAATCGCCTCTGCAGAGATAACATCCCAGTTTGCCAGTACGCTGCCGGAAATATATGCACCATGCTCATACTCTGCTATGCCGCTTCTAAAGAATTTCATGGTCTGAATTCCGTTGGTGGGTGTTACAACCTCTGCCTCGGGCAGCTCTTCCACAACTGTGAAGTAGTATGCAGATGCATCGGTGGTACGCAGTACTTCCTGCGAAATGAGGGTGTCGCCTTCGTAAGTTGCAGCAAACGGATCATGACCGTACGCAACACCACTCAGAAGATTGATTTTATAATCACCAGGCTCCAGATTCATATTGCTCAGGGTAACGGTACCGTCCTCATTCACATTGATATCTGCACCTGCCTCGGTGCCATCTGCCTTGGTCAAGGTAACAAACTGATACAGGTCGCTCGCTTTGTTCAGGCCTTTACCTGCAAAGTTGACAGTGGCGGTGGTAGCAGTGGAAAGCACCTTGCCACCGTCGGCATTGCCTGCACCAAAATCCACTGCGCTGATGTAGGGAATGATACTCTCGTACTGATAACGAAGATTATCCAAACCAAGGTAGTTTTCCTTAGTGATACCACCGTTAAAAGTGATCCAGAAGCCTTCAATACCCTTCTGCGCATATTCTCTCATCGCGCTGGAACGATAAGGCTGACCATCTACAAAAAGGTCTACGGTATTATCGTGATAGTTCAAAACCCACTCATAATGTGCCCATGCACCAATGGGGTGGCTCAAACGGTCAGTCTTCGCAGTACCGTCAAACATTTGATTATACACAGTATGGTCGCCGATATACCAGTTATTGGCTGATGCATGTCCCGCAAGCGAGGTTTTTCCGGAATGAGTAACGCCCATGCTGACCATCGCAGAACTACTGTTGCGGTCGTCATTTGCAATATACATATCATAGCTGATGCGTGCAACACCATCATTCCAGTATTTTCTGTTTGCGTCTAAATTTGAATTGTCAGAAGAGAATCGTGTACGATAACCCAGACGAATAGCACCAGTCTTGGCATTTTCTAATGACTCATTTTTGTACATCTTTGCAAAATAATCGCCTTCACCATTGATGCCGCCGTCCGCCTGTACAATTCCGTAGCTCGCATCCATGTTGCCTGCTCTGGTGGAATAAGCATAAAAACCCTCTCCCGTATTTACAAAAGGAAGATAACCTGTCTGCGCAGTGTCCCCAAAAGTTACAGTACCTTTGGTGTGTACCTGGGGTGCATCGGTCAGGGTTACGGTGATTTCCTGGGTTGCAACCACGGCATCTTCTGCGTCTTTGGCAGTAAGAGTGATGAACTTCACGCCTCTGTCGAGAGTGCTCAGGTTAAAGGTACCCCCTTCGGACGGAGCAAGCGGCGCGCCATTTACTGTAACATCAACGGTGGCAACATCACTTGCAATCCACTTGGGAATATAAGGAGATACTGCAGTGAGGGTATTTCTGACATAGGAGCCACCATCCAGAACACCATCCAGACCAAACGGACGAGCAATCTCGGGCTGTTCATTTGCAGCCAACGCTTTGTAGGAAACATTGTCGATATAGGTTACTACATCCTGCGTAATATCCGACGGGCTAGCAGTAACACCGCTGAGCGGTCTAAAGCCGGTCACACCATGTACGCTACCTTGGGTAAAGGTAGAAGTGCTGCCGTCATTGGAGCGGAACCCGATATCAATATAATCGGTAGTAGTTTTATGTCCGTCAAAAGTTTTTCCACCATAACGATTGGAAAGTGCCAGTGCCTCACCATTGATGTAAATAGCTACCTGCGGTTTGGAACCGGCAACAATTACGATATCAACAGTGTACCACTTATCGTATTCCCATGTGAAATCGGTATAAACCTGCTGACCGAACAGACACACTTTATTTCCGGTGAATTTATAATCCTGTGTACAGAAAGTAACGAGCGCATCATTTGCACGTGATTTGTTGTAAACAGCCTCTCCCTCAAATGCCACGCCGATGTTTTTAGCAGTAGCGGTTTCTTCGCCAGTTGCCTTGCCCCATACCTGTGCATCAATGGACGGAGCCCCTGCAGGCGTCCAGTAGTACAAAGAGCCGGTTGGAATCATGATTTCGGTGGACAGATGGATTTTTTCACCATCAGTATAGGTGGTATCGGTAGTTTTCGTCGCGTCAAGAGTCACATCAAAAGCACGGCGATAAGCATTATCCGGAACTTGTACACTGCGCTGCTTGATTTCGTTTACCTTGATACGGGATTCGATGACGTCATCACCGGCGGTTTTACCGGGAATAACATGGTCATAGCCGTTCTGGTAACGAGCGTATCCATTGGATTTGTATACACCATCGGGACCATTTACAACATGGTAAAAATCTTCGGGACCATCAATGGTATACTCTGTTACGGTAGGCAGTGTTGCGCCTACGGTAATGCACATACCCGTGAGCATAGCAAATACTACGAGTAAGCTAATGAAACGTTTCATTAAAAATCCTTCCTTTCAAAAATTTGGTTTTTTCTTTATGCTTGCACATAAAGTTTTCACAAGAATTCCTTGGGCTTTCCTGCATTCCCAACGGGTAAAAGTGCATTCGGCTATATGGGACCGCCTGTCCGCCAAGTTGGATGCCTTTTTCGGGTGGGAACGAAAACAGGATGTGATAAAATGTGCCGGGCGCCTGCCGTGGTGGCACAAGAGAAAATAATGGGGATCAAGAAAGTGAAGGAAAAATCTTAACTACTTTTATATATATGCTCAAACGCGATGTTTTTAAAAGATCAACTCCCCCCTACCCCCTCATTCTTGAGGGGGTAACTTTTGGTTTGTTATGTGTGAATGCCTTCGGCATTCACACATAACAGGGGAGAAACGTTTTTTATGGATATGCTTGCCTGATCGTTTTTCTTATTTAGCACGGGCCTCGTAGCGTTCATACGCTGCTTGCATACAACCCTGCCTGAAAGGTATGCCGTTGGCTCCCTTTGGCAGGCGGATATTTTGTCTTCGCCGTTGGCTCGCCAAAACATCCGTGTAGGGAGAATTCCCTGTCACTCCTTAGGGAGTTCCTGCGGCAAGCCGCATCGGGCATTCTCCATAAGATAAATTTCTACCTCTTACTTCGCGCGGGCTTCGTAGCGATCATACGCTGCCTGCATGATTTCCAGTGCACGGGAAAGACCGATGGTTTCATAGTTTGCAAGGTATGCATCCCACTTATCCAGAGATTCGGTACCTGCGATGAATTTATACATCATCTCGTGCATATGAGTTTCGATTGCAGTTTTGAGGGATGCCAGCTCCTGCGACTCCTCGGTGGTGTACTGGAGGTTGGGCATGATATGCTCCGTCATGTTGGTCTTTGACCACGTGCGAACATTTTCCTTCTGCTTATCCAGGGAGAAGAATACATCCAGAATATCCTCGCGCTGCACACGGGGTGACCCCTGGAAACCGGAAGCAGAATGCTGACCGAGTACCTCGGAAAGGGACTGACCGCCGTTAAGATCCTGCTTGGTCATGCGGTCGGTGAGCATGATGTTACCATCGATGCCATATGCCCAGTCACGATTTTCTACACCAAAGGTGTATTGCAAATTACCCTTTTCGGTGTAGCCATAGTCAAGCAGTTTTGCAGCAAGCTCGATATTCTGGCAGTGGGTGGAAATTGCGGTCATGGATCCGCCTACCATACTCTCCATGTGACCGAACTCGGGTTTGGTGCCCTTTTCGGTGGTGGGGAAGGGCATGGAAACAAAATCGATATCCGGGCGGGTTTCTGCCAGTGCAGGGAGCCATTTGCCCCACTGACCGCCGTTTGCACCAAATGCCATACCAATGTTTCCGCCAAGCAGCTCTGCGGTAAAACGATTGGAACCTTGCAGGGTGGAAAATTCGTTGTCATACAGACCATCGTTGTACCATCTGTTCATGGTGGCGAGGAAATCTTTAAACTGCGGCTCGGCAGGACCGTATTTTACCTTGCCGTTATCCACATAGTAGGATGCACCAACACCAAAGCCACCGACGATTGCATTGCCAGCAACCATGTGCTTACCAAGCTCTACTTCCAGCGGAATCTTGATGCCCTGCTCTTTGAAGGCATACAGTGCAGTTTCCATCTCTGCGATGGTTTCGGGAACGGCAAGGCCTGCCTTATCCAGCAAATCTTTACGAACCATGGGGCCATTATAGACCACCTGACTCTGTGCACCTACCGACGGGAAACCAGGAATCCATCCCTCGTCGGTGATGAAGCTTTGCAGACGTTTGTCGGTTTCCATCAGTTTTTTGAGTCCCGGTGCACCACCCTTTTCTATGATGGTGTTTACAGGGATGATGAGTTTATCCTTGATTGCACCTGCTGCGCCGCCATTGGCGTAGGTGGACCAGTTGTAAGAGATTACGTCGGGCATTTCGCCGGAGGATAGGATGATATTGAACTGGGTGGATTCCTGCCCCTGCGGGGGGTGAATCCATTTGACGTTTACACCCGTTTCGTCGATTACCATTTTACCGAACGGGGTGTCACCAAGATTACCATATTTGGTGGTAACGTGTACATAGAGCGGTGCCCACCAACTGACGATGGTTTCGGTGTCTTCCACCGGATAGCCTTCATCCATGGTACGCTTGAACTCGTACTTGGTGCCGTCGATTGCAACGGTTTGATCGTTGCATCCGCACATGAAGAGCATAGCGCCCAACAGTGCAAATGCGATTACCTGCTTTACTTTTTTCATGGTACTCTCTCCTTCTTAAATATTATTTTGATCGGGTTTTGAGGGCGGGACGCCGAGGACGTCGTCCCCTACGGGGTTGCCGAAGGGGGGCTCCCCCAAAACCCAAGCAGTTACGGAAAAGAAATACTATCTACCGATGTGTGCGCCGGAGGCGGGGATGCCCATATTGGTAAAGCTATCCCAAACGGCTGCGGTGGCACTAAATCCAGTCGGATCAGTGATGGTGATGGTTGCCGTTTCCAGTACCTGACCGGTTGCACCTGCGCTTACGGTGGCAGGTTTGATGCCGGGCAGGGTGAGGCGATTGCCGTTATAGCCCATGAGAAGCAGAACCACATTTTCATCCAGAATCGCGCCGTTGCACATGGTGATTTCTGCCTTTAAGGTATCGTTTGCCACAAAGGTAACGGTGGACGGATCTTCTATCTGCACACCATTTTTGTACCAGGTGATATCCTTGATATCCAGCCCTTTATATGCGGTGGCAAAGGAGTAATCCAAATCATAGCCCACCGGTTCCTTGGAATCGTCGAACAGCGCGGCAGATGCCAAATGCACGGTATACACTGCGTCCGAACGCAAGGGGCGAACCGGAACAATCTTAATGGTATACTCATCTTTTAAAAGTGCTGCGGATTTGGTGAGCTCACCATCTACCCGATAGGAAAATTCCTCGCCATTTTCCAGGAGGGAAATGTTTTTCTCAAAATTCTCGCTATTTAAGCCGGTACCCTCGGTGGTAATGACGATGGTATCGATATCTGCCGGAACGGCTGCGGTATCGGTAAAGGTTTCCGCCCCCTTATGGAATTCAATGGATTTATAGGTGGGACGGGGTTTGATGTGGGTTGCTTTTACATTGTCAAGTGCAATAAAGCTACCATTTACCGGGTCGGGGGTCAGGTTCCAGCGAACAATATTAAAGCCCGTAATCGCATTTGCTGCAGTAGCATTTTCAAATGCTGTTTCCCCGTCGATGGTTAAGGTCAACTTAGTTGAAATATCTCTCATGTCAATGGTGAGCACATAATTTTGCCAGTAACCCAGTTTTACCGGCGTATAAGTCGAGCCGGATACATTCCATTTGAGTTTTTGCTCTGTGGTGTCCCAATCGAACAGTTTTTGACCTGCTGTCATGTTGAAGGCACTCATATTAGCGTTGTCAATATACATCTGCCAGTCAAACACTACTACATTACCTTCCAAATAGGTGTTACCAGAATTATCATTATTGAATCTCTGGTAACCGAAATTGATAGTTGTAAATTGCCCCGGTTCTCTACCTTCCGCAGGTCTTCCTTCCAAATAGTACGGATCGGCACCTGCATCGGTACCAAACTTAAAGCTGGCATCAAAATGTTTGCCGCCCTTATCGGTTACGGTTGCAGGGGTCATGAACCAACCGGCTCCTGTAGCAATGTCCCACTCACGAGCGGAGGGATAATACCATCCGGCATTGGAGGTATTGGTCTGGGTGGTGTGACCGGTAAAATCCTGATTCATGGACTGTCTGTAATACAGACGGGTGAATGTGACCGCATGTTTTTGTGTGAAGGTGTGGCTACCCATGGTTGCCTCTGCACGAATGATTGCACTTCCCGGTTTGACAGTGGAAGGAACATTGAAGGTGAAGGGAGCCGAAGTGAGATCTGCAATTTTTTCTTCATTGATATATAAGGTAACCTTGTCGGGGGTTAAGCCTTCTGCATTTACAGTGATGGTTTTGAGCTCATCGATATCTACCTTTGCGCCATCCGAAATGCCCTCGATGGAAACGGGATTGTAAAGGGAAGGTTGCTCATTTGCTTTGAGGTTTTCAAACACCCACTCGTCGGTATACACCACGGTAGCGCCGGTGGGGTTACTGACGGTGGAAATCGCCATCATGTTGTGACTCATGATACCATAAGATGCACCATTCAGTTTTACATTTTCGGTGGTGGTTGCGGTGCCGTCTGCAGTAATGCCGGTGGGCATGGACAGGGGCAAGCCGTTTACATACACCGAAAGGGTGGGCTGCGCTCCAAAGGTTACTACGGTATCTACCGTGTAGGTGGTATTTGCAGACCAGGTGGCAGTGGTTTTCTGGGCACCTAAGAACCAGATTTCACCGCCCGAAGCACTTGTCTGCTTGAAGGTGACCACCTGACCATTTCCGGTGATGGTGGAAGTGCTCGGCTTTACATGAGAGATAGAGGAGCCATCGCAGAGCGAAAGAGATGTGTAAGGGCCGGGGGTGTTGGAGTGGTAATATCCCAATCCGGTTGGGATATACACCTGCGCACTCAGGTGCGCTTTTTCACCGGACAGATAGCCGACAAAAGTACCATCGCCATTGTTATTGTCAGGATTGAGAAAACCGGTGGAACTGATATAGTTTCCGGTGGCACCGGGGGCAACGCCAAGTGCCATTACCTGGTCGTTTGCGGCTTTGCCCATATTGGTGCCGGATACCAGTGCCTGACCAGAACTAGCGGTAACATCGGCCACCTTACCAAGATTGGTGCGGAATCCACTGAAATTATCGCTGGCATTGGTTTTGAATGCGTTGGACAGCCATGTGCTGGCGAGCGGACCACTCATATCTGCATAGTAACGGAGATATTTGACGGTGTTATCTGCAGATACGCCGGGCACCATGGTGAACAGCATGAGTGTTACCAGCAGAAGTGAAACTAATTTCTTCATTATATATACTGCACCTCCTGAAAAGATTTGAGAGTATATGGTGATTGGTGTGTCTGGTATGTGTGCGCCTTAGGCGCACACATACCACTATTGCATTACTTCCCTATGACTGCAAATTCGCACAGGCGGCTGATATCGCCTGCCGTTCTGCCGTTTACAGTAAGACGGAGATAACGAGCATTGATGTTTTCACCGAGAGTAAGACGCTGATAGCCACTGCCCTGTAAGGTTTCCATCAACGGTTTGAGCGTCCAGTTTTCGCCATCTACCGAATACTCCAGATCGAAATAGTGACGCTGCACTTCACTGATTACGTTAAATGCCATAATAATTGAATCAAAATTCTGTACCGAGCCAAGGTCGATGGTATACTTCTGTCCCTGATAGTCCTCATGCCGCTCGGTGGCAAGGTCTCCATCGGTGAGTACCGGTTTCAGATCTGCGCCGTTCATATGTGTGATAGCACTGATGGGAAGCAGATTCATACCTTCGATATTCTCCAGCTTTTCGGGAGTGATTTCATAGCGAATGACATAGTAGCCAACCAGTGACGGGTCTTCCTTATTGACCAGCTTGATGAGTCCGTCGGCAAACAGATCGTTGGGATTCTGCCGAATTTCCACGGTATATTTCTCATCTGCGGTTGCAGTGATGGTAGGAGCCACCTTGGTGCCTGCGGGCAGGTTTACAGTAATCTGGCTATTGGTAGGAGCAAAACCTTCCACGGGAACGCCGTCTGCGAATACATTATTCAGGCGAGGTGTCTGCAGAGAGCCCTCCTGATTTGCCCACAGGGAAATGTATTCGTTATCCGGCTGGGTGGAGGTGATTTCCTCATAGAGCGGGGTGATTTTGATATTGATATAGAGGTTACCCGAAGCATTGAGCTTGACGGTAAGCTTGCGGTATGCATCGTTATTACGTGCATTGGGCGAATTTACGGGAGAGGTGGGCAGCATCTCTGCAGGTCTGTCCTCCAGAACCACGTCACTACCGTTGGTGTCAACCTCTACCAATACCTGCTTGCCATATTGTCCGAGAATTGCGCGGCGGTTATCCAAAATCTTAATATCTGCCTGGGTGTGCATAAAGCTTAATACCTCGGAATAGCCCTTGAGAGAAATCTCGTCACGCACCACCGCATAGCTACGATCACCCGCCAGCTTGAAACCACGGGTTGCAGATACGGTGTCATCCGGATAATAGTCGGACATATCTACCGTTGCATATCCGCCGCGTTCCATGGAGTTGAACTGGGTGGTGGAACCGATGCCGTCCACCTTCTGACCAAGGTGACCTTCGCGGGGATTGATGATGTATACGTTATGCGCCTCTGCACGGACACGGTAGTAGATACCCAGTCGGGGGTCAACATCGGTAAAGCTCATGTAATCCTCGGTACCACACTCGGTAATCCAGTTGTAGCCCAGTGCGTCCATTACCCAGGTGCCACCGTCCGGATGGGCGTGTGCCATATAGTTTTCACCACTGTGGAACGCCAGGTAGATGGCATTTTCATCGGTCATGGAAGAACGCATTGCTACATATTCCAGGTCACCGGGATATTCATGATCGAGAGTAGAGTTGGACTCTGCAGTCATATACTCGGGGTAGTACCATACCAGCGAGTGACCGGCGTTGGAGGGACCAACCGCATCAATACGGGTCATCCATGCTGCGGTAAAGCCGGGGTCAAACAACTGGGAGAGCAGATAGATACATGCAGACTGCTCGTTGATGGCTGCACGGCTTCTCTTGATTTCACCCTTACCAGCATCGTGGTAGGGGTTCATGCGGGAGATACCCGAAACGTCCAGCGCGAAGAATGTCGCCTCGGGGAAACCACGATGTTTTTCAAATCCCAGTGTAGTACCCAGACAGTTCATCATGGATTTTAAGCAAGGTGCGAGCTCCAGAAGGGTGTATTTCCAATAGCCGAAGCCCTCGGGCCATGCGCCGTAGGGAGCATAGTTTTCCAGACCATATTCCATGGACCGTTTTTCTACTTCAAACATATGCTTTGCCATTTCTTCCATTTCGGGTTCATCGATCAGGCAAAGTGCAGAGGTAACATACGGAGAGTTATGTACCATAGTAAAGTTGGAGTAATGACGATGAATGAGGTTAGGACCGTTTCCACCAGCATCTGACTTGAGGAATGCCTCATTCTTCCACATTTCCATAATACATTCTTTTATCTTGGTACGGAGTTCATCCGAGAGCACATCATAGAAATAGTCATAGCCAAGCGCCAATGATTCCATGATAGCACCGATGTTCAGGTGGTTACCATAACCCATGGTGGGCATAGAGGTGGTAGCCTCCAACTGGGCGATACCCATATCGGCATATTTCCGGTCACCGGTTAAGTGCCACATGACACCGATATTTTCCATCTTTTCCTCACGGGTACGTGCCAGCGGAATACCGCCGTCGCCCTGTGGCTCGTACAGAGTTGGTCCTCCATAGCCATCAACCGTCATTTTCAGAATGTCATACAGCTTTTGTGCTCCCTCGTCGGTTTGGATATTTTTCTTTACTTCTTCGATGCGTTCCTTGGTGAAGCCCAGACGGGGATGCCCATTATTCGGGAAACGCTCGGTAACGCGTTTTTTCATTTCCTCGCCGCTCATTCTTTCATAAATCATCAGATGCATGACCTTTTTCATGAGCATGGCATCGGTGGTGGGAACGGTGGAGCCGTCATTGGTTAAGAATGCAAGCTGCCACAGATCGTGGTAGGACACGGTGTTTCCCATTATAGTACGGAAGAAGGAAAGCAAGGGCGCATAGGGGATGCCGTCCTTTACCTCAACCTTGGACTGCGCAGTGGTGGAAACGCCGTCTTTTACAAATTTATCACTGCCCACCGTGAGGGTGTAGCCATTGCTTAAAGTAATCGTGCCGGTTTCTTCATTATATTGCATGGTAACGCCACCGGTAGCCGCCATTGGCTCGATGGGTGACATGATAACGCCGGTAGAGGTTTCATATGCGCGAGCAGGGAACTCGGTCTTTTCGCCATTTGCATAATAGGAAGAGTTGGTGGCACAGTAGACACGCTTGCCTGCAAGGAATTCCTGCACCTCTTTATCATCAAAATCATAACCGTTGATGATATTTTCCTCGTAATGTTCCATTTCCAAACTGGGCTTGAGCTCGGTTCCTTCATATACGGCGATTGCATCCAAGCCAAAGATGCCGCTACCAGTACCGGGACCGAGGGTAACACGAATACGGTCAACATTGCTCGGCGAGCTGGGCCATTTGCAGCCGGTGCGCACCAGAACGCCATTGACATATACATCAAAGGAAGCCATGGTCTGGTCTACCACAAAGGATACACGAGTCCATTCGCCAAAGTCGATGTTGTTAAACACATTACCAGCCACTTTCAGAACGCCATTTTCCTCCGCACTCATCAGCGCCCACTGCCCTACGCCCGAGTAATCGTCACGCAGTTGGAAGTTGAAGCGGGTGTTGTTGAGTTCCTTCAAGTTCATAATGGTATCTACCACATAATTGGTGCGATCAAAATAGCTCATGTAAATCTCGTAGAATCCGTCGTTGGCAATGGTTTGCTCCAGATGTAGATACATGGTGTCACCCTCATGATACTCGGTGTGACCCTGTTCGTTACGGATATCAATGATATTTCCCTTGGGAGTGGAAGAACCACTATGACTATTGGAACCGAAGTTGTTGAAATCGTCCCACAGGAACAAGCGGGGGATTGCGTTTGCGCCGGAGGTATCTGCCTCAACAACTTCTGCATTGTACTCCTGCTTGGGGTATGTAGCCAGAGGCTTATCGCCAGTATAGATGGCGATATGGTCAAACTCGATGGTTGCATCCGAGGAAACGTTTGCAAACTCGAAGCCAAGTTTTGCCATGGAGGGGAGTGTTGTGCGGATGCCCCAGTTTTCATAGATGCGTTCGCCGTCTACATATATACTGTAGGATTTATTGGTATAATCCAGTTTCACATGCACATCTGTCCACACACTCTTGCGCATTTTGGCGAAATATTTACCATCGCACAAAGATGCTCTGTAGCCTGTCATGTTGATCAGGTTGAGCTTTGTGCCAGCACTGTCAATTATCTGGAAGAGTGCGCCCGACTCAACATAGCCGTTGATGCGGAAGCGTGCACCAAACCAAACAGTACCGCTGGATGCGCTGTAGGGAATGGTAAGCGTGCCAGAGCTTTGATTCAAGCCCAGCATGAACGCTTTATTTTCCTTCCCTACTTCTACCACGCCATTATTGCTGCCGCCACCTACCGCTACGGTATTGGGGGCTTGGGCATTTGTGGCAGAGGCATTGAAGCCTTCACTGAATTTCACAACTGTTTCTGCAGCAAAACTGCTCATTGGGGTGATACACCCAAGCAAAAGCATCACTGCGACAAACAAACTTGTGAGTTTTTTTCTTCTTGCCATAGTCATAACCTCCGTATAAAATTTTTAAAATGTTTTTATGACTCTCACGTTTGTTTCTATTATACTACAGACTGCTCAAAATTTAAACGGGCAAATTTTAAGGTTTGTCCGTTTTTTTAATATGGTGATTTTGGCACCTTAAAAACGCGGAAAAACCGCGGTTTTCGGGCGCAAGGGACGATTTTTATGCTTTGTTTTTCGACTATGAGATATTAGTTTTTGTACCTTTTTGGTCGAATTACAAATTTACTTTTGTGTTAAAAATAGTAAATTTTAATCCTTTACTTATGCCCATTTTTCCTCTATAATATACTTATAGTATTATAAACTTACCGGGAGGTACATCGTATGAAAAAAAGCAGAATATTTATTGCACTGATTCTGATGTTGTCCATGACAATGAGTGCCTATGCATTAGAGTGCACCGTAAAATATGACAGTGCTACCAATGTAATTGATTTGAAAGGAACTGCACAGGCTCCGGTTGCTGTATTGGTAACCCCTGTGGATGCAACCTTAAGTGCGCTGGGGCAGGACAATCCGCCTGCAACAAGTGCACAGTATGATTTTATGGAAGAAGCTGCATTTGAAAAGCAGCTTGTACTGGATAAAAATCTCCCCAGTGGTGAATACACCGTTACGGTAAAGAGCAACGAGAAGTACATAAAGGTTGTTTCCTCGAAAAATGACAAAGGCGCAGTTACCGATATACAAGGTCTTACTACCGACCGAGTTATCAGTATTCCTACTGTAATTTATCATATCAGCAAAACAGACAGCGACAAGCTCCTGGCAGATATCAATGCAGCAGCAGACGATGCAGATGCTTTGTATGAAGTGATTGCAAACGGAAAAACCGGAACCGAGGAAACCCCTGCAGAGGACCGTATCCCCTATACCGAATTGCTTTCGCTGGATGCGGAACAATTTGCTGTATACGGCGAGTATGCCTGCGCACAGATGGTGGGCACACTGGCAGGCGGCACCTATGCAGACAGCGCCGTAGTGCTTGCTGACCTTGCAGAGTATGAGGCACTGCACACCGCAATAAACTCCTCTAATGTCCAAGACGCAATTGGCGCACTGGAAGACAACGCAGATGCACTGGATGTAGACGTGGAGCGTTTTGTTACCAATCTGGATGAGGCTTCGCAGGAAAAACTGGTTGCCCTGATGAAGAATTTCGAGGCAGACGGCGCTTCCTTTACCGACAAACTGCCCGAACTGTCCGCGCTTGCCTCCATGCAGGCGGCAGACCGTTGGAAAACCATCAAAACCATCGTTACCGAAACCTATGATGATGTATTGAACATCGACCATGAGGGTCTGGAGAACGAGGACAAGGTTTACCAACAGATGATGGATTACACCTATACTGTATTTGAAGATATCGAGGATGGATTTAACAAAGCAGATGCTGTGGTGAACAAAAAGACCTACACTCCGCCCAAAAAGAACAACGGCGGCGGTGGTGGCGGTGGCGGAAGCAGCACCGTAAACTTTGAAATTCCCCCTTCCCGTGCAGAACAACGCGAAGAGCCCAATCCGGCTCGCCCCTTTATGGATGTAACCCCCGACCACTGGGGATATGCTGCCATCAATGAGTTGGCAGAGAAAAAGGTTGTTTCGGGTTATCCCGATGGCGATTTCCGCCCGGACGGCACTGTGACCCGTGCAGAATTTGTAAAAATGCTGGTATCCGCATTTGGTATCACTGCAGATGCAAAGGCTTCCTTTGCAGACGTGAGCGAGGCTGACTGGTATTACACCTACATCAATGCGGCATATGGCAATGGAATTGTAAATGGTGTGGGCGATTCGTTTAATCCCAATGGTGCCATCACCCGTGAGGATGCGTGTGTGATTGTGTACCGCCTGCTTACCAAGCATGGCGCACTGACCGATGCAAAGGCACAGTTTGCAGACAACTCACAGTTTGCCGACTATGCGGCAGATGCCATCAGTGTATTGGCAGGAAATGGTGTGGTAAACGGCGTGGGCGACAATCGGTTTGACGCCAAGGCAAGCATCAACCGTGCGAGCTGTGCGGTGCTCATCTTGAACTGCATGAATGCAAAATAGTGGTGGTTATCAACCACCCCCTACCCCCTCCAATCATGGAGGGGGTCTTTTATTTTATGTGATATATACATGCCAAAAAAGAGGTGTGCCCATAGGACACACCTCTTTTGATATATTGTTATGCGTTTTTATATGCTTCCAGGCGTTGGAGCACCAGTTGATTGATGACCTGCGGATTGCCCTTGCCTCTGGATTCTTTCATACACTGACCCACCAAAAAGCCCAGTGCACGGGTTTTGCCGTTTTTATAGTCATCCAGTGACTGCGGATTTGCGGCAATGACCTGCTCCACCAGTGCCTCCAATGCGGAGGTATCGCTGATTTGCTTGAGTCCCAGCTCTTCAATCAGTTCTGCCGGTGTTTTGGCGGTTTCAAACATTGCCGAAAGCACCTTTTTGCCTGCCGTTCCGCTGATGGCACCGCCATCGATTTCCTTGATGAGTGCGCACAGGCGGTCTGCGCCAAACGGAATCTGACCAAAGCTCATTTCTGCATCCTTCAGGAAACGGGAAATGTCGCCCAACACCCAGTTTGCAACTGTTTTGGGATTTGCTCCCAGAGCAATACATTCCTCGTAAAAATGCGCCATTTCTTTGTTGTCGACAATCAATCCTGCCTCATAATCGGTGATGCCATATTCGGCAAGGTAACGCGCCTTTTTCACACCGGGTAATTCGGGAAGCTCTGCACGGATGGATTGGATCCACTCCTCATCCACCACAATGGGCATCAGATCCGGCTCAGGGAAATAGCGATAGTCATGTGCCTCTTCCTTGCTGCGGAGCAATACGTTTTCACCCTTTACATCATCCCAACGGCGGGTTTCCTGATCGATGGTGCCGCCGGCATTTAAAATTTCGGTCTGGCGTGCAATCTCATACTCAATGGCACGTTCGCCACCCGAGAAGGTGGAAACGTTTTTCATTTCGGTGCGGGTACCAAATTCATCCTGACCCTCGGGTCGCAGAGAAACGTTGATATCGCAACGCAGAGATCCCTCCTCCATCTTACAGTCGGACACGCCGATGTAGCTTAAAATGGTTTTAAGAGTTTCCATATAGGCTCTTGCCTCTTTTGCACTACGCAAATCAGGCTCGGATACAATCTCAATGAGCGGTACGCCGCAACGGTTGAAATCTACCAGAGAAGCATTACCCAAAGGCGCATGAATGAGCTTTCCGGCATCTTCCTCGATATGGATACGGGTGATACCGATGCGCTTTTTGACGCCGTCTACCTCAATTTCCACCCAACCATCCGTGCAAAGGGGAAGGTCAAACTGGGACACCTGATATGCCTTGGGCAGGTCGGGATAGAAGTAGTTTTTGCGATCCTGCTTGGAACGGCGGGTGATGGAGCAATTGAGTGCCAAACCTGCCTTGATGGCATAATCGACTACTTTTTTATTGAGCACCGGCAGTGTTCCGGGCATTCCGGTACAAACCGGACAACAAGAGGTATTGACCTCCTGACCAAATTCGTTTTTACACGAGCAGTATATTTTTGTATCGGTGGACAGCTCCGCATGGAACTCCAGACCGATGACCGGCTCATAATTCATGTCTGTTCCTCCCCTCACAATGTCGGACGCACGGTGTGTGCATCGGTATTCTGTTCCAACGCATATGCAGTACCCAGCAAGGTCTGCTCGGAAAATGCATTACCAATCAGCTGAATGCCGATGGGCATACCGTCGGTACCAAATCCACCCGGCAGAACGATTGCAGGAAGTCCTGCAATATTTACCGATACGGTGCAAAGGTCACCGGCATACATCTCTACCGGATTATTTGCCTTTTCGCCCACCGAAAATGCGGTGGTGGGATATGCAGGGGTGAGCAGGGCATCAAACTTTGCAAATGCCTCGTCAAAGTTGCGTTTGATGAGGGTGCGTGCCTGGAGCGCCTTTTTATAATACGCATCGTAATAGCCAGACGAAAGCGCGTAAGTGCCCAACATGATACGACGTTTTACCTCGCTGCCAAACCCTTCTGCACGGGTATTGCAATACAATTCGGTGAGAGAATCGAAATTTTCGGTGCGATAGCCGTATTTTACTCCGTCAAACCGTGCCAGATTGGAGCTTGCCTCGGCTGACGAAATGATATAATATGCAGGCAGTGCATAGTCTGTGGAGGAAAGGTCACACTCCTCCACCTCTGCGCCCAATGAACGATACACAGCAATGGCGTTTTCCACACACTTGCGTACATCATCACGGGCACCGGTTAAGTAGGATGTGGGCACGCCGATGTGCTTGCCCTTGACACCGGCATTCAGACCGCTGCAATAGTCGGGCAGGTCCATCTTTACCGAGGTGGAATCCATGGCGTCATGCCCTGCAATGGCGTTTAACACGGTGGCACAGTCGGTAACATCCTTGGTGATGGGGCCAATCTGGTCGAGCGAGGAAGCAAATGCCACCAAGCCATACCGTGATACCAGACCATAGGTGGGTTTTAAGCCAACCACCGAGCAGAAGGATGCGGGCTGACGCACCGAGCCGCCGGTATCCGAGCCGAGTGCAAATATTGCCTCATCTGCCGCTACTGCCGCCGCACTGCCACCCGAGCTACCGCCCGGTACACGGTCGAGGTTATAGGGGTTTCTGGTTTTTTTGAAATAGGATGTTTCGGTGGAAGACCCCATGGCAAATTCGTCCATGTTTGCCTTGCCCACCAGTACCGCACCTGCATCCTTTAAGCGTTTGCTCACAAATGCATCATAGGGCGGCACGAAGTTTTCCAGCATTTTGGATGCGCAGGTGGTGGCAACATCCTTGGTGCAGATATTGTCCTTGATGGCGGCAGGAATACCGGTGAGCGGCCCTGCCTCGCCTGCGGCAATGCGCGCATCTGCCTTGTCTGCGCAGGCAAGAGCGGCATCGGCATCCACTGTAATATAGCTGCTAACTCTATCTTCCACCGCATTGATACGGTCGAGCACGCTCTGTGTCAGCTCACGGGAGCTGATTTTTTTATCCCGCAACAATTCGGCACTTTCGTGTATGGTCAATTCATACGGTTGCATTCTCTTTTGTTCTCTCCTCTCCTTAATCCACTACCTTGGGCACCAATACACAGCCGCGTTCCTTGGACGGTGCATTTTTCAAAATATCGTCACGATCGAAAGACGGCTTTACCTCATCGGCGCGGAGCACATTATACACATCCGACACATGGTTGGTGGGCTCCACCTCGTCCAGATTGAGCTCGGACAGTTGGTTTGCAAACCCGATTACCCCCTCCATGTTGAGCTCGTCCATCTCGGCATCGCTGAGCCGAAGGCGTGCAAGCTGTGCCACGTGGAGAATTTCTTCTTTGGTTATCTTCATCGGAATATCACCTCTTCCTCATAATGGTTTTATTATATAACAATTTTGCACCATTTGCAACGGTATAAATACCATTTATTGCAAAGAGTACAAATAACCAGCAAACAATATAGCCATACCGGGGCTGCATCTCGGTAATCAAATACAGTGTGCCGTAGCCACACAACAAAAGCAGGCAAAGATTCATGCCGTTTGGTATTCTGCGGCGGCACAAGCCGATTGCAAAAGGCAAGAGCAACATCACATAAAACACCTGAAATGCCGGACAAAACGGCAGAGATACGGGGATTTTCACCCGCAATGCTCCCGTTTGCGACCAGTATGCACCGGCAAAATCACCCGACCGCCACTGATGGATGAATTTGTTACGATAAAATGCCATCAAATCATGGAGTGGCACATCTACTCGTGCGCGGATTTTTTGACGGCACAATTCGTCCAATCGGTCGGTATCCGTTAGATTCTGCTGAATCAGTGCCGCATCCTGCACATTCCACCTGCCGCCGGAAGAAGGATTTACCCCCTTCAATACATTGGCAGAGTTTGGCTCAGCACCGCTCCAAAGGGGATATTGGGTAATTCCGGACAGTTGCAGTGCGGTTGATACCAGTACAATGACGGTGGTATAACACACGGTAATGGTTACCCCGTCGGCAAGACGTTGGCGGATCTTACGCCCGTCAAAGAGCAACAAAAAGAGCAAAAACGCCACCAGGGTAACGGTTGCCACCGAACGGAACAGATACCCAAACGCAAGGAAAAAGCCGCACAAAAGGGGAATTTTTCGCGTTTTGCGGGGTAAATCAAGGAAAAGGGAGACCCCTGCAAGGTAAAAGGGCATGGCAAGGGTTTCACTGCAAAAGGTTGCGGTGTAGGTTACCATGGGCGGAAATACCACCGCAACGGCAAGTGCCATGTGCCCTGCACGGGTACTACCAAATATTTTTTCGGCAATATTGCCCATCAGACAGACGCTTATCATGCTTGCAAGGATATTGACCACACGCATGGCAATGATTGCATATGCGCCAAAGGAAAACCGCATTGCCGCCATATACAGTGCCATTACGGTAAGGTGTGGAAACCGTGCCAGATAATGGGTTCCCCAAAATGGGGTGACATCACCCAAAAGGAGTGCGCCTGCCGCATCATAGATAGTTTTGTAGTCATCGGCAGGGAACGGAGTGACATTCCAATTCCACAAAAGGCGCGCCAAAAGGGCAACCAAAAGCAAAAATATCCTTTTCTTTTTTGATGAGAACGGGGCAAGGACAATCCAGATGCCAAGCCCCATACCAAGTACAAGCACGGCAGTTATCTGCCAAGCGCCTGTGGTAATATCAAATGCAAAACATCCCGGGATGAGTAACGCCAGAAGCAATAACAAGGCAATACGCATCCCAAACCGTGCGTATCTGCCGGGTTGTTTCATTCATTGCCCTCCAACATGGTGAGAAATTCTTGTTCACTTAATATGGTAACGTCAAGGTCTTGTGCCTTGGTAAGCTTGGAGCCAGCCTCCTCGCCTGCTACCACATAATCAGTCTTTTTGGAAACACTGCCCGACACCTTGCCGCCGAACGATTCAATCCGCTCGCTCGCCTCTTTTCGTCCCATGGACGAAAGGGTGCCGGTGAGCACAAAGGTTTTTCCGGCAAAGCGGGTATCGGTTGCCGTGTCGGACTGATGCAGGGTGTTTACCCCTGCCTGTTTTAATTTATCTAAAAATGCACGGGTGTGTGGCTCTGCAAAAAAATCCACCACACTCTGTGCCATAATCATGCCGATATCTTCTATTTCGGCAAGCTCTTGTGCCGTTGCATCAAAGAGTGCATCCATACTGCCAAACCGGCGTGCAATGAGCTTGGATGCTGCAAGCCCGATATGGCGGATGCCCATGGCAAAGAGCAGGCGTGCCATACCACGCTGCTTGGACTCTTCCAAAGCAGCAAGGAGATTATCGGCAGACTTTTCACCAAGCCCCTCCAACGAGGCAAGGTGGTCCCGATTGAGGTAGTACAAATCCGCCGCACTGCCGATGAGCTGCGCCGAAAGTAATTTATCCACCACCGAAGGACCCAGACCCTCGATATCCATGGCATCCCGTGACACGAAGTGTATGATATGCCGCGACAGTTGGGCAGGGCAATCTACATCGGTACAGCGGTATGCCGCCTCGCCCTCCTCCCGGCGGACGGGAGCACCGCACGCAGGACAGGTGTCCGGCATGGAAAATTCACGTTCGCTGCCATCACGCAGGTCGGTTTTTACCTCTACCACCTCGGGAATGATATCCCCAGCTTTCTGTATGACCACTGTATCACCGATACGGATATCTTTTTCACGGATGAAATCCAGATTATGCAGGGTGGCTTTGCGCACGGTGGATCCTGCAATCCGCACCCCTTCCAGCACTGCGGCAGGGGTAAGAACGCCGGTGCGACCTACATTGATGATGATATCCAGTAATTTTGTCTGCTGCTGTTCGGCAGGATATTTGAAGGCAACTGCCCATTTGGGGCATTTTGCAGTACTGCCGAGGATTTGGCGTTGGTCAAGGCGATTTACCTTTACCACCGCGCCGTCAATGTCATAGTACAAATCCGGACGCATCTGCCCGATGCGGTCAATCTCTTCCAATGCACCGCCGATATCGGCAAATGCCTTTTCGTTGTCAATGACCTTAAATCCGCACTCGCGCAGGAACTGAAGCCCCTCTAAATGGGTGGAAAACTCCACACCCTCCGCCTGCTGGATATTAAACACAAAAATGTCCAGACCGCGTTTTGCGGCAACGGCCGAGTCCAACTGACGGAGTGAGCCTGCGGCGGCATTGCGAGGGTTTGCAAACACGCTCTCCCCTGCCTCTTCACGCTCGTTATTGAGCCGTGCAAAGCTTTTTTTGGACATGAACACCTCGCCCCGTACTTCCAGATACGGCACCTCTTTTTTGAGGCGCAGGGGAATGGAACGGATGGTTTTTAAGTTTTCGGTGACATCCTCTCCCACCAGACCATCGCCACGGGTGGAGCCACGCACAAAGAGAGAATCCCGGTATTCGAGCGAAACCGAAAGACCGTCTATTTTATGCTCTACCACATATTCGTACGGCCCGTCCAGCCCCTCCCGCACACGGCGGTCAAATTCCTCCACCTCCTGCGCAGAAAAGGCATCATTGAGGCTTTGCATCTGCACTGCATGGGTTACCGTTTCAAACCCTTCCAGTACCCGACCGCCAATTTTGACCGACGGAGAATCTGCCGTGACCCAATCGGGATGGCGTTCTTCCATTTGGAGCAATTCACGCATTTTTCGGTCATATTCGGCATCGGTTACGGTGGGGTTATCCAACACATAATACTGATAGCCATATTCGGTGAGCAGTTGTTTAAGCGACTCATACTGCTGTTTTTCGGTCATGCCAATCCGTCCTTTCGGTTTGTCAGTGCACTTCCGTCCTCCATGAATATTTCCTCACGGCATATCCGTACCTCGTCAAAGGTGATGCCCTGATATTTGGTAAATGCCGCGAGCACCAGCTCGGGTTTTAGGTTTCGGGTACTTCCTGCCGCAAGGCACATCACAAGTCCGCCCTCGGTGGGGGTGATATCAAAAATATCCTCTTTGACATCGGTGTCTTTCAAGCCCCGTTTGGTGCGCTTTTCCAGTACAATTTCATCCTGCGCTAAAAGTTTTGTGGCATCGGGTGCTGCACCGGATAAAAAGGTGACCCGATACTGCGCCGAGGCAATATGCTTAAACGGTTGCAAGCCCTCGGCATTTTCGGCACCGCGGACGGGCAGACCATCCGGCATGACGGCAGAAAGCTTTGCGGTAATCTCCTCGCCCGAAAGTCCATCGTCCAGCTCCACTTCCATGCTCTCACAACGACTGGTCATTCCCACCGGTACCGGCAGGGCAACCGTCATAATGGTGTGGGGATTAAATCCCTTGGAATAATGCACGGGAAGTCCTGCACGGCGAAAGGCACGCATTGCGGTGCGCATAAAATCCAGATGGGAAATAAACCGCACCCCATCCTCTTTTTCATAATAAATTCGATATCTACTCAACGCACACGCCCCCTTTCCAGCTTGCCGCACCGCATCCGGCGCATTTTTCACGGCAGTTGGGGGTAACAATCCCCTCCCGTGCTCTCTCGGCTTCGCGAATCAAGAACGCCTTGGACACGCCGACATCCACCATATCCCACGGCAGAATTTCATCGAATGAACGGGCACGGGTATAAAAAGCAGGGTCAATGCCACAATCGTCAAATGCCTGCGCCCATTTTTCCGGCTCAAAATATTCGCTCCAACCATCCATGCGAACACCCAGCTCATGGGCACGAAGGAGTACCTTGGAAAGTCTTCTGTCACCACGGGCAAACACGCCCTCCAGTACACTCACGCCCGATTCGTGGTAGTTGTATTTAATCTTCTTATCCTTGATATGTGCACGCAGTGCCGCCTGCTTTTCCCGAAGCGATTCCTGGGTATCCTGTGCCTCCCACTGGAATGGGGTGAATGCTTTGGGCACAAACGAGGACACGCTTGCCGTTACCTTAACCGGCGGACGGTGACCCTCTTTGGGGGTGGCGTAATATACCTCCACCACCTTTTTGGCAAGGTCGCCGATTCCTAACACATCGGCAAGGGTTTCGGTGGGAAGTCCTATCATAAAATACAGCTTGACCGAGGTATAACCACCCTCAAACGCCGTGCGTGCGGCGGTCATCAAATCCTGCTCGGTGATGCCCTTATTGATGACATCTCTCATGCGTTGGGTACCTGCCTCGGGCGCAAAGGTAAGCGAACTTTTACGCACCTTTTGCACACGTTCCATCAGTTCCATGGAAAAGGAATCCAACCGCAGGGACGGCAAGGAAAGACTCACACGTTCCTTTTCGGTCATATCCACCAGTTTGTCCGAAAATTCGGGAAGTTTTGTATAGTCACTGGTGGAAAGAGAGGCAAGGGAAATTTCCTCATAGCCGGTAAAATCCAACAGATTTTTTGCATCCCTTAACAGGGTTTCGGGGCTTTTTTCGCGTACCGGACGATAAATCATGCCCGCCTGACAAAAACGGCAACCACGGATGCAACCACGGAACACCTCCAGCATCACACGATCGTGCACAATTTCCATAAAGGGCACAATCATTTTGTCGGGATAATAGACCCCATCCAGATCCTCGATGATGCGCTTTTTCACCCGTTCGGGTGCGCCATTTTTTGGGGTGATGGATTGTACCGTGCCATCATCATTGTAAGCGATATCGTAAAAAGAGGGAACATAGATGCCGTCTATCTTACTGACATCCAGCAAAAATTCCTGCCGTGTGCCGCCACGTTTTTTCCAATCGGCGTAGCAGTCCATGACCTCCATCATCATTTCCTCGCCCTCACCCAGCTGGAAGACCACCCCAAAATCTGCC
>SVJZ01000020.1 GCA_015068705.1 Oscillospiraceae bacterium
TGGCGGCAACCATTGACCTGCTCCATGCCATTGGAGGCGAGGCGCAGGCGGATGAAAATACCATGACAATCAAAGGTGGAAGGAAGTTGACAGGCGGTGTGGTGGACAGTTATAATGACCATCGCATTGCGATGACGGCGGCGGTGGCATCCCTTTGGTGCGAACATCCCGTTACCATATGCACACCCATGAGTGTGCGTAAGTCATATCCGCATTTTTATGATGATTTTGCAAAAATTGGAGGGGTTTCCTATGGGAGCAGTGTGGGGGAATAACATACAGTTTACCATATTCGGCGAATCGCACGGAACCGCAATTGGCGGCGTGCTTTCGAACTTGCCGGCAGGATTTGACATTGATTTTGCAAAGGTGGATTATGAGCTTTCCCGTCGCAATCATCGGGCGTTTTATTCTACCTCGCGTGCAGAGCCGGACAAGTACGAAATTCTGTCGGGTGTGATGGATGGCAGGGTAACGGGCGCGCCGCTTGCGTTTGAAATCAGAAACTGTGATACCCGTAGTGGTGATTATGCAAGGCTGGACGTGATACCGCGGCCGGGGCATTCGGATTATCCTGCATCGGTTCGGTATGGCGGTGCAAACGATTACCGTGGCGGCGGACATTTTTCGGGCCGGATTACTGCACCGTTGGTTTTTGCAGGTGCCATTGCACGGCAATATCTTGCCACACGGGGCATCAACCTCTGCGCGCACATTGCCTCAATCGGAAATGTGCAGGGTAAAAGATTTGACGAGATGGGTCCCGACAGAGAAACGACAGAGCGGTTGCACGGGATGATGTTTCCGGTGTTGGACGAGAGTTATGTTGACGCCATGCGCGGAGAAATTGAGGCTTGCCGCGCCGAGGGCGATAGTGTGGGCGGCGTGATTGAGTGTGCCATTACCGGACTTGATGCAGGGATTGGAGAGCCGTTTTTCGGGTCGGTAGAAAGCGAACTTGCGCGGATGTTGTTTTCCATCCCGGCGGTAAAGGGTGTGGAGTTTGGCGCAGGGTTTGATATTGCCCATATGAAAGGTTCGCAGGCGAATGACCCGTATCGCATGGAGAATGGCAAGGTAACAGCGGTTACCAACCGAAATGGTGGTATTTTGGGTGGCATTACAAACGGCGCGGCGGTGATATTCCGCATGGCAGTAAAACCCACACCATCCATTTTTAAGGCTCAGCAAACGGTGGATTTACATAAAAAAGAAAACGCTGTATTGGAGCTGAAAGGACGGCATGATGCATGCATTGTACCCCGTGCTGTTCCGGTTGCAGAGGCGGCTGCGGCGTTGGTACTTTTTGATATGATGAACGGAGGTGCAGCATGGCAGAACATATAGAGGATATTTCGGTGCTGCGTGCGCGTATTGATGAAATTGATGCGCAGATTACACCGTTATTTGAAGAAAGAATGGAAATTGCCGCAAAGGTTGCCGCATACAAGGCGGCAAATGGTCTGCCTACGCTCAATGCCGGGCGGGAGGCACAGGTATTGGGAAAAAACGAGGCGCATCTGAAGGACAAAGCATTTGCGCCGTACTTAAGGGAATTGTATCAGAACATGATGCGTCTGTCCCGTAATTACCAACAGTCGCTCCAAAAAACACCGGTTCGCATCGGTTATCAGGGCGTAGAGGGCAGCTTTTCTTATGAAGCGTGTAGTAGCTATATTGCACAGGCGGATGAGAATGCAGTGTTTCATATGCAAAATTATGAAACCTTTGAGGGGCTCTGCATGGGACTTCTCAATGCCGATGTAGATGTGGCGGTTATTCCGTTTGAAAATTCCTCTACCGGACCGGTGGTGGACGTATATGACCTGTTGCTCCAATATGACTTTTATATTGTGGGTGAGGTGTTGGTAAAGGTTTCTCAAAACCTCATGGCGGCAGAGGGGGCAACATTAGAAAGCATTCGTCAGGTATACTCCCATCCGCAGGCATTTTTGCAGTCCAAGGAGTTTTTGAATGGACACTCCTATGTGCAGATACCACATTTTAATACCGCTACTGCGGCGAAATTTGTAGCAGAGCAAGGCGGAACAGAGGTCGCGGCAATCGCCAGTGAGGCGGCGGCACGACGGTATGGACTTAAAATTCTGGCACACAATATCAATTACAACGAGAATAATATCACCAAATTCATCGTGCTTTCCCGTCAGGAACGAAAGAGTGCAGATAACGACAAGGTGAGTATGGTGATTTCTCTGTCCAATGCACCCGGTTCCCTTTATGAAACATTAAAACCGTTTTATGACAACAAGGTGAATATGATGAAGATTGAATCACGTCCGGACAGAGCAAATCCGTTTGACTATATCTTTTTCATTGATTTTGCAGGAAATACCGAAGATTCGGATACTGCGCGACTGATTGAGCAGGTACGAAAACGTGCAAAAACTGTGAAATATCTGGGCAATTACAGAGCGTTTTAGGAGGCAAAAGATGGAACGGTATGCGCTCATAGGCAGGAAATTAGGACATTCTTGGTCCAAAGAAATACACGAACGGTATTTTGCGTTGACCGGAAAGTGTGCGGTATATGAAATGGTAGAACTGGAGCCGGACGAGCTTCCATCGGCGTTTGAACGATTTTCGGCGGAGGGGTTTCGCGGGGTAAATGTGACCATCCCGTACAAAACAGATACCATGCCGCTGATGGATGAACTATCCGATGAGGTGGAACGGATTAGCGCACTCAACACCGTTTCGTTTGCAAATGGCAAGAAGATAGGGTATAATAGTGATTACCACGGGTTGGCGGAAAGCTTTGACCGATTTGGCGTAGAAATTGCCGGGCGTGATGTGGTGCTGTTGGGCACGGGTGGCGCAAGCCGTGCGGTGGACGCAATTTGCCGTGACCGCGGTTGCAAGAGCCTGACTTATGTATCCCGTACAGGCGGTGATGGTCGGCTGGATTACCCTGCATATGAGATGCGCAATGACGGTGAGGTGCTCATCAACTGCACGCCGGTTGGGATGTTTCCCAATACGGGCGTTTCCCCGGTCAAGCGGGTTACTCCGTTTTCTGCGGTGGTGGATTTGATTTATAACCCCATCCGGACAGAACTGTTGCGACTTGCCGAGGAGGCAGGTGCACTTACGGTCAATGGCTTGTGTATGCTGGTGTATCAGGCGATTTACTCGCAGGCGGTATGGAACGGCGTGCCGTTTGAACGGGAGATTGCGGCAAAAATATATGAAGAGATGAGGAAACAGATGTGAAACTGATGATGATTGACGGAGTGAATTTGAATTTCACCGGAATTCGCGAGAAGGATGTGTATGGTGCAGGCAGTTATGACGACCTGCAGGCATATGTGCGTGCGTATGCAGATGAAAAAGGGGTGGCGCTTGACCAGTATCAATCCAATCACGAGGGTGAAATTGTAGACCTGCTCCAGAAAGCATATCTGGAACAATATGACGGCGTTGCCATCAATCCTGGTGCATATACTCATTATAGTTATGCGATACATGACGCCATCCGCGGTTGCGGTTTGCCGGTGGTGGAGGTGCATATGTCAAATATTCAAAATCGTGAGGAATTTCGCTCTCATTCAGTAACTGCTCCTGCGTGCGCAGGACAGATTGCCGGTTTTGGATGGTATACTTATCGTATGGCAATTGATGCGCTTTTGGAGATTGTAAAAAAATGAGTCATTTGTATTTGATTGGTATGCCCGGGTGTGGAAAAACCACCCTGGGAAAACGGTTATCTTCTACATTAAATCTGCCTTTTTGCGATTTGGACGTGCGCGTGGAGCAACGGGAAGGAGCAACCATCCCGTCACTTTTCCAGCATGGAGAATCATATTTTCGTGATGCAGAAACCCGTACGCTCAAGGAGACTGCTACGCTTTCTCCGGCGGTGGTATCCACCGGTGGTGGAATTATCATCCGTGAGGAAAATGCGCATATTATGAAGGAAAGCGGAAAAATCATCTTCATAGATTCTGCGCCCGAACAAATCATTGCACGCTCGGATTTGTCCAATCGACCGTTGATTGGCGCAGATGCGCAACGCATTTATTCGCTGTATGAGGCGAGGATTTCGCTCTATCGTGGGTGCGCTGACGTTACAGTTGAGAATAATGGCAGGGCAGATGATGCATTTGCATGTCTGCTTGCTGCGGCGAAACGCTTGATGGATATAGAATAATCCCTGTTAAATAATTTTTACTGAAAAATACCCGAACGTTTGGTTTATGCCAAGTGGTCGGGTATAGTTTTGCTCATTTTTACACATACTGCATGGTAATGAACTGATAAAGGAGCGATGCAGTGTGCAGCAAGTAACTTTGCCGGATGTAAATACATTTGGTTATTATGAAATCCGTTTGGAGAGTATTGGTGGATTGGGTGCAAATCTGGCAGGAAAAATGCTTGGCGAATTGGGCGCGGCTTATTTAGGACTTAATTCTGCCTTCTTTTCCAGCTATGGTTCGGAAAAGAGAGGTTCACCCGTAAAATCATATATTCGGTGGTGTGCCCCGGATCATCCGCTCCGTATTACAAGCCCGGTAGAAACACCACATATTTTAGGATTATTTCACGAAAAGCTTGCCGGAAAACTTCCGGTAACTGCAGGAGTGGATGAAAAGACGGCGGTTGTGGTGAATACAACGTGTTCTCCTGATCAGACCAGAGATAATTTAAAACTATATGCAGGTGAGGTATTTTGCGTTGATGCATTAAAAATTGCCATGGATACAAAGTCGCGTATTAACATGGTAATGCTGGGTGCAATTGCAAAAGCATCCGGTTTTATAGAGTTAGAATTTCTTGAGGATATTGCGCGTGATACGGTTGGCAAGAAATATCCTGCACTTTTGGAAAACAACCTTTCCGGAATGCGCCGCGGATTTGAAGAGGTCAGATCCAAACGGTTTGAAGCAGATGGAAAATATCCGCATGTTTCGTATCAGGAAGTGAAAAACAGTTGGGGATATGCCAATGCACCCATTGGCGGAATCAATCCTCAATTTGGTTCTACCGTGTCCAATGATTTATCTGCATCACGGCAAGGCTACCTGCCGCTTTTTATTCAGGATCGTTGCATCAACTGCGGCTTGTGTGATACCACCTGTCCGGATATGGTATTTCAGTTTTTGCCGGGAGAATATCGTGGCAAACCTGCTATGGTTAATACCGGGTTGGATTATCATCACTGTAAGGGATGCTTGCGTTGTGTAGAGGTTTGTCCCACCGAGGCTTTGGTGGCAGGATTGGAGCAAGAGCATCCGCAATTGCAGTTTGCGCGGCAGAATAAGGATTTGATTGCATCCTTGCCGGAGTATGAAGATGTAGGTGCAAATTCCTGGGTAACCAGCGAATCGCATTTGACCGAGCAACGGATGGATGGAGGTGCAGTGTAATGGAAGGACAAAAATTGCTCTTTGAAAGCGGAAATGAGCTTGCTGCATATGCTGCAAAGCAGATTAACTATCATGTAATGGGGTATTATCCCATTACCCCTTCTACGCAAATTGCAGAATTTTTAGACCAGATGAAGGCGGATGGAACGCATCAGATTTCTCTTGTTCCGGCGGAGGGAGAACACAGTGCGGCTGGCATTTGTTATGGCGCTTCGGTTGGTGGAGGGCGTGTGTTTAATGCCACCAGTGCAAATGGTCTGCTTTACGCATTGGAGCAACTCCCCGTGCAATCCGGCACGCGGTTTCCGATGGTAATGAATGTGGCGTGCCGTACTGTTTCGGGACCGCTTTCCATCAAGGGTGATCATAGTGACATCATGTATGCGCTCAATACCGGATGGATTATTCTGTTTGCATCTGAGCCGCAGGCGGTATATGATTTCAATCTATGTGCGTTAAAGATTGCCGAGAAGGTAAAACTGCCAGTGATCGTGGCGTTTGACGGGTTTTTCACCAGTCATCAGAAACGGCGTTGTTATGTATTTGAGCAGGATGAAACGGTGCGGCGTTTTCTGGGGGAATATCGTCCGGAATATACCGCGTTGGATTTGGAGCATCCTGTTACCATTGGTTCCTATATGAATGAGCCGGACATCATGAACAATAAATATCAACTTCATATTGCCATGGAGCAGGCAAGGGAGGAGTGCATCAAGGTATTTGAAGAATTTGCAGTCCTCTCAGGGCGAAATTATGCTCCGGCGCAAGGGTATCGCACCGAGGATGCAGAGGCGGTATTGTTTTTGCTTGGCTCTGCTTATGAAACGGCAAAGGTTGCGGTGGATTTACTGCGTGAGCAGGGCAAAAAAGTGGGCGTTTGTACTGCAAATATCTTGCGCCCGTTCCCTGCACAGGAACTTTATGAATGCATGAAAAACGCCAAAACCATAATGGTGGGCGACCGTCAGGATAGCTATGGTGCTGGCGGCGGAAATATGAGTATAGAGATTGGTGCCATGTTGCAAAAACAAGGTAGTGAGGCGCGACTGCTAAGCAGAGTTTATGGTTTAGGCGGCAGGGATTTTTATGTGGAAGATGCACAGCAGATGCTGGAGACGTGTCTGGAATCAAAAGCCCCACAGTTTGATTATCTGACGGTATATGAGGGCGAATCAGATCTGAAATCGACACAGTATTTTAATGTCATTACCGAGCAAGAGGCGACACCCGGAATTACCAAGTGCACGTTTCATCCGGAACAAGCGCGGTTTGAGGTGACGGGTGCAAGGGTGAGCGATACCTGCGCCATGCCAAAACGTCTTGCACCGGGACATGGTGCGTGCCCCGGGTGCGGAATCCCTGTGAATCTGAATTTGCTGCTGCGTGGCATTGAGGGCAATGTGGTAATGCTCTTTCACACCGGTTGCGGCATGGTAGTCACCACCGCCTATCCCAAAACCTCCTTCCGTGTGCCGTATGTTCACAACCTATTCCAAAACGGTGCCGCAACACTGTCGGGTTTGGTGGAAATGTTCCGTCAAAAGCAACGCAGAGGAGAGTATCCGGAGGGGGAAATCACCTTTATCATGGTAAGCGGTGATGGGGGAATGGATATCGGGATGGGCTCTGCCATCGGCACGGCACTGCGTGGTAGTAATTTTATCTTGTTCGAATATGATAACGGAGGATATATGAATACCGGTTATCAGCTTTCCTATTCCACGCCCAAGGGTGCCAAAAGTGCTACTTCTCATGTGGGTAAGTACCAGTACGGCAAACAGTTTTTCCACAAGGACAGTCCGCAGATTATGGCGGCTACGGGCATCCCTTATGTGGCCACTGTTGCCGAGTCAAACCCTGTCGATTTCATCAAAAAAGCGGCAAAGGCAAAGGGGTATGCCAATGAATATGGTATGGCATATTTAAAAGCGTTGTCTGCCTGCCCGCTCAACTGGGGGGACAAACCATCTACCGAACGAAGTGTTATTTCTGCCGGTGTGGATTGTTGCTATTTCCCACTTTATGAGGTTGAGAATGGAAAGACGGTTATTAATTACAATCCAGAGCGCTCAAACAAGAAGATTCCGGCAGTTGATTGGCTTGGAATGATGGGGAGAACAAAACATCTTGTCCATGAGGAATATGCGCATATTGTGCAATCCATCCAGGAAGAAATTGACCGGCGTTGGGAGCGGTTGAAAGCGCGACATGAAAGCGAGTTGTTATAAAAAAAGCCCGACAAAATGTCGGGCTTTTGCTATGTGACTGTTATTTTATGATGCTTGGTGACAGTGTGGAAAGGTTATTCCACCAGAATGGGCGGATGGACAGGCTTTCCGCGCTACCACTGACCGTAATATTTCCTGAAACTATGCAGTTTTCGCCCATTTCGGTGGTGTCGTGCACTGCCACAGAAAGCAGTTTTTCGCCCCGATATATGGCTACAATCGGTATGGTTTCGGTTTGATTTTGGTTTGTATTTTCTACGCTCAAGGTGTAGGAAAGGGTGGTTTCGCCCTCTTCTTCCGTAATGTTATGTATTACAACCGGTTGAACATAACGGATATAGCTGATTTCTCCGGCATCATTCAACAGATATTTTACTTGTCCTCTAGGGGTTTCTACAACCGGCATGGTGGAAACCGAGGAGAGGGACATATTATTCTGTGATGCGTTTTCCAGTCCGGCAGGGGGTAATACACCTTCTGCCAGCAGATAGGTAATGAGTTTTCCGTTTGTTAGGATGGAAATCAGATGCCGAACGCCATAATCATCCAACTGGATGGGAACAACCATACCGAGTGCACCGCTTTCCAAGGTGATGGGTGTGATGCTTACATTGATGGTACGCGTGTTGGAGTTTTCTGCACCAACTTGCACAGTATAGGTTGCAGCGGTATTGGGCAGGTTGAAAAACTGTATGGTATCCTCGCCAAATATGGAGATTTCATCAAGGAGTGCTTGCCCATTGTAGAGCCGTGCAGTAACCATGCCTGGGTGGTCGCCTGAAAAGACGGGATCTACCACAATGCTTCGTGTGGAAAAACTGATGGTTGCATAGGCGGATATTTCCTCAATGATACTGCTGAAACTGCTATGCGATATGTCGGTAACAATAATCGCTTCATCATACACAATCAGGTCATATAAAAAGCCGTCTGCCAGATATGGTTCAAACGTGTATGTGTCTGACGGCATATCCATATTTTTTAGTGCAATCACCGGCAAATTTTTGGCGATATTGTCGTTGCTAAACCCATGTTGGGAACTATAACCTTGCGCAGTATATTCGGTTGGTTCTCCCGAAAAACGTAAGTGTGTTACGATGCCCTCTTCATCGCATAGCAACTGCACCGTGCGCCCCAGTGGGATGTTAGCCAGAAGGTCATTCTGGTTTCGGTAACGGACTCCGTTGATCCGGGTTTGGTTTGTGGTTGTCAGGAGAGTTTGTTTTCCATCCATAAACACTTCAATGTTGACATTTGAAGTGAAACCACCATCTTCTTCGCATTGGTTGATATATGCCGTTTTGATGTCGGCAGGATGAGTTTCGACTGTAAAGGAACGTTGATTTTGTGCGCAGGTTTGCAGTGTGAGGGAATAGGTAGCATCCTGATTGGGCAATCCCTCAAAGTATATGTAATCAGTGCCGGATTGGGTCTGATTGATACCATTCCCTGTTAAAGTAGCGGTAATCTCATCATAATTTCCCGATAACGTGGGCATTACCTCGATAGCGGTATGGGTAAAATTAGCGAAAACATCAATGTCACAGGCAAGGATGGCAGCATCTGCATTGTCGCAGCTCATGTCGGTGATGAGTACGCCCTCGGGGTAGATTTGTGCCTCGTAGGTGTAACCTTCCGAACGATACGGCGTTGCAAAAACGGGAAAATCTCTGTCGTCATATCCAATCAGCAAAAACAGTTCCCGGTCATCGGGCAGTTCTTCTGAAGAAAATATACCACTTTGTGTTGGCTCGGTTGAATGATAAATGGCACAGATATTTCCGTCTTTATCAAGTTGATATTGAAATACCGTCATGGTATCCAGTGCGTTGATAACCGATTCTCTTTTTTCGTCATTACCCAGCGGATAGCGCAGACTATTCATGTAGACCATATCGTAAAAAGAGCGGATGGCAGTTGAGCCGTCCGGTGAGGCAAACAACAGATCAAATCCATCCGAAAATCCGCCGGCTTCTTCATAAGCCATGAGATACGCCGTATAAACCGGAGAAGCGGATACCTCTACCGAATAATCCTGCGCAACACCGTCACCATCCGGCGTAATGCGTATGGTATAGGTGCCATCTGCATTTGGCACGGTAAAGTGCGCGTTTCCCTCGTTGCCAATAGCTTGCATCTGCGAGGGGGTGGTTCCCACTAATTCTGCGGTATAATTGCCCCACGAGAGGGTACCTACCCCGTCAATGAAGGTGGGATCTACATGGATGGTCTGGTATTCGATATTGGGTACAATGTCAATGGCGGGTGTTGCAACCACATTTTTATTGCCCGGATGATACATATGGGTAATCACAGTTGCATCGGCATAGCAATCTACATCATAGCGCAAACCATCATTCAGACACGGGGGATAGAAATCGCCGTTTTCCTGATAAAACAATGGGAGCGAAGAGTCGATTTCACTTGCGGTGATACCGCTTTTTTGTGTGCTTTGCGCGGAAAAGGAAATGTAGACGGTGTCATTTTCCGGATTGTAGTAATATAACGCTACACGGGCATTTTCCAGTGCTCTTTGTGCTCGTTCGGCAGAGGAAAATGACCGCTGGTTGATGATGATATCGCCGTCGATACTTTTTACCAAACGTTCGCCATTGGTGGAATACACCAAAAGTTGGAGGGTGTCAAATCCGCTTGTGGCAGTTTGACTGATGAATATTACCTCTGCTTCAAGCGGGTTGTTTGCCGAGGCGGGCATGATGGTTAGAAGGAACAGACAAACCAGTGCAAGGATGATTTTTTTCAACAATGAAGCACTCCTTTCGGGGGATTATTTCTGCCTTACCTGTGTTACTTTACCTGAACACTCGATTTTCTGGGTGGAAATATCGATGGAGGAGCCGACCGCAATCTGGCGGGTGCCATTTGCAAAATACCCTTCGTTGGTAATACGGGCATCACTCTGGATGGTCAGGTACACGTCGGACTTTTCCGGTTTTTCGGTTTCGGCGATGGTACCATCTGCATTGTGCAGGTATTCGGTTGCCGGTTCCAGGCTCACATCAACGATTTTGCCGATGGCTTTTTTGGCTTCTGCGTCATACACTGCATCGCCAACGGCAAACTGCTTTGCGGAAAAATCACGCAGTCCTTTGATTTTGAAGGTGTATTCGATGGAAGCGTCGGACACCACCACATCGCGGTGGGGGGACAAACCGAATTTAAACACAGTAGCACCAATGGCAATCAGCACAATCAGTATCACGGCAAGGTCTATTACACTTACCTTGCCAAAGAGTTTTCCTTTTTTGTCCAGAATCATTCGTTTGCGCCTCCCTTATCTGCAATTTCCATGTCTACCACAAAGCCGTAGCCGACATATTCTTTGCTTTTGATGAAAATTTGTTGGCCCACTTTGACCTCCTGATTGGCAAACATGATGTCGGGACCGAAGGTGGTGGGGGTACCGGTTATGGTAACATACACATCTTCCAGACCTTCAATCGAGTCGGTGGTATAGGTTCCTGAAAGGGTGTTTTCGGTGTACTCTTTGTTTGGCTTTGCCTCTACCTTGGTAACCTTTCCGAAATATCCGCCTTTTACACTGTCTTTGATGTCATCGCCGATCTGGATTAACTCTTTGTATTCCGGCTCTTGCTGACGGATTTCCACCGTGAAGGAAACCTGCGGTACATCGCCCATGGTTACGGATGTTTTGGTTACAAACCGATAGGCAAACAGTGCACCGATGCATATTACCGCAATGATAATCACATCCACAAAATTAAATTTTGCCCGATTGGGCTTGTTTTTGATTTTGGTCATCTGGATTGTCCTCCTTTGTTTAACAGTTCGAGATATACCTGTTCAATACGGCCTGTCATGGCCTCTGCACGGAATTTTTCTTCAAAAACCCGTTTGCAACCTTGGCGGATGCGCTCATATGTTTCGGGGTCTGCAAGGAGTAATTTGAGCTTTTGGTAGAGTGAGTGCACATCACGGGTGGGGAACAGGTATCCGTTTACCCCTTCGGTGATAACCCCGGGGTTTCCACCAAAATCGCTTACCACTGCCGGCAGTCCCAGACTCATGCCTTCGAGCAGGGAAAGGCTGGTTGCCTCGGTGCCAAAGGAAGCATTTACGTTGCAATCGAGGATGTTCATCATACCGGTTACATCGGTGACAAAGCCTGCCATAACAACGTTTGCCTCAATGCCAAGCTCGGCAATTTTTTCGCGGATGACCGGCTCGTAATCTCCTGTGCCTGCAATGAGGAGTTTAACACGGATTCCGTCATCAATGAGGAGTTTTACCGCCTCTAAAATGTCGGTGTGCCCCTTTACCTCGTTGAGCCGTGCGGCGATACCCAGGAGATATTCGCCCTCTTCTACATTGTAGTTGGATTTGAGCCGCAACATTTCCTCTTCGCTCAACCGCTGGAGCGGCTCTACGCCGTTTTGGATGACAATGATTTTCTTTTCTGAAACGCCGGTGGCGGTCAGGTTGTCTTTTGCTGCCTCGGCTACGGCGATAATTTTATCGGCTGTGGCGTTGTTTACCGCACCGTTGATTAATTTGCCCAAGCCGCGGGAAATTCGTTTTTCTGGCTCAAATACGCTGTGACGGGTGTATACGATTTTACACTTTCCGTATTGCCGTGCCGCAACCCGTGCCGCCATGGATGCGTGGGCGTGTACGATATCGGGTTTTTCCTGTCGGAAGATGGCAAGCAGTTTTTTTACTGCACCCCAATCGAGGGATTTATCGGCAATGCCGTCCACCTCGATGCATCTGCCGCCCAGTGCCTCAATCTCGGGTTTGAGCAGACTGCCTGCAGGAACTACCACTGCAAGGTCAAACAGTTCCTTATTGTAATACTTCAGAAAGGTCAGCACACACTTTCCGGCACCGCCGATGTTGGTGTCGCTGATGACGTTTAATACTTTAATCATGCGTTTTCCTCCATTTCTCCGGTGATGTGTGCACTGCATGCACCAATGCCCAGTATGACGAAAAATAATAAGAATATGCGGTAATTATACCATACATTGTCAAACATTCCCTGCACCAAGTAGCCCGCCATGCCTGCACCAAGTCCGGTGAGCAGTGCTTTTAAGAAACGGTCGTGTGTTTTGAGCAGAGAAGAAATAATGGTTTTAAAATATACCACAACGATGGAACCAAAGCTGATGATACCCAAAATGCCGTTTTCCACTGTAATCTGCAAAAACAGATTGTGAGAGTGGGGGGCAACAATGCTCGAATAGGAATAGAAGGGATAAATCATATTAAATGCATCCGAGCCAATGCCGATGCCGCTGAGCCAGTAATCCTTGAGCAGACTGAAGGTGCCCATCCAGATATAAACACGGTAGGAGGTGGAGGTGTCGCTCACGTCACCCACGCTCAAAAACCGCTCGATAATCGATTGTGGCAGTAACATGGGGGAAAACAGGAGCGCAATGACTCCCAACCAGATAAATCGCCGGTCGTAGAATGCAAAGTAGAGAAACATTGCCACCAAAAGTCCGATCCAGTTGCCACGGGAATAGGTGTATACCATACAAAGTGCAAGTGCACCGGTGATAGCAAGGGCAATCAGGCGGTTTCCCGCTTTGGGTGCTGCCCAGATAAACGCCATCCCGATGGGGATGAGCAATAGCAGATACTCGCCCAGAACGTTAGGGTTTTCAAAGGTGGAAACCACACGGGTCTGAATGTCTGAAAACATATCCTTGTCAATCCATGTGTCGCCCTCTGCAAAGCCGAAGACGTGCTGATAGATGCCATACAATGCCACGCCCAGTGCGGCAAACAGTGCCGCCGCTACAAGTGCGTACAAGCGTTTTTTGGTGGTAATGGTATTGGTGATGAGGAAATAACTTGCGATAAATGCCAGATATACCGCCACAGCCTTTACACTGCTTGCCACAGCAAATGAGGTAAGTGCGGAAATGACTAAAATTCCTGCAAACACCAGCAGGGGAAAGTCCAGTGCGGTGCGGACAAAACGGGTATGCCCGTCCAGCAGGAGCCGTGCAACCATGGAAAGGAGGGAAAGCATCATCAATCCTACCAGTACCATGGTGGGCAGGAAGGGGAGAAATGCGACCGCAAGATACACACCAATGCGGAAATTGTAAATAATTGCCCCTGCGCCCAGTATGCCACACACTGCCAATGCGATGAGAAATGGGTTGACAGCAAATGCCGCTGCGCCCAGCATCATGCCAACAAGCAGGCAAACAAGATGGGCGGTTGGAATTGGGGTGACGGCGGGTCTTTCTTCTTTGGTATCAAGACCAAACAGATAAAGGATTGCACTGCACAAACCACTTCCCGAGCAAAGCGCATACAGAGAGCGGTTGATGAGGATTGCCACCACGCACAACACCAGTGCCACTACAAGTATGCACGCCATGGTGGCGGTGAGCGCTCCTGTTGCAAGGCACAGTGCCGCATATACCACAATCGCTCCTGCACCGGTAATGCCAAAGCATCTCACAGGGATGTGGAAAAGATTGCGGTAAAACCACAAAAAGGCGTGGGTAATGATACTGCCTCTTGCATATTCACCTACACGCTTTCCAAGTGCGCCCAATGCACCAAACAGACGGGAAAGTGCGCGACCGAGCAAACTGCCCGATACCGCCTCACACAATCTTGACGAGGCAGAAAAGAAATTCACAAAAAAACTATGACGGGTGATGCGCACCAGAAAGCGTTTGAGCACTTCGGTGAGCTTACACAGACCGCTGTGACGATACCATGTGGTGAAAGCTGCGTACAGACGGCACAAAAAACCGAGGATGACGCCTTTGTTTGTCACGTTGTTCACACGTCCTTTCGTAAGAGATTAGTTGCGTTTGAGTTTTGCAGTAATGGTTGCCACCAGATCGGTAAGCTCGGGAATGCGCAATATCAGGCATCCTGCACCATAGAGGATTGCTCCCACGCATACCGGCAGGGCAACTGATAATACTTTTCCGGCGTCAAGGGATGCGGTGAGCGTTTTTGCACCATACACGCCCACGCCCATTACTGCCACAATGACAAGAATTTTTACAAAATATACAATCAGGTTGCGGTCAAGCAGTTTACCGCAGGACCGATGCAATTTCCAAATCAGGAAAAAACCGGTGAGATTTGCCGCAATGGATGCCGACAGTGCCAGACCGCCAAGCCCCACTTGGAGCACCGACACAAACAGGATGCTTAATGCAATGTTTACCACAATGCCGCCCATCGCCACTTTCATGGGAGTTTTGCCGTCCTGCAGGGCATAAAACGCTTTATTTGCAATTTCCTGCAATCCATAGCCGAGCATACCCAAGGAATAGAAAAAGAGAGCCGTTGCGGTGATGGCGGTAGAATCTGCGGTAAATTCACCCCGCTCATAAAACAGACGGATGATGGGGGTGGACATGAGCAGAAAGCCTACCATGATGGGGGTAATCAGAAAGAGCACATAACGGATTGCCCTTGCCACAAGGGATGTAAATTCCGCCTTGTCCTGCGTGGCACTTGCACGGGACAGGGAAGGGAAGATGAGATTGGTTACGGTGAAGGTAAATACACCCACCAGGATGATGTAGAGCTTGTTTGCATAATCGAGTGCGGCGATTGCCTGACCACCGTTGAGCCCCGAGGCGAGGTTGATGTTTATCATGGTGTTGATGGGTTGCATCCATGTGCTGATGATGATGGGCAAAGCCAGTTTACACACTTTTTTGATGCCCTCACTCTCGCTTTTCAAGGTGGGACGGTAGGTATAGCCCAGTTTTTTGAGGGAAGGAAACTGCACAATGCATTGACCCGACCACGCAATCAGCATGGCGATGGCAATTCCCTGTACGCCAAAGCGGTCTCCAATGACAAACAAGTATGCGATCAGCAAACCGTTTGACACCAACGAAATGATGGCGGGTACGGTAAATTCGCCGAAGGATTGCAGGATGCCCACAAAGCAGTAGGCAAGACCCGTGAAAATGATGGTGGGAAATAAAATTTGCACCAAAACTACCGAGAGCGCATGGGTTTGCGCGTCCAGACCGCCTGCAATGAGGGTGATAAACTGGTGGGAAAAAATCATCCCTGCCGCCGACATGATGAGGGTAATGAGCACCACCAGGGTGATAAAGCAGTTGGAAAAACGGATGGCGCGCTCTTTTTCGCCCTTTGCGAGGTATTCATTGAATACCGGAATAAAGGCGGAGGTAACGGCACTGCCGAGCGCAATATCAAAAAAGAGTAGGGGAATACGGCTTGCGGTGGAAAAAGCAACCGCATTCATGCCGGTGCCGTACAGGCTCGCAATTGCCATGTCCCGCAGCATGCCGCATGCCTTTGCCAAAAGTACGGCACATGCCATAAAAACTGCAGTAAATGTCACATTTTTCTTCATTTTTGTCATCAAAATGCCTCCTTAAGGAGAGAAAAAACATACAAAATGCAGAGCGACGGAATGGACCGCGCTCTGCATTGAAAAAGCATCAGAGATTTTTTACATATTCCTTTACCAGCTCGTCAAGAATTTCGTCCCGTTCCAATCGACCGATTAGTTTTCGGGCACTGTTGTGACTTGTGATATAGGTGGGGTCGCCCGACATGATGTAACCCACCATCTGGCTGATGGGGTTATAGCCTTTTTCCACAAGCGCACCGTATACTATGGAGAGGATTTCTTTTACCTGCCGTTCTTTTTCGTTGCCAACAGAAAATTTCATGGTGTTGTTTGCGTCCATATCGTCAGACTCCTTTCGGTTTGGTTTTGGTTAGCGAAGTGTTGCACCCAGTTTTTGTTCGAGTGTAGAAACGGTTTTTGCAAATACGCCGCTCACTTCCTCGTCGGTGAGGGTGCGGTCGGGCGCACGGTAAATAATGGAGTATGCAACACTCTTTTTACCATCGGGGATTTGTTTGCCCTGATATACGTCAAACAGTTTGGTTTCTTCCAGAATACTGCCCGAGCAGGAACGGATGATTCGTTCGATATCTGCAACGCCAACCGTGGTATCCACCAACATGGCAATATCACGGGAAACGGCGGGGAATTTGGGCAGGGGTTTATATTTTATTTCGGATTTGCGCATATCGCATAGCTTGTCAAAGCGCAATTCGCCCGCATAGGCACGGGTACCGATACCAAATGCCGATGCAACCGACGGATGAACCTCGCCGATGATACCGATTTCTTCGCCGCGGCAGAGGATGCGCGCGCACCGTCCGGGATGGAAGGTTGCGTTTCCGCTTTCGGGAACAAATTCGGCACCGCGCACGCGCAGGCTGTCAAGCAGGCTTTCCACTGCACCCTTGAGGTCAAAGAAATCGCAATCGCCATACATGGCCAGTGCAATTACCTTGTGCTCATCGGGGAGTTTTTGCTCTTTTTGCGGAATATATACATTTGCCAGCTCATAAATCCATGCGCGCTCATTGCGATGGTTGTAGTTGGTGGAAAGGGTTTCAAGTACCGATGCCAGCAAGGTGGTACGCATGACCGAGTTTTCCTCGCCGAGCGGATTGGAGATGACAACCGTGTCCATCAACTCTGCCTTGCCGCTGAGCTTTGCCAGCTCTTTGGGAGAGGTGAAGGAGAAGGTCATGGTCTGGTACAACCCTTGCGCAGTGAGGGTATCGTGTACCAGATCCTCGGTCTGCTGGGTGTATGTTTTTACGCCGTGGGTGGTTTCGCCGCGCAGTGCGGTGGAGCCAATGGCATTGTAACCATAGAAACGTGCCACCTCTTCTGCAAGGTCTGCCTCGCAGAGCAGGTCGGGACGCCAGGACGGGGGAACCACATCGTCACCCACAAAGCAGCAGCCCAGATCGGTGAGCAGCTTTGTCATATAAGCGCCGTCCAGATCGGTGCCCAGCAATGCGTTGATACGTTTGGGACAGAAGGGAATGGAAGCGCGTGCATCGGATGCATTATCCACATCGATGACACCATCCACAACCTCGCCTGCGCCCAACTGCACAATCAGTTCGCACGCACGGTCGAGTGCGGGGAGTAGATTGCGGTGGTCGAGTCCTTTTTCATAACGGGAAGAGGACTCGGTGCGCATACCCAGTTTTTTGGCGGTGAGGCGGATGCTCGGTCCGTCAAAGTTTGCCGATTCAAAGAGCAGGGTTTTGGTGTTTTCGGTGATTTCGGAATTGAGCCCACCCATCACACCTGCAACCGCTACCGGTTTTTTGGCATCGCAAATCACCAGCATGGAGGGGTCTAATGCGTGATCCTGTTCGTCCAGGGTTGTGATGGTTTCGCCCTCTTTTGCACGGCGTACGTTGATTTCGCCGCCCTCCAAGAAGGACAGGTCAAATGCGTGCATGGGCTGACCATATTCGAGCAGTACATAGTTTGTGATATCTACAATGTTATTGATGGCACGGATACCGCTCAATGCCAGACGGTCACGCAGCCATTTGGGGGATTCCTCGATTTTGAGGTTTTTCACCACTCGTGCGGTGTAACGTGGGCAAAGATCGGGTGCTTCCACATTGATTTTTGCATAATCGGCAATATTGCCCCCGCAAGTCGGGTAGGAAGGGGTGGGCACATGGAAGGGACGCTTGAAGGTGAGCGCCGTTTCGCGTGCCAGACCGATGACCGAGAAACAATCGGGACGGTTGGAGGTGATTTCAAATTCTACCACATCTTCGTCCAGAGAGAAAATCTGTTTGATGTCGGTACCGGGTGCATATGGCTCAGGCAAAATGAGAATGCCATCCTCAATGGCATAGGGCACATCCTCTTTGGACAGTGCCAGTTCCTGATAGGAGCAGAGCATACCGTTTGAGGTTTCGCCACGCAGTTTGCCCTTTTTAATATTGATACCGCCCGGCAGGTGTGCGCCGTGTTTTGCTACAGGTACATAATCGCCTTCGCTGATGTTGTCTGCACCGGTAACCACCTGAATGGTTTCATCGCCCACATCCACCTGACACACCGAAAGGGTATCGGCATTGGGGTGTTTGGTAACAGAAACAAGGTGACCTACCACCACATTGGAAATTCCGTCGCCTGCATTTTCCACGCCCTCCACCTTGGAGCCGGACATGGTAAGCTCGTGTGCATATTCCTTTGCAGTGATGCCGGTCATATCTAAATAATCGTTAAGCCAACTGATTGGAAATTTCATTGTGTGTCACCTCCGTTAAAATTGCTTCAAGAAGCGCAAGTCATTTTCATAGAGCAGACGCATATCGTCGATACCGTATGCGCGCATGGCAATACGCTCCAAGCCAATGCCGAATGCAAAGCCGCTGTATACCTCGGGGTCAATGTTACACCGGCGAAGTACATCGGGATGTACCATACCGCAACCGAGGATTTCGATAAAGCCCTCCTGCTTGCATACACGGCAACCCTTGCCGCCGCACACAAAACAGGAAACATCCATCTCGGCACTCGGCTCGGTGAAGGGGAAGTGATGGGGACGGAAACGTACCTTTGCGTCCGCACCATAAAGCTCTTTTACAAACAATTCCAACGTGCCGCGCAAATCGCCCATGGTAACGCCCTTATCCACCACAAGACCTTCCATCTGATGGAATACGGGGGAGTGGGTGGCATCCACTGCGTCCGAACGATATACTCTGCCGGGGCAGATGATACGGATGGGCGGAGTAGTCTGCTCCATAACGCGCACCTGAACGGGCGAGGTCTGGGAGCGAAGCACCACATCGTCATTGATATAGAACGTATCCTGCGTATCACGGGCAGGATGGTTTTTCGGAATATTCAGTGCCTCAAAGTTGTAGTAATCTAATTCCACATCCGGACCTTCTGCAATGGAAAAGCCCAGCCCCAAAAAGATGGACGAAAGCCGGTCTTCCACCTGCTGGAGCGGATGACGGGAGCCGGTGGCATGCTTTTTGCCCGGCATGGTAACGTCGATTACTTCAGCCTTGAGTTTTTCGGCGGTTGCCTTTTGCTCCAGCGCAGACTTTGCGGAGGAGATTTTTTCTTCTAAATATACACGCGCCTCATTTGCCATCTGACCGATGACCGGACGTTCTTCAGGTGATGCCTGACCCAGTCCTTTGAGTACCGAGGTCAATTCGCCTTTTTTGCCCAAAAACCGTACGCGCAGTGCTTCAAGATCCTCTATGGAGGAAATAGCAGTGAGCAGTTGCTCGGCGTCGGATTTGATGGATTCAATGCGTTCTTTCACGATAGGGTTCCCCTTTCCTGCTTTGAAATGAAAGCCTCCCGCCCGGCAAGGCAGAAGGCTGGACATTTCAAATAGTATAACATAAAATTTGGAAGTTTGCAAGGATTTTTATACAATTTACTTTGCATTATCCAGTTTCTTTTTCCACGTTTCAAATTCGGTCTTGTTTTCGGGCATCTGTTCCAGAGAGGTAATGATACCTTCGGCAATTGCAGCGGCAATTTTCCCCTGCATTTTTTTGTTCATTAAAATGGCACGATCATCCGGATTGGTAATAAAACCTGTTTCAATCAACACACCCGGCATCTGGGTACGCTTGAGCACTGCCAACCATGAGCCATCCTTGACACCACGGTCAAACATATCGGTTGCCTCGGTATATTCTTTCATGATGTTTTTGGCAATCTGCTTGCTTTGGATACCATAGCAGAGCTTTCCGTTTGTATCATGGGCAAGGATTTCCACGCCCTTGGGGGTACTGCTTTCAAAGGAATTGCAATGGATGCTCACAAACAAATCCGCCTTTGCCTTATTTGCAATATCGCCAATTTCGGTCAATTCCAGAAATTCGTCTTTTTCGCGGGTGAGCATGACATTGATGTCTTCATCTTCCAGATAATCGCGCACTTTGAGAGCGATGGCGAGGGTAACGTCCTTTTCCTGCAGAATATAGTTGCCATCCTCGTCTACCAGATACTTGCTATCTCCGTTATGGGCGATGGCACCCGGGTCTTTTCCGCCGTGCCCTGCATCAATCACCACCAGGCGGTTTTTTATCGACATCAAATGGGTGGGGGTGATGGGAATTTCTTTTTCTTCTTTTTCCGATTCGTTATCGGTAATATTTTCCTTTTCGGATTCGGTTTTTTCATCCGTTTTCTTTGTTTCGCCAACCGTTATCGAAAAGGAACCTCCCCCCGTTTTAGTAAGCTGATAAGAAAGCTTTTGGGGGCATTCTATTACAATGCGGAAATCTTCGCCATGCTGTGCCCAACGCACCTGAGTGATCTGGTCTGATTTGACAGAGATACTATCGTCTGCCTGACCGCCATCTGCCTGTTTGAAATCAAGGATGATACGATAGGGGTCGGGCAGGGTGCTGATGTTCGGTTTGATATATGGTGTTACCGAAAGATGGAGTTGGTTGCCGTTTTTAACTGATTTTGCGGTAATTTTATCGAATGTTGCCAATTCGGGTTCCTTTCTGTCGATATAAACAGTACGGGTGGGTTGATCCCAACGCACATCAAAATCCAATGTTTCGCTCACAAAACGAACCGGGACCAGTGTGCGGTCATTGACCAGCTGAGCGGGTACATCGAGAGTTTTCTTTTCGCCGTTGACCTGAACAGTGGTACTGTTTAAGGTGAGGAGAATGGAGATGTTTTCCCGGGAAATATGTACCTGCTTTTTGATGCCGTTCCATATGACTTGTGCACCCATTGCCTCAAACAATGCACGAGCAGGAACCAGTGTGCGGTCGTTGATAATGACAGGAGCAACGTCGCTTTCTACCTTCTCGCCAAACAGATGCAGACTGATTTCCGGTTGGTCGGCAAGAACGGGGAGGAATGTAGATATAATCATCAGTGCCACCAAAAGTGTGGCAAGAAATTGTTTCATGTGGTTCACCTCGCACAAAATATTTGCCCTATCATTATAATATAAAACCGGAAAAAAGTCGAATTATGTCAACGTGATGTAATAAAAATTTAACAGAGTGTTCATCGTTTATGCAACCTTTTTATTTGGAAACGGGCAGATTGATTTCTTGCATAATGAGAAAACGGTATGTGAAATACACGGCATAATATATCATTTTAATGACAAATATTGATTTTCTCTCATTCCTTATGTTAAGATGGGGCTATAGATAAAATAGTGCCATTACATATGCGGTGGCATGATGGAGGAAATGCAACAGGAAACGGAGTTAAAAGGAGGAATTTGGAATGAGAAAATGGATGGGGTACATACCTGCGGTATTATTTACAGGATTTTATCTGTTTGAAGGAATGATCGGTTCCACTTTTACATTGCCGGTGCTTTTCGTTTTGCTTGCCTGCCTTTGGATTTCTGCCTTGCTTTTGCATAAAGGCTCGTTCTGGGGTGGTTTTTTGGGTCTTCTTCCGGCAATGATTATTATTGTTATGGGGTGGCTGAGGACAGGACAGACCATTCGCACAGAAATTCTGATTGGCATTGCATTATTTCTTTTTTATGCCGGTTTTGGTATATATCTTTGGAAAAAACGCGCCGAGATACCGAAAACGGAAAACAAGGAAATTGCGCTGACGGTCATCAAAGCTGCGCTTTCGGTTTTGGTTTTGATGGCAACGGCATATTTCGGGATAATCGGCATGATGATACTTACTTCCGAAGGGATACATGATGCATTGCTGCTCATCGGTATACTGGTTATTCCGACTTTATTTCTGCCTTTGATATGGTTGAAAAAGAGAAAGAAATTTTTGCTGATTTGGTTGATTCCTGCCGGAATCTATTTCGTTGCGTTGGGAATCAATTACGGCATGGTGAAGTATGATGAGAGCATTACCATCAATACTTCTCCAAATATTAACGTTCGTGAATATTTGCCGTTTGAACAAGATTCCAAAATCGTCAAGTATGACAGTAAAACACTCAAGCTTACAGATAACATACCAAAAATTGATGGTGCGGCGGCTTTGTTTCCGGTGTATTCGGCATTTGTCAATGCGGTATATCCTGATACGACAAAACTTCATGACGATGTGTTTCACTATAACAATACACCCGGCGGCTATCAGCTTTTAGCGGAAAAGGCAACGGATATTTTTATTGGTGTGTATCCATCGGATGAGCAGAAAGCATACGCAGAAAAATGCAATACCACATTTGAATACACCCCCATCGGCACCGAAGCATTTGTGTTTTTTGTTCATAGGGATAATCCGGTTGAAACCCTTACCGTCGAACAGATTCAAGGCATTTATGCCGGCGAGATAACCAATTGGAAACAGGTGGGCGGAGCGGATGAAGAAATCGCCGCTTTCCAGCGCAACCAAGGCAGCGGAAGTCAAAGCATGCTGGAACGTTTTATGGGCGATAAGCCAATTATGGAGGCACCTACAGAGCTTCGGAATGATTTGATGGCAGGCATTATTGAGCAGGTGGCAAATTACAGGAGCAAGTCGAATTCGATTGGCTTTTCATTCAGGTATTATGTCGAGGGGATAATCAAAAACCCCGATATTAAAATGCTCTCCATCGACGGAATCGCCCCGACCGCAGAAAACATCAAAAATGGAAAATATCCTGTTGTTACACCCATTTACGCTGTTACATACCAGGAACAGACAAATGAAAATGTTGATAAATTGCTCGATTGGATTTTATCCGACGAAGGGCAGTATATTATTGAAGAAACAGGATATGTCGGCGTTTTAGAAAATGGGAATTAAACAAAAAATCTCCCCGTTAGACGGGGAGATTTTTCGTATCTGATATCACAATCCCTGCGGATTATTTTTGGTAAAGTTCCAGGAGTCGGCACACATTTCTTCAATGCCTTTGGTGGCTTGCCATCCCAGCTCTTTGAGGGATTTTTCCGGGTCTGCGTAGCAGATGGCAATATCGCCGGGGCGACGGGGTGCGATTTCATATTTTACCGCAACACCGCTTGCCTTTTCGTATGCTTTTACAATTTCCAGTACACTGTATCCGTGGCCGGTTCCGAGGTTGTATGCTTCTACGCCGGTGCTTGCCATTACCTTTTCCACCGCTTTGAGGTGACCGAGGCTCAGGTCGACTACATGGATGTAGTCACGCACGCCGGTGCCGTCGGGGGTGTCATAATCGTTACCAAAAACATTGAGGTGATCCAGTTTACCCAGCGCAACCTGGCAGATGTAGGGGAGGAGGTTGTTGGGGATGCCGTTGGGGTCTTCACCCAACAGACCACTCTTGTGCGCACCAATGGGATTGAAATAGCGGAGCAGTGCGATGCTCCAATCCTTGTCGGCAACGTAAAGGTCGCGCAAAATCATCTCAATCATCAGCTTGGTGGTGCCGTAAGGGTTGGTGGTGTGCAGGGGGAAATCCTCGCGGATGGGCACGGTTTTGGGACTTCCGTATACCGTTGCCGAGGAGGAGAATACCAGTTTTTTGCAGCCGTGTGCTGCCATTACCTCGCAAAGTACCAAGGTAGATCCGAGGTTATTCTGATAATATTTTAAGGGGATGGCAACCGATTCGCCTACCGCCTTTAATCCTGCAAAATGGATAACTGCATCAATTTTCTGCTCTTCAAAAATGCGCTCCACCGCAGCACGGTCGCACAGGTCTGCCTCATAGAAGGGAAAATCCTTTCCGGTCAGCTTTTTGACCCGGGAAATTGCCTCGGGTTTGGAATTGGAATAGTTGTCGATTACCGCAATATCATAGCCGGCGTTGAGCAGTTCCACACAAGTATGACTGCCGATATAACCGGCGCCGCCTGTAACTAAAATCATGTTTTTTCCTCCTTGAGTCATTAAAATGGGGTACATATAGTTTCATTATAACATGAATTTTGAAAGATTGCACCCGTTTTACTTAATTTAATTGTTAAATTTATTATATCTCGGTATTTTGAAAAATGCAAGAGGAAAATTCTCTTTTTGCGCAGCAAAGATGGGAAATCCAAAAAAATTGCATATTTTTTCAAATTTCCTCTTGATTTTTTAAAAAAATGTGTTATACTGTTATAGTGACAAAAATCAAATACCTTTTCGGGATGTAGCGCAGTTTGGTAGCGCACTACGTTCGGGACACGGTA
>SVJZ01000021.1 GCA_015068705.1 Oscillospiraceae bacterium
TGCAGCAGTATCCAAAGGCTCACTTGTGTAAAGGGAGCTGTCAGCGCAGCTGACTGAGGGATTGTTTCATTTTCTTTTATTACAACCCCTCCGAGTTTGCTTCGCAAACCCACCTCCCCCTTACACAGGGGAGGCTTCTTTCCTTTCGACATCTTTCGACATATCCATGTTACTCGTATCAAGACTAGATAAAAAACTATTCTCGCATCCCAAACCAACATATTTGTCCCTGACACCCACCATGCGCACACACTCTGTTCCTTCTACGCCTACAAAAATAACCTGCCCGATGGGACAGGTTATTTTGTTGATTGTGATTACAGTTTTGATTATTCCGCTTTCAAAACCTCTTTGCCGTCATAAGAGCCACAAGCCTTGCACACTCTGTGCGGGAGCTTAAACTCCTGACATTTGGGGCACTTTACCATGCCCGGTAAAACCAGCTTCCAGTTTGCACGGCGTTTGTCACGTCTTGCTTTGGATGTTTTTCTCTTGGGTACTGCCATGTTCCCACCTCCTAAATCTTCAAAAAAGGAACCAAATCCTCATTGGTACATTATTTTCTTACTGCAAAAAATCCTTCAATGCCGCAAGGCGCGGATCAATTTGCTCTGTTTCGCAGCCGCAATCGGTTTGATTACGATCACACCCGCACACCGGACATAATCCTGCGCAATCTTCGTCGCACAGATAATTGTACGGAAGCTCCATGCAGAATGCATCCTCCACCAACGGTGCCAGTGCAATCTCGTCGGATTCGAGCGGTAAAACATCTTCGTCCTCCGCAATCTCCCGTTTGGAAAATACCTCGTGCACCGAAAATGACAATGTCCGCTCAATCTCTTTCAGACAACGCGCACAATTGGTGAGAAATGTAGCGGTAATATCCAGCGACAAATACACATCACCGCCGATATTTTCCACCTTTCCCTCTACCGTCACCGGTGCAGTAAAGCGTATATCCTGCCCGTTGAACATCAGGTTTTCCGGTGCAACAGTTCCGCTCACCGGTACAACTGCGCCCTCTGCGGACACAATTCTGGAAACGTCTATGTTCATATTGATTCCCTCTGTGTCATCATGACACAACAAAAATATTATATCTGTTGTCAGCCGCTTTGTCAAGTGTTTTTTCTCGGTTGGTGTTATTTTACCAACTTTGCGGTATCCATTGCAATCATCATTTCCTCGTCGGTAGGAATGACCAGAGTTCTCACCCGTGCACCCTCCGCACTGATGTCACACTCTTTGCCGCGAATCTGGTTTTTCTCATCATCGATGGAAATACCCAAAAATTCCTGACCCTCCACAATTGCTTTGCGGATGGTAGCAGTGTTTTCACCAATACCTGCGGTAAATACGATTGCGTCCAGACCGCCCATCACGGTTGCATACAAACCGATATAGCGTTTTACACTGTATACAAACATATCCAGTGCAAGCTGTGCACGCTCGTTGCCCTCAGCAGCAGCCTTTTCCAGATCACGGAAGTCACTCGAAACACCCGAGATACCAAATACGCCCGACTGCTTGTTGAGCAGATCGTTTACCTGCTTAATATCCAGGTTTTCCTTGTCCATCAGATAGGTAACAATCGCCGGGTCAAGCTGACCGCAACGGGTACCCATCATAACACCTGCCAACGGGGTAAAGCCCATGCTGGTGTCTACTGATTTGCCGCCATCCACTGCAGTGATGGACGAACCATTGCCCAGATGAAGGGTGATGATTTTCAGCTCCTCGGCAGGTTTGCCCAGCATTGCTGCTGCACGTCCTGCCACATATTTGTGGGAAGTTCCGTGGAACCCGTATTTACGGATTTTGTGCTTGGTATACATCTCATACGGCAGCGGATACAGATAAGCCTCTGCCGGCATGGTCTGATGGAATGCCGTGTCAAACACACCAACCTGCGGTGTACCGGGCATTGCTTTCTCGCAAGCCTCGATACCGATGAGGTTGGGCGGGTTGTGCAGCGGTGCAAGGTCAATACAATCTTCGATTGCCTTTTTCACCTTCTCGTCAATGAGCACCGAATCTGCAAAATACTCGCCGCCGTGCACCACACGGTGACCCACTGCATCGATTTCGTCCATGCTCATGATTACACCATATTCCTTGTCGGTCAGTGCATCCAGCACCATCTTGATGGCATCCGAGTGATCTTTCATGGGCGAAACCAACTCATAATCCGCCTTTTCGGGTGCGCGCTGGGTAATTTTGGAACCCTCGATACCAATACGTTCACACTGTCCCTTGGCAAGCACCTGCTTGCTGTCGGTTTCGATGAACTGGTATTTGAGGGAAGAACTACCCGCATTGATTACCAGAATTTTCATTTCTGTTCTCCTCCTTATTTATCACGCATCTGCGCCTGTACACAAGTGATTGCAGCCACGCCTACGATATCCTCGGCACTGCATCCGCGCGACAGATCGTTAACCGGCTTTCTGATACCCTGGGTAACAGGGCCATATGCCTCTGCATTTGCCAAACGCTGGGTCAGTTTGTATGCGATATTGCCCGAATTGAGGTCGGGGAATACCAACACGTTTGCCTCGCCTGCGATATCCGAATCGGGAGCCTTGGATTTGCCAACCTCTTTGATGATGGCAGCATCTGCCTGCAACTCACCATCCAGTTTGATGTCGGGGCGTTTTTCCTTGGCAAGCTTGGTAGCAAGCTGCATTTTGTCAACCAACTCGCTCTTTGCACTGCCATAAGTAGAATAAGAAAGCATTGCAACCTTAGGCTCTGCTTCCACCAGATCACGGAAGGATTTTGCACTCGAAATTGCAATTTCCGAAACTGCATCTGCATCGGGATTTTCGTTCAGACCCGAATCGGCATAGATAAAGGTTCCTTTTTCACCATAGGGGCAATTGGGAACAACCATCACGAAAAATGCGGAAACCAGTTTGGTTCCGGGTGCAGTTTTGAGAATCTGCAGTGCCGGACGAAGTACGTTGGAGGTGGAGTTTACCGCACCTGCAACCATACCGTCAGCATAGTCCTTTTCCACCATCATCACGCCGAAATAAAGCGGATTGCTCATGGTTTCGCGCGCTTTTTCCTCGGTCATACCCTTTGCTTTACGCATTTCGTAGAATGCATTTGCGTATTCATCAAATTTATCCGATTTCACAGGGTTGATGATTTCCACTCCTGCGAGCGAAATATCCCCTGCCTCCTCGGCAATCTTTTCCTCATTGCCAAGCAACACAACATCGCAAATATTTTCTGCAACAATCATGTTTGCAGCTTTAATCATACGGATGTCTTCACCCTCTGCCAACACAATGCGCTTGCGGTCGGCACGGGCACGTTCTTTCATGCGGTCTAAAAACTGACTCAATTCAAACCCTTCCTCTCATTATTTAATATTCATTTGTTCACCAATATCATATTATACCTCTTTTTTCCAAAAAACACAATAGGTAAATGCACATAAAAAAACGAATTTTAATCCATTTTTTCTTTGCGTCATTCCCCCACGTGTAACCGGATCACATTCACATGAATGTGACGGATATTGAGCGAAGTATAGCTCTCCAAAGGTCCTTTCACACTCTCCTGTACCAGACGAGCACAATCAATCACATTGCACCCGTAATGTGCGGTAATATCCACTGTAAAATCCACTCCTTCGGGATTGCTGTACACCGTAACCCGGTGGGCACGGTATACTCCCTCACACCGTTCTGCCTCATATGCGCACATACGACAGAGTACATTGTCGTAGATTTTAAAATCACCCAAATAGGAAAATGACGGGCGCACGATGGATTTTTCGGCGGTATACATCTTGTTGTCACTACGCTTTTTGAAGATGCGCAACGGGTCTACAAAATACCCGGAAAATGCCTCTTTGATTTCAAGTGTCGGCACCGGAATGACGTGTTTTCCCTGTTCACGGCGCATTTTTCCCGCAAGGGCAATTTCCTCCTCCGAGGCAATGTCCTCAATCATCACATACCGCGACGCCTCGGGCAATTCCAGCGCCTTTACAATCCGCTCCACCATTCCAACCGATGTCCCCAACACCAAAATCCCGTCCGGTTTGCATTTGCGGATGGCAGCGGTCACTTTAACGCGGTGCATTTCATCCATAAATAATGCCCGTTTTACCGCACCCATTTTGGTCTTTTCCTTTTTGGCAGAAACCCCTTCCACAATTTTGTGGTGACTAATCAGTAAGCCGTCATCAATAATATATTCCAGCCCCAGTTCCTTTGCCAACCACATGGAACGATAGCTTTTTCCCGTTCCGCTTGCTCCTACAAATCCAATGATGTTCATAATAAATCACCACTGTCCAGATTGGTAAATTTATATGAGAGGGTCATCAACGAATCACTCAGGTGCACATTTTCCACCGCAACACTGTCCGGCAGGGACAATTCCGTATAGGAAAAATTCCACAATCCACGCACACCCAACGCAACCAGCTCGTTTGCCACACGGTTTACCGCCGCCTTCGGCACGGCAAGGATGGCAATTTCGGGGTTGTGCTCCTTCACGAAATCCGCCAGTTCATCCGCATGACGCACCTTGATGCCGTTGATTTCGCCTCCAGCCACATTCGGGTCAGAATCAAAAATACCAATGAGGGTAAATCCCCGTTTTGCAAAATTGGTATGATTGGCAAGCGCGTGCCCCAGATTACCTGCACCAATGATGATGGTCTTGTAACCCCGGTCCAATCCTAAAATCGTGCCAATTTCCTGACAAAGCTGCTCCACATTGTAGCCATAACCCTGCTGTCCGAAACCACCAAAGCAGTTCAGATCCTGCCGTATCTGGGAAGCGGTAACCCCCATTTTCAGGCTCAACTCACGGGAAGATACCCGTGATACTCCCCTGGATAACAGTTCGCGCAGATAACGGTAATAACGGGGCAACCGTTTTACCACCACAAGCGAAACCTTCTTTTCCTTATCACTCATTTCCCTTCACCTCCAAGCGGGCAAGATAAAACTCCTTTGCCCGACATACATGCGCAGTTGCAAGCTCCCGTGCTTTTTTTCCGTCGCCTGCCCGGATTGCCTCATACACCTGCGCATGCTCCTCATATGCCTTTTTGGCGCGTTCTCCATCGCGAAATGCACCAAGTCGCGCCGCACGGGTGTAGTAATGGGAATTTCGCAGCACACTGCGCAGCGGTCTGCTGCCCGAAGCGGCATAGATGGCATCGTGAAAGCTGGTATCCGCCTCGCCCAGATTCCGGCTGTCGCCCTTCATCACATAAAACTCCAGTAAATCCAGCGACTCCTTCAGCGCCGCAAGTCCCGCCTCATCGATGTTTTCCGCCGCTTTTTCTGCCGCCATCCCCTCGAGCGAGATGCGGATATCAAAATTATCCAGCATATCCTGATGGGAAATCCCTACCACAACAGGGCTTTTGTTTGGCGTTACCTTGATCAGCCCCTCCAGTTCAAGTTGGCGCAACGCCTCTCTGACCGGAGTACGGCTCACCTGATATCGTTGGCAGAGCATGGTTTCGGTAATGCTCTCCCCCGACGCATAGACGCAATTTAATATATCCTCGCGCAAGTCCCCAGCCACTTTTGCGCCCAATCCTGCAGGGGTTGCGCCATATCCCGTCATGCCGGTCACAGAGCTGCGATGGTTTCCATCACATAATCGGCAAACTGTGCGCCTGTCGCACCGGTGTCACGTCCTGTCATAACCAGTTTCTTTTCCTCATACATGCAAATATCCAGTGCACGCTCCAGCTTTTTCGCCTTGTCTGCCTCGCCAATGTGCTCCAAAAGCATCACTGCTGCACGGATGATGGAGCACGGGTCTGCATACTGTGCACGTCCTTCCTCCACCATACGGGGCGCACTGCCGTGGATTGCCTCAAACATTGCATAACGCTTGCCAAGGTTTGCACTGCCGGCAGTACCTACGCCACCCTGAAATTCTGCCGCCTCGTCGGTGAGGATGTCGCCGTACAGATTGGGCAGTACCATCACCTGGAACTGGGTGCGGCGTTTTTCGTCCACCAGTTTTGCGGTCATGATATCAATGTACCAGTCGTCCAGTTCAATACCGGGGTAATCCTTGGCAACCTCTTTGCAGATGCTCAAAAATTTGCCATCGGTGGTCTTTACCACATTTGCCTTTGTAACGGCGGTCACACGGGTTTTTCCGGTCTTTTTCGCATACTCAAATGCCGCCCGCGCAATTCTCTCGGACCCTTCGGTGGTGGTCACACAAAAATCAAATGCCAGATCATCGTTGATGTGCACACCGTCGCTGCCCAGTGCATAAGAGCCCTCGGTGTTTTCACGGTAGAATGCCCAATCAATGCCCTGCGACGGAACTTTTACCGGACGCACATTTGCAAACAAATCCAGTTCCTTTCTCATGGCAACATTTGCACTTTCGATGTTGGGCCACTTGTCCCCTGCACGCGGCGTGGTGGTGGGGCCTTTCAAAATAACATGGCACTGCTTGATCTCTGCCAGTACGTCATCCGGAATTGCCTTACCGCAAGCGGCACGGTTTTCGATGGTAAGCCCGTCGATTACGCGAAATTCCACCTTGCCCTCTTTTACCTTGTCGTCCAGCAGGTATTCGAGAATGCGGTGCGCCTCACGGGTGATGGCAGGACCGATTCCGTCACCGCCCACAACACCGATGATGAGCTTATCCAGTTTATCATAATCGAGAAATTCCTTTTCTGCTTTCATGCGCTCCACGCGCTCCAATTGCTTTTCAACCAATGCAGCAAAATGCTCTGCCGCCTTGCGTGCCTGTTCCTTATTTGTCATGGCAATCTTCCTTTCTGAGATATATTTTATATACTCGGGCATTTCGCCCATATGCTTGTTTTTGTATGTATGTTGGATGCCAAAGGCATCCAACATACATACAAAAAATGTCCCCCCCTCCCTCGAGGGAGGGGGAATGGGTTGGGCAAAGCCCAACTCTGGGGGTGGATGACCTCCCTTTAATTATTCTCTCTGGTATAATTTAACAATCCGCCTGCAAACAACATATCCTTCTGGCGGTCAGATACCGCAATCTTTGTCGCAAATTCCTTGCCGGTTGCATGGTTTTTCACCATAATGGTATCCCCTGCCATGAGCTGTTCACGCACATTTGCGATTTCCAGCGTATCGCCTACGCTGATTTCATCATAATCCGCCTCATTTTCAAAGGTAAGGGGCAGGATGCCGGCGTTCACCAGATTTGCCATGTGAATACGGGCAAAGGATTTTACGATAACCGCCTTGATGCCCAGATACAAGGGTGCCAATGCCGCGTGCTCACGGCTGGAACCCTGACCGTAGTTGGAGCCGCCGATGATAAATCCGCCGCCGTTTTCCTTGGCGCGACGCGGAAACTCGGGGTCACACGGCGCCAGGCAAAATTCCGAGAGATACGGAATGTTGGAACGGAAGGGCAACAGTTTGGCGTTGGACGGCATGATGTGGTCGGTGGTGATGTTGTCCCCAACCTTGATGAGCGCATCCCCCTCCAACTGATGTGCCAGAGGTTTGCTCACCGGGAACGGTTTAATGTTGGGACCGCGTACCACCTCTACATGGTTGCCCTCGGGAGCAGGTTCTGCCACCATGTTGTCATTTACCATAAATTTCTCAGGCATCTCTACCTCATAGGTATAATCCAGCGTACGGGGATCGGTCAGAACACCGGTCAGCGCACTGATGGCTGCCGTTTCCGGACTTACCAGATATACCCCTGCCGAAACAGTACCACTGCGTCCCTCAAAGTTACGGTTGAAGGTACGCAGGCTCACTGCATTGGTCTTGGGTGCCTGTCCCATGCCGATGCAAGGACCGCAACCCGATTCCAGAATACGGGCACCTGCCGCAATCATGTCTGCCAGTGCACCATTTTCCGAAAGCATACCCAATACCTGACGGGAACCGGGCGAAATTACCAGGCTCACATCCTCATGGATGGTTTTTCCTTTTAAAATGCGTGCCACCTTCATCATATCCATATAGGACGAGTTGGTGCAGCTGCCGATGGCAACCTGATCCACCTTGATGGGACCGATATCCGCAACCGTTTCCACTGCATCGGGGCTGTGCGGTTTTGCCGCCATGGGCACCAGTGCAGACAGGTCGATGGTCAGTTCTTCATCATACTCAGCATCTGCATCCGGCTTAAGTTCCACATAATCATCCTCACGTCCCTGCGCTTTTAAGAATGCAAGGGTAATTTCATCACTGGGGAAAATCGAAGTGGTGGCGCCCAACTCTGCACCCATGTTGGTAATGGTTGCACGTTCGGGAACCGATAGGGTTTTGATGCCCTCGCCTGCATACTCAATCACCTTGCCCACCCCGCCTTTTACAGTTAAGATGCGCAATACTTCCAATATAATATCCTTTGCGGCAACCCAGGACTTGAGTTTACCAACCAGATTTACTCTTACCACCTTGGGCATTTTGATGTAATATGCACCGCCGCCCATTGCAACTGCAACGTCCATACCGCCTGCGCCGATTGCCAGCATGCCCAGACCACCGCCGGTGGGGGTGTGACTATCCGAGCCAACCAAGGTCTGCCCCGGAATACCAAACCGTTCCAGATGCACTTGATGGCAGATGCCGTTACCCGGACGAGAGAAATAGATGCCGTGCTTTTTGGTTACCGTCTGGATAAACTTGTGGTCGTCTGCATTCTCAAATCCCTCCTGAAGCATGTTGTGGTCAATATATGCCACACTCTTTTTGGTTTTTACACGGGGAATGCCGATTGCCTCAAATTCCAGATACGCCATGGTACCGGTGGAATCCTGTGTCAGGGTCTGGTCAATGCGGATGGCGATTTCCTCGCCCGCCTTCATTTCGCCCGACACCAGATGTGCCGCAATAATTTTTTGTGCCAGATTTTGTTTGCTCATTGTAACCTCCTAAAAAGAAAAATCCTCAATATGTATTATTGTATACAATTATACAATGTTTGTCAATAGTTTCACATCCACATTTTGTCTGTAAAATACCGCTAAAATAGTGTTATATTCACAAAAAAAGAGTTGCAGCAGTTCCAATTCCCTGCCACAACTCTTCTTCCACAATCCGATATCACTAAAATATCATCAAAACCCAACCAAAATCATACCATAATCAAACCAAAATCATACCGTTTCCACACCGGAATATCACACCAAAACCACACCATTCCTACACCGGAATATCACACCAAAACCACACCATTCCTACACCGGAATATCACCCAAAATAGTCCTCGGGATTTACCACTTTTCCGTCTGCAATCACCTCAAAATGCAGGTGTGCTTCCTCCGCTATCTCAAAGGATGCAGTATCCCCCACCACGCCGATTGCATCCCCCTTGGAAACGGCATTTCCTCTGCGTACCATATCGGTGGATGCCAGGTTGCAATAACGAGTTTTTATTGCGCCGTGGTCAATCACAATATACCGCCCAAACCGCATATCCTCGCCCGTTTCGACAATCGTTCCGTCCGCCGCAGCACTCACCGTTGCGCCGATATCTGCACGAATATCCATTCCCTGATGAAGCCGCCAATCCTCCATGGTTTTGGAATATACCAGCTCAGTGTCGCTATGCGCCTTCAGCACACCACCTGCCACCGGTGGGATAAGGGTAATTGCTTGCGATGACGCATCCTGTTGCACATACGCGTTTTCTGCTTGCGACGTCGGAAAACCCGCTGTTTCCGGTACATTTTCACCCCCCCTAGAAAGGCTCTCCTTCCCATTTCTCTGCACTCCTGCAAGGTTATTCTTCCGCGCCTCATCAAAGCCTTCTTCCATGTTTCCCCGAGCTTCGGCAAATCCCTCGTTCTTGTTCTCCTGAATTTCAATCAGGGGTCCAGAGGATTCCCTTTCCTGCAACGGATTTCCATCATGGCTTCCCATCCCCTCAAATACGCTTGTTTCCTCGGTCACATCACTATGCGGTGCTTGTTCTCCATCGCTCACAACCGACACCTGTATCTGCTCCGCCAGTTGTTTTTCTCCGTCTGCGATAGCAGTCTGATTTCGTTCCCGCACAATATGTCCTGTAATTCCCACCACCGTTATGCATAAAAACAGCAGCAGATAGAATAATCCGCCATCCCTTACAAACGAAAATCTCTTTTGGTTTTGCCGCTCCTGTTTCCGGAGTTGACTGAATATGTCTTTTTTCATCCAAATCGCCCTTTCTGTCGGTAATTTCGGAGCGCAAGGCTGCTCCCCTTTCCCGACAGTATCACCATTTCAAGGGCAATTTATACCAATAATTGGACTCATTTATTAGCTTGTTTCACATCTTTACTGCCTCTCATTCATTTTTTCCAGCCGCACACCGGTATAATAATGAGTCAGAATTTCCTCATACCCCTTTCCCTGCGACGCCATATGATTTGCTCCGTACTGACTCATCCCCACACCATGCCCGTTTCCCTTCACCGAAAAAATCACATTCCCATCCTCCACGTTAAGGGAAAAATCGGTAGAACGCAATCCAAATAATCGCCGTATCTCGGTACCGAGAAAAACGTGCTTACCGATTTCCACATCCTTTACTCCATTACCCACACTGCGGTGCGCATTTCCAAACATGTCATTGATATCATCCAACTGCGCATCGGGGCATGCTTCCATGATTTTTTTCTTAAACTCCTCCAACGGCACCACCACCTGGCTGGTATAAGTGGGAGCAATTTCCTCCCCCGGACTATCCACGCTCTTTAAATAAGGAAGATTGCCGCCCCACACATCAGCCGAATTTTCGGTACGTCCTCCCGAAGAAGAGTGAAATACCGCACGAATGGGTTCCTCCTCATACGTCATTACCACACCTGCCGTAGCGCCAACTGCACTTTCAATCCGCTTTCGATTTTTGTTCGCATCATTTCCCCAATTTTTTTCCGCATTTTCCCACGCAATATACGCCTGGCAATGCGCATAATCAGTGCAGATATCTGCCCCTTTATGCGCCCCGTTGATATCACTGTCATTCACCTTCATTTTTGTCAATGTATATGTGCGTGCCGCCACCGCCTGCGCTTTCAGTGCCTCAGTTTCAAAGCTTGCCGGCATTTCCGCCGCAACCACGCCGGCAATATATTCCTCAAACGGCAGTTGACGCACTTCGCCTATCTGGTGAAACAACACCTTTACTATATTACTTTTGTCATGTTCTTCCGTTCCAATTCCCAGGCACAACACAATCAGCGCAGGCACCACCAGTATCATCACCGACACCGCCAATGTCCAAATCCCCAACCCCTTCATCAGTATCTCCCCTTTCCTTACGGACATGCCTCTCTCACTATATATAATCATCTCCCTCCCTTTTTAGAACTCATGCAAGCTCTCATTTCATAAATTGCATTCATTTAAGCATATCAGAAGTTTTTTGTGCATCTTTTGCTTGATTTTGAATTTTTATTTTGCTCAATCCTGCAAAATAACTATTGCTATTTACCAAAACTTATGGTAAAATATTTGGAAACGATTATTTAGGAAAGGGGAAACTGCAACCATGGTACATCATGACACTTTACCTCACGACGAAGAAAAGCACATAGACGCCCTGTGCGAAACCGTGCTTGAATCTTATAAAATTCCCAAAGATCAATACAACGCCTACGATGTAAAGCGTGGTCTGCGTAATCTGGATGGTTCGGGCGTATTGGCAGGGCTTACCCAGATTAGCGAGGTACACGGCTATATCGTATACGAGGGAGAAAAAACTGCCGACCACGGCACCCTCGCCTACCGCGGCTATGATATCAACGATTTGGCGGCAAATTGCGGTATTGACGGACGTTACGGCTTTGAGGAAATCTGCTTTTTGCTGTTGGAGGGGCGTCTGCCCACCCGCACCGAATTGGAAAACTTCTGCCGATTTATGGCAAAATGTGCGCAACTCCCGGATGATTTTGCCGAGGATATGATTTTAAAGGCACCCAGCCGTGATATCATGAATAAATTGGCACGTTCCACTCTGGCTTTGTATTCCTACGACGACAATCCGGACGAATGCTCTGTGCAAAACATCATGCGTCAATCCATTCACCTGATTGCTCGTCTGCCGGTAATGGCGGCATATGCCTATCGTGTCAAACGTCACTACTATGACGGTCATAGTCTCATCCTGCATCAGCACAACCCCGACTATTCTCTTGCGGAAAACCTGTTGCAGATGAGCCGTTCCAATAAGAAATTTACCCCCGAAGAAGCGCGTGTGCTTGACCTTGCACTCATTCTGCATGCCGAGCACGGCGGTGGTAATAACTCGGCATTTACCTGCCGTGTTCTGTCCTCCTCCGGCACCGACACCTATTCGGCAATTTCGGGTGCAATTTCCGCACTCAAGGGGCCCCGTCACGGCGGTGCAAATGCGCAGGTTGTCAAAATGATGGCAGACATCAAGGCAAATGTGCAAAACTGGACCGATGCCGACGAGGTATATGAATATCTGACCAAAATCATCCGCAAGGAAGCAGGCAACGGCTCGGGATTGATTTACGGTATGGGTCATGCAGTATACACCCTCTCCGACCCCCGTGCAGCCATCCTCAAGCAGCAGGCGAAAAAGCTCTGCCGCACCGAGGAAGAGGCAGCAGAGTATGCGCTGTATAACCTGGTGGAAGAGCTGGCACCCAAAGCAATTGCCGCACTCAAAAATGACAACAAAGTAGTCAGTGCCAATGTGGACTTCTACTCCGGCTTTGTGTATCGTATGCTCAATATCCCCGAAGAGATGTTTACCCCCATCTTTGCCATCGCAAGATGCGCAGGATGGTCTGCACATCGCCTGGAAGAAGTTATTTCAGGCAAACGTGTTCTTCGCCCGGCATATAAGAGTATCTGCCGCAATAATAAAACCTTTATTCCGCTTGACGAACGCAACTAATTACATAACAACCCCCCCGTTGCATCCGCAACGGGGGGGTTCATATATCGTACAAATACAACGATACCCCTTCTTGGAAAAGAAGGGGTATACATTTTTATTTGTCCAGACCAAATTTCTTTCTGAATTTTTCCACACGTCCGCCGGTGTCAACAAGCTTCTGCTTGCCGGTATAGAACGGGTGACACTTTGCACAGATTTCAACATTGATGCTCTCTCTGGTGGAACGGGTCTCGAACGTATTACCGCAGGCACACTTTACAGTAGCCGTCTTGTAATCGGGATGGATTGCTTCTCTCATTTCACTTCACCTCTTTCATAAGCGTTGGTCGCTCTGTATCAAACACGAACTATTATAACACACTATTTTAGCAAATGCAAGTAAAATTTATATCATTTCGGTGATTTTTTCCGAAAAAGTTTTTAATTGGCGATTTGCCGCCTCTTCATCCGCCTCACAAACCCCGAAATAGAACTTGATTTTCGGTTCTGTTCCGGAAGGACGGAGTGCAAACCACGAATTATCTGCCAACTCAAATTTGAGCACATTGGATTTTGGCAGCTCCAGTTTTTCTACATTCCCCTGCTTGTCGGTAATGGTACTTGCCTGCACATCCCATACCTTCTCCACCTGTACCCCATTTACCTCGGCGGGCGGATTGGAACGAAAATCCTCCATGATTGCCTTGATGCGCTCGGTACCGTCAATTCCTTTCAAGGTGATGGTTTTCAGGGTTTCCATATAGCAGCCATAAGTGCTATAGAGTGCCTGCAATCCCTCATACAGGGTCATTCCATTCACCTTATAATCGGCTGCCATCTGACAAACCAACATGGCGGCAACTACTGCATCTTTGTCGCGCGCATAGGTGCCTGCCAGATAACCATAGCTCTCCTCAAACCCAAACAAATACTGACTGTAATAATCATGCTCCTCAAAATCACGAATCATTTCACCGATAAATTTAAATCCGGTCAGTACATCATATACTTTCACGTCAAAGGCCTTAGCAATGGGATAAATCATGGCGGTGGTCACGATGGTTTTGATGATTGCGCCGTTTTGGGGAAGTGTGCCTGCCTCTTTTTTGTTACGCAGGATAAACTCACTGAGCAGCACACCAATCTGGTTGCCATTTAAGGTAAGATACTCCCCTGCGTTGTTTCTTACCACCACACCAAGCCGGTCACTGTCCGGGTCGGTAGCGAAAATCAGGTCAGCACCATCACGTTTTGCCATCTCGATTGCAAGGGTGAATCCCTCTTTTTCTTCCGGATTGGGCGATTTTACGGTGGAAAAATCCGGGTCCGGCTTTTCCTGCTCAGGTACCACCTGAACATGTTTTACGCCTGTCATCTCCAGAATTCTGCGAACAGGCTTATTTCCTGCGCCATGGAAGGGAGAATAGATTACCTTGAAATCGTCACCAAGTTTTTTATAATTCTCCTCGTTGATGGATTGTTCACGCACGCACGCAAGATATGCATCATCTACCGCAGCACCGATAATTTCGATCAATCCTGCCTCGCGTGCCTTAGCCTCATCCATCACCTTAACATCATTAAAAATATCCACCGATTCCATGATGGTGGTCACATAATCGCTCGAATCAGGCGGCAGTTGTCCGCCGTCCTCTCCGTATGCCTTATAGCCGTTATATTCTTTGGGATTATGGCTGGCGGTAATTACAATACCGCGCGCCGCATTTAAGTGTCTCACTGCAAAGGAAAGCTCGGGCGTGGGACGCAATTCGTCAAACACATACGCCTTAATCCCGTTTGCCGCAAGCACTTTTGCACTCTCCATCGCAAATTCAGCCGATTTGTGGCGGCTGTCATAAGCAATTACCACACCACGCGCCACCGCATCTGCACCGCAATTTTTAATATCCTCGGCAAGCCCCTGAGATGCCTTGCGCACCGTGTAAATATTCATGCGGTTGCTACCGGCTGCAATAATGCCACGCAGTCCGCCTGTACCAAATTCAAGATTTTTATAAAACCGCTCCTGTATTTCGTTCTCATTTCCGGCAATTTCTTTGAGTTCCTGCTTGGTTTGTTCGTCCACGACAGGGCTCTCCAACCATTGACGATAAGTGGTCATGTAATCCAAACGAATACCTCCTTGTGTATTTCATACTATGTGACTTACATATTATACACCATTCGATTGAAAAAAACAATCGAATTTTGCAAATATACGCACAAAACTTAATTTATTCCATAAAAAATCGTAAATAACTTGTCAAAATCAGGATAAAATGATATGATAACCAACAGAGGTGATCCATTTTGAGTTTAGTTTCTATTGTTATTCCGGCATATAATGAAGAAGAAGTAATTGGAGAATCCTATCGCCGCCTTACTGCTGTAATGGCACAATCGGATTGCGATTGGGAACTCCTCTTTGTAAATGACGGCAGCAGGGACCGCACCATTTCCATTTTAAAAGATATTGCCAAGACAGACTCCCATGTGCGTGTTTTGGATTTTTCCCGCAATTTCGGACATCAGATTGCCATCAGTGCCGGCATGGACTATGCTGCAGGCGATTCCGTGGTGGTAATTGATGCCGACCTGCAGGATCCGCCTGAGGTCATTTTGGATATGATAAAAAAATGGCAGGAAGGATACCATGTGGTATATGGCAAACGATTAAAACGCAAAGGTGAAACCCTGTTTAAAAAGCTCACCGCAAAATTGTTTTATCGGTTTTTGCATAGCATGACCGATGTGAATATTCCGGTTGATACGGGTGATTTTCGTCTGCTCGATCGCAAGGTGTGTGATGCAATGCGCACGCTCACCGAGAAAAACCGTTATGTGCGCGGTTTGGTAAGTTGGGTGGGATTTTCTCAGACCGCAGTAGAATATGTGCGTGAAGAACGTTTTGCAGGCGAAACCAAATACCCATTGAAAAAAATGCTCCGGTTTGCTACCGATGGCATTATCTCTTTTTCGTTCAAACCGTTAAAAATCGCCACCTGGGCAGGATGCCTGATTTCGGCTTTGAGTTTTTTATATCTGTTGGTGGTAATCGTGCAAAAATTTATGGGTCAAACGGTTGCAGGATGGGCATCCATCCTTGCGGTTTCCCTCTTCTTTAATGGAGTAATTTTGTTTATGCTGGGCATCATAGGCGAGTATATCGGCAGAATTTATGACGAGGCAAAAAACAGACCGCTCTACATTATTCAGGAGGAAGTGGGGTTCCATCATGATAAGCCCGAAGAAAATCAGCGTTAAAATTCAGCAGACCCTGCCCCAACTGGTTAAATTCGCCACCGTAGGGGTTCTCAATACTCTGATTGATTTCATCATCTTTTATCTGCTTTCAAATGTGATTGATGATACCATTGCCAAAGGCATCAGTTTTTTGGTAGCGGTAGTCAACAGTTTTGTATTAAATCGTTACTGGACTTTTGGCAAGCGAGGCACCGCACAAAAGAACGAAATGGCAAAATTTCTGGCGGTCAATCTGCTCACATTGTCCATTAATCTGTTGTGCTATCACATCTGGAGCGAGTGGTTCCATCTGGGGCGTGTGGTCAGTTTTGTCCTCACCATGCCCTTTGTCACACTGATTAACTACATGTTAAACCGAATCTGGGTATTCGGCTCCAAGGAGGAAAAAAAATGAGAATCATTCCTGCCGATCATATCACCGAAACGGTGCGGGATATGTGTATCAACGCCAACTGCCTTCTTCCGGAAGATGTGCAGCAAGCACTCTGCCAGGCGTGCAAAACCGAGCAATCCCCTACCGGACGGGATATTTTAGATAAAATCCTGCAAAATGCAGACATTGCCCGTGAAAAATACATGCCAATCTGTCAGGATACCGGCATGGCAGTGTTTTTCGTTGAAATCGGTCAGGATGTCCATGTAGAGGGAAATCTAACCGACGCTATCAACGAAGGGGTACGTCGCGGCTATTCCGATGGATATTTGCGTAAATCCATCGTTTCTGATCCCCTGGAGCGAAAAAACACGGGCGATAACACCCCTGCGGTGATTCATTACAGTTTCATCCAAGGCGACAAAATCGCCCTCACCCTTGCACCTAAGGGATTTGGTAGCGAAAACATGAGTGCTGTGCATATGTTTTCCCCCTCCGAGGGCGTGGAGGCGATCAAACAATTTGTGGTAGACACGGTGGATAAAGCCGGCGCAAACCCTTGTCCGCCCATCGTGGTAGGTGTTGGCATTGGCGGAAATTTAGAAAAGTGCGCCTGTCTTGCCAAACACGCGCTTACCCAGACCAAACCAAACCCCAACCCCTACTATGCCGAGATGGAGCAAGAATTGCTCGACCGCATTAACCAATTGGGAATCGGTCCGCAAGGATTTGGCGGAACCAACACTGCTCTTGCAGTACATATTGAAACATTCCCAACGCATATCGCCGGCCTGCCTGCGGCGGTCAATATCAACTGCCATGTAACACGGCATGTCACCGAAATAATTTGACAAATCTTGTTTACACCCCCTAAAATATGGGTATATTATATAAAACACGGTTTATACCGTGTGGCAAAGGGCGCATCGGTGCTCTGCCGTTGCACAAAACCTTTTGCCGGCAGTACCATACCATAGAAAAGGGGTTGTTGGCATGAAGATTAAATTCACCGGAAGAAAAATTGACGTTACGCAAGGGCTGAAGGACTACGCAGAAAGAAAGCTTGCCCGTGTAGACAAGTATTTTGCAGATGATGCAGATGCTACCGTCACTTTCTCTGTACAAAAAGACAACCAGATTGTTGAGATTACCATCTTCCACAATGGCATGATTTTCCGTTCAGAAGTAAGCAATGCAGATATGTATGCCTCCATTGACCGATCCATTGATGTTCTTGAACGGCAAATCCGTAAGCAAAAAACACGGTTGGAAAAACGGCTCAAATCGGGCGCATTTGCTGCTGATTTAGGCATCACCGATGTTCCCATCGAAGAGGAAGAGGAATTCAAAATTGTTAAAACCAAGACCTATACCGTCAAGCCCATGAGCGCAGAAGAGGCAATCCTGCAGATGAACCTGCTGGGACATAGCTTTTACGTATTCTCCAATGACAAAACCAACGAAAAAAATGTGGTTTACAAACGAAAAGACGGCAATTATGGTTTGATTGAACTGGAATAAATGGAACACAAAAACGGAGCGCAGAACATTCTGCGCTCCGTTTATTTTTCGCTAAAATTCCATCAATAACACTCTACGCATTCCACGTTGCCGCAAATGGAAAACTTGCCCATGGCAGCGCAAGGCAGGAAGAAATAATCTCCCTTTTTGATGGCACGCTCATATCCATCACCGATGATTTTTCCGTGACCCTCGATAACAATATACACCCCATAGCTATCCTCAACCGCCGGAATATATTCACCGCCCGTAAGGTTGATTTTATTTACAATAAAACAATCGGTATGCTCTGCACCAATCATCTTTTCTTTCTTCATACCATTCCCCTCCAGAATTGGTTGGGGTGTAATCTTGGAATCAGGGGATTTATCAAACGAAAAACATTCAATTGCCTGCTCTTTGGTAAGCCCGATATACATCTCCTGATCATTTAACTCATACTCATCACACCAATGCTCGGGTTGGATGGTAAAGTCAGTGGGTTCTTGAATTTCCAATATCAGGCACCCTGCACCGATTGCATGCACGGTTTTGGCAGGCACTAAAAACATTTCCCCTTTTTGAGGCTCACGATATTCCATCAAACGCTCCATGGCATCCTTGTCGGTCTGACTCATGTCGATTGCCTCGGCAAACACCTTTTCATCCACTCCATCGCGGAAACCAAAATAAAGTCTTGCTCCCGGACGGGTGTCCAGTATCAACCAGCTTTCGGTCTTTCCATATTCCGAGTTGAAATATTTTTTGGAATATGCCTTGTCGGGGTGCGCTTGTGCAGGCAAGCGTACTGCACTGTCAAGAACCTTTACCAGTATTCTCATTTTTCCTTTGCTGCCCAACATTTCGATGGGATTTTCCTTTAACAGCGCATCAAAATAAATGTCGGTTCCTTCTATCACCGACACGCCCTCCCGTTCGGAGCGCATTTCCTTATTTGCCGCAACCACCGAAGATGCAATCCATTCTTCCGGCAAAAAATCATCCTCGGGTGCATCACCAAAAAATCCGGAAAAGAGTTTTCCGCCGGTATACACACGTCCTACACGGTTTCTTTCAAAAAAGATTGGCTCGCAAAACATAATTCTTCCTCCTGTATTATCGATTGAATATTTCGCGGACATATTCCGCATTTTTCTTGCTTGATTCCAGTTCGGGAAAATCCCCCTCCTGCTCTACAATGAAATGCGTTGCATACTTTGCGGTTTGAACGATATCACGCATATCCAATATTCCGTCCGACAAAAGAGCATCGCTTTTTTCGTCCTTCGCAATCTGTTTTAAATGTACAAGTTCCACTTTTTTGCCCAATTTTTGAATATATTCATACGGGTCTACCCCTGCATATTTCACCCAAAATACGTCCAGTTCTATCACCACGTCATCTGCCGTTTGCTCAGCAATGATATCCAAAATATATTTCTCATCCAGCTTTTTAAATTCCGATGCGTGATTGTGATACCCAACTTTTATGCCATATTGCTTGGCAATGGGGGCAGCGAAATTTAACACAGATACGATTTTTTGCACGTCTTCTATCGTATCGCAAGGAGCGGCAGGAATAATCATATACCGTGCGCCAACCTTTTTAAGATAGGAAAGCGTTTCGACCAGACTTTCCTCAAAAATTGCCATGTCACAGTGGGCGCCCACTGCGTATAATCCATTTTGGCTGAGCAAATCTGCCATTTCTTCTGATGTCAAATCCCCAAAACCTGCAAATTCCACACCGTTCCAACCATGTTCTGCAACTGCCTGCACAGTGCCGCAAAAATCGTTTTGCGCCAATTTATGTACCGACCATAACTGTAATGCAATATCCATACTTTCCCCCTGTTATTTCCCGAAAATAAGCCTTTGTGCGTCTTCCAATGTCTGATATTCGGCAATATAAATATCTGCCGTTTGCTGCAACACATCCTGTCCATAGTTGTAACGGTCAAATATCCCAACTGTTTTCATGCCAATGCCGTGCGCAGTGCAAACCGCCACTGCCGAATCCTCAAACACCCATGTTTCCTCAATCTCACTCCCCAAATATTCTTGTGCCGCAAGGTAAATATCAGGGCAATCCTTGCCCTTTCCAATATCTGCACAGGAGAAAATTTTGGGAAAATACTTTTCCAAACCGCAATGCGCCATGGCAATTTTTATCAGTCGGATATCAGTTGCCGATGCGATGCACATGGGGATTTGTTTGTTAAGCAGGCAATCCAAAAGCTCCAGAACACCGGGTTTTAACTGCACTTGTGTGGCATAAAATTTCGCCATGATGTCATTTGCAACGTCCAACAGTTCTTTTCCGGATTTTGCCATGTTATATTCTTGGTGCACATACTCCATTGCCGCTTCCAACGTCATGGTGCGTACGTTTTTATCCACCGTTTCACTCACCTGAAAGGCAGGATCATTGCGATATTTTTCTCCCAGTTTACTCCACAACACATCCCATATCATCAGGGAATCTACCAATGTTCCATCCATATCAAAAATTGCGCCTGATATCACCATTGTATTCCTCCTATGTGTGTTATACTTGACACCTCATCATTATACCTCTTATTTAGCGGAAAATCAACCAAAAAAGGTCTACTTTTTCTCAACATCAGTTTCTCAAAAAACAAGGCAGAACGCTTTCGCATTCCGCCTTGTTTTTCATTTTATCATTCGTTTAAAATTATACGTCCGAACGATCCACATAGTGAGTATGGAGCAGTTCGTGAGACTTATGTCCGCAAGGCTCACCCAGGAATTCCTCGTACAGTTTGGTGATAACGGGGTTTTCGTGAGATTTACGAAGCGGCAGTGCAGCGTCTTCATCATACAGCCCCTTTGCACGAACAGCTTTTACATTGATCATTGCCTGGTCACGAGCAGACACGATGGGCTGACCGCCACCGGTTACGCAGCCACCGGGGCAACCCATGATTTCGATGAAGTGGTAATCCTTCTCGCCTGCCTTGATGGAATCGAGCAGCTTACGGGCATTACCCAGACCGTGTGCAATGGCAACACGAATTTCCTTACCACCAATCGTAACCGAAGCTTCTTTGATACCCTCGGTACCACGAACAGCATCGAATTCCAGTTTTTCGAGCGGTTTCTTCTCCAGAATTTCGTATACGGTACGAAGAGCAGCCTCCATAACACCGCCGGTTGCGCCAAAGATAACGCCTGCGCCGGATGCCGGACCAAACGGATTGTCAAACTCTGCCTCGGGCAAGCGGGCAAAATCGATGCCTGCCTGTTTGATCATCTTTGCCAGCTCACGGGTGGTGAGAACTGCATCTACATCCGGATAACCGGTACCCTTCATCTCCTCGCGCTGTGCCTCAAATTTCTTTGCGGTACAGGGCATTACGGATACAACATAGATGTTTGCAGGGTCAATACCCTCTTTTTGTGCATAGTAGGATTTGATGATTGCGCCAAACATCTCATGTGGCGATTTACAGGTGGACAGATTGTCCAGGAAATCAGGATAATTGTGCTCACAGAATTTAATCCAGCCGGGGCTGCAGGAAGTGATCATGGGCAGTTTGCCGCCATTTTGCAGACGATTGAGCAACTCAGTGCCTTCTTCCATGATGGTCAGGTCTGCGCCGGTATCGGTGTCAAATGCCTTATCAAAGCCCAGCTTTTTCAAAGATGCTGCCAGTTTGCCGGTGCAACGGGTGCCGATGGGCATACCAAATTCCTCACCGATGGCAACACGCACTGCGGGTGCAACCTGCACAACCACATGTTTGGTTTCATCATAAATTGCATCCCAAACGGGTTTGGTAGCGTCTTTCTCATACAGTGCGCCAACCGGGCAAGCAGTGATACACTGACCACAGTTTACGCAGGAAACCTCTGCCAGAGATTTTTCAAACGGGCTACCGATGTGGGTTTTGAAGCCACGGTCGATTGCACCGATTGCAAATACGCTCTGTACATTTGCACAAGTTGCTACACAGCGACGGCAAAGGATACATTTGTTGTTATCACGCACGATGGACGGAGAAAGCTCATCCAACGGATAATAGATATTCTCGCCCTCATAACGCAGCTCGTCAATACCCAACTCTTCTGCCAAGGTCTGCAATTCGCAGTTTTTGCTGCGGATACAGGTCAGACACTTGCGCTCGTGGTTGGACAAAATCAGCTCCAGATTGGTTTTGCGCGCATCGCGCACCTTTTTGGTATTGGTGAATACTTCCATTCCCTCCGAAACGGGGTATACACAAGCGGCCTGCAGCGCCTTTGCACCTTTTACCTCAACCAGACACATACGGCAAGCGCCGATTTCATTTACTTCTTTCAGATAGCACAGGGTGGGAATGTGAATGTTGGCATCCCGTGCCGCATCCAAAACGGTGTAATTTGCAGGCACACTAAGTGCTTCACCGTTAATTTTGATATTTACCATATCCATGAAACGATTACCTCCATTATAATTTCCGTATCATTATCAAGCGGCCGGATTACTTGCTGATTGCCTTGAACGGGCACTTGGTTTCACAAACGCCGCACTTAACACACTTGCTGGCATCAATGGTGAACGGCTCTTTAATCTTACCCGAAATTGCATTAACCGGGCACTGTTTTGCACAGATGCCGCAGCCCTTACATTTTGCAGGATCGATTTCATAAGCCACCAATGCTTTACATACACCTGCAGGACATTTCTTGTCCACAACGTGTGCAATATACTCATCACGGAAGTACTGCAATGTGCTCAGGATGGGGTTGGGAGCAGTCTGTCCCAGACCGCAGAATGCGGAATTCTTGATGCTGTAGCACAGCTCTTCCAGTTTGTCGATATCTTCCAGCGTACCTTTACCCTCGGTAATCTTTTCCAGAATTTCCAACAGGCGTTTGGTACCGATACGACAGGGTGCGCACTTACCACAGGACTCGTCCACAGTAAATTCGAGGAAGAATTTTGCAATATCAACCATACAGGTATCTTCGTCCATAACAATCAAACCGCCCGAGCCCATCATGGAGCCGATTGCAATCAGATTGTCGTAGTCGATTTTGGTGTCAATCAAAGAAGCAGGGATACATCCGCCGGAAGGACCACCGGTCTGCGCTGCTTTAAACTGCTTTCCATTGGGGATACCGCCGCCGATTTCATAGATGATCTCGCGCAGGGTGGTACCCATGGGAATCTCCACCAAACCGGTGTTGTTGATTTTACCGCCAACTGCAAACACCTTGGTACCCTTGGATTTTTCAGTACCGATGGAGTTAAACCAGTCTGCGCCATTATTGATGATCGCAGTGATATTTGCATAGGTTTCTACGTTGTTGAGCAGAGTGGGACGCTGCCACAGACCCTTGATTGCCGGGAACGGCGGACGGGGACGCGGCTCACCACGATGACCCTCAATGGAGGTCATGAGTGCGGTCTCCTCACCACAAACGAATGCGCCTGCGCCAAGACGAAGTTCCAAATCAAAATTGAAACCGCTGTCAAAAATGTTTTCACCCAAAAGTCCGTATTCTTTTGCCTGATTGATTGCAATCTGCAAACGCTGTACTGCGATGGGATACTCTGCACGGATATAGATGAAACCCTGATCTGCACCAACTGCATATGCAGCGATTGCCATTGCCTCAATGATGGAGTGCGGATCGCCTTCCAGAACCGAACGGTCCATGAATGCGCCCGGGTCACCCTCGTCGGCGTTACATGCAACAAACTTCTTCTCACCCACTGCATCGTGAGTAAACTGCCACTTCATACCGGTCGGGAAACCTGCACCGCCACGACCGCGCAGACCCGACTTTTTGATTTCGTCGATTACTTCCTGCGGCTTCATCTCGGTGAGCACCTTACCCAGTGCTTTGTAGCCGTCGAATGCGATATATTCGTCAATCTTTTCGGGATTGATTACACCGCAGTTACGCAGTGCAACACGTTCCTGCTTTTTGAAGAAGTCGATTTCGCCCAGTGATTTTACTGTGTCGTCCTCGGTAACAGTTTCTTGATAAAGCAACCGTTTTACCACACGACCCTTGAGGAAATGTTCCTCTACGATTTCTTCGATATCCTCAGGTTTTACCATCGAGTAAAATACGCCCTCGGGGTAAACAATCATAATCGGGCCGAGCGCACACAAGCCAAAGCAACCGGTGCGTACAACCTTGATTTCATTTTCCAGATTCCGTTCTTTCAGACTGGTCTCGAGCGCCGCAATAACCTTCTCACTACCGGAGGAGGTACAGCCGGTGCCGCCGCAGACCAGAACATGTGCTCTTGCTAATTCCATCTTCTACAATCCTCCTTGATTATTTTGTAGCTGCGCCGATGGTATATTCGGTCACCACATTACCGTTTACAATATGCTCATTGATTACCCGTACTGCCTTTTCCGCATCCATCTGCACATAGGTAACCTTTTCACCATTGGGTGCAAACACTTCAACAATCGGCTCATACTTACACATACCGATGCATCCGGTCTGGGTTACATACGCAGTTTTGATCTGGCGTTTCTCAATCTCCTCCATCATAGCGGT
>SVJZ01000022.1 GCA_015068705.1 Oscillospiraceae bacterium
TACTGCAAGTGTAGAGGCGCGTGCACGCCGCAGATATGACGAGCTGATTGAAAAAGGGCAGTCGGTTACATATGAGCGGGTGCTGGAAGATATGCGCTGGAGAGATAAAAATGATTCCACACGGGCGGCATCGCCTTTAAAACAGGCAGAGGATGCGGTGCTGATTGACACCACCGAGGATTCGCTGGAAGAGGCGATTGCACGGGTGAAGCAGGTTATTACAGAAAAGAGCAGGGGATAGGACGCTATGTTTTTTAAAATCGCAAAAGCATTGGTAAAGTTTGTGTGTAAACTCTGGTTTCGTGTTACCTTGACTGGGGAGGAAAACATTCCCCGTGAAGGCGGATGTATGCTATGCCTCAACCACACAAGTCTTTGGGATCCGCCGCTTGTTACAGCGCTTTTGAAACGGCGTGTATATTTTATTGCAAAAGAAGAGCTGTTTGGTCACTTTTTTGTGGGATGGGTGCTACGCAGTATCGGCACCATTCCGGTAAAACGCGGTCAGGCGGATTTGGGCGCAATCAAAACCTCCATTCGTGCGCTGCGCGAAGGAAAGATGCTTGGTATTTTCCCTGCCGGACGCCGTACCCGCCCGGGACAAAAGGTAAAAATCAAGTCTGGCGTGGCACTGATTGCAACCCGTTCGGGTGTGCCGGTGGTACCTGTTTACATAAACGGAACATTCAAGCCCTTTTCGAAGCTCAGTATCACCATCGGAGAGCCGGTGGATATGTCGGTATATGAGGGACAAAAACTCGCCGCCGAGGAGCTGGATGCACTCAGCAATGATATATACAACCGCGTGATGGCGCTTTCCGGGGTGGAGAAGGCATGAGTATTCATCTGGCAAAAAGTGCGGGCTTTTGTTTTGGCGTTGATCGTGCAGTTACCCGGTTGCAGGAGTTGGCAAAGGAACGCCCCGTTGCAACCCTTGGCCCCATTATCCATAATCAACAGGCGGTGGAACGTCTGCAGGAGCAGGGGATATATGCCGTGGAGAGCATTGATGAACTGGCGCCCGGCACAACCCTTGCCATCCGTACCCATGGTGTTGCGCAGGCGGTGGTGCAGGAGTTGGAAAACAGAGGGGTAGATTATGTTGATCTCACCTGTCCGTTTGTGAAAAAAATTCATCGCATTGTAGCAGAACAGTATCAAAACGGGCGAAAAATTGTGATTGTGGGAGATAAAAACCACCCGGAAGTGGTTGGAATTAACGGTTGGTGCGAAAATAATGCAATATTAGCTCTTGACATATTTGATTTACATGGTAAAATAGAGGAGTACGATTTGGTTTGTGTGGTGTCGCAAACCACCATGGATCGAAAAACTTTCACAAAAATTGAAAAATTTATAAAAGACACTTGCAAAGACCCACTCATATTTGATACAATATGTAGTGCGACAAATGAACGGCAGCAGGAAGCGGTTGCAATTGCAAAACAATCGGATGTGATGGTTGTTGTCGGTGGAAGGCACAGTGCCAATACCCGAAAACTTGCAGAATTGTGTCAGGCTCACTGCGGCGCAGTTTACCAAATCGAACATTTTGGGGAATTTCCCCAGAATATAAAAATACCAAATCAAAAGATTGGTATTACGGCCGGTGCTTCAACACCGCCGTGGATCATTAAGGAGGTAGTAGGCGAAATGGAAGAAATGAACACAATGGGAAACGAAAGCTTTGCACAGGAATTTGAGGAGTATGAAAAATCTCTGGTAACTTTAAATACAGGAGATATAGTCAAAGGCACTGTCATGGCGGTTACCGAAGCCGGTGTCAGTGTAAACCTGGGCTATAAGTCCGACGGTTTCATTCCGGCGGGTGAGGTGAGCGACGATCCGGATGCGGATATCGCAGAGCTGGTAAAACCCGGCGACGAAATCGAGGTTTTTGTTGTCCGCGTAAATGATGTGGAGGGCGAGGTTACTCTGTCCAAGAAAAAGCTTGACTCCATCGCAAGTGCACGCGAGGTGGAAGAGGCTGCTGAAACAAAGGCGATTCTCAAGGGCAAAATCGTGCAGGCTGTCAATGGCGGCGTGATTGCATCCTATAAAGGAACCCGGGTATTTATCCCTGCATCTCAGGCAAGCGATCGTTACATTACCGATCTGAACGCACTGGTTGGTCAGGAAGCTGAGTTCCGCGTACTGGAAGTAAAGAAAATCCGTGGTCGCAGCAAAATCATCGGCTCCATCAAAGATGTACTCAAAGAGCGTAAGGCAGCAGCTGCAGAAACCTTCTGGAGCAGCGTAGAGGTTGGCAAAACGTATCAGGGTGTTGTAAAATCCCTCACCAAATTCGGCGCATTTGTCGATGTGGGCGGTGTAGACGGTCTGGTACATATCTCCGAACTGTCCTGGGGCAAAATCGGACATCCCTCCGAAGTGCTCAAAGAAGGGGACGTTGCAGAGGTATATATTCTCGAGTTTGATAAGGAAAAGGGAAAAATTTCTCTGGGCTTCAAGAAGGCAGAGGACAATCCCTGGGTTAAGGCGAAGGCAGAGCTTTCTGTTGGCGCAGTAATCGATTGTAAGATTGTTCGCATCGTTCCGTTTGGTGCGTTTGCAGAGATTTATCCGGGCGTTGACGGCTTGATTCATATCTCTCAGGTTGCTAATAAGCGCATTGGCAAGGTTGAGGATGAACTGATGGTTGGTCAGCACGTTAAAGCAAAGGTTGTAGAGCTTGACTTTGATGCGCAGAAGATTGGCCTGTCCATCCGTGCATTGCTCGAGGAGCAGGAAGCACCGGCTGCAGAAGAAGCAGTTGCAGAAGAGGTTGCTGCACCTGTTGAGGAGGCAGTAGCTGAAGAGGTTGTTGAGGCTTCTGCAGAGGAAGTAGCTGAAGCTACCGAGGAATAATAAACAAAACAATTTTTCGAAAACCAATGTGAAAACATTGGTTTTCGTAGTATTTGAAGCAATTATAAAAGGAGTGAAGAAGATGCGCATGAAAAAGCTTTGTAGCACCATACTTGTCATCATGGTGTGTGTCCTGATGGTTCATACCGTATCGGCAAGCGGACTTGCCCGTGCGATTATGGAGGATAAGCAGAGCTATTTGCTCTTGGCAACTGTTGAGGATATCACCGATGCGCACATCGTGCTGAATCCTTTTTATACATTTGTCCGGTCGGATGCACGTCAGACAGGACAGGCGCCGCAGACTGGAGTGCCCATATCGGTAGAAAAATTCCGCTATTCCTATTGCATCGAGCATGGAGATTGGTTTAATGCGCCCAAACTGGGTGATAATGTATTTATCTCGCTTTCCCGAAAAGGCGGATATTATGTGATGAAAAACGGAGCATATAAAACCGATAGTGTGGATTATAAGACCATGCGGTTTCGTATTCCCGTGGATATGAAGGGACAAGAATGCATGACCGACCCGGTTGCACTGGCGTATTTTGTGCGCACCGATGGTCAGGTGAGTGAGTTTGAATTTGGTGAGGGAACGGTTTCGGTTGTGCAGGGTGAACGTCGCCTGGAATTGTATCCATCCGACAGCACGGAAAATGAACTTATTTCGTTTGTAGGCAATGACGGAAAGGTGCTTTCTGCCGGCAAGAGCAAGGATGTGATTGCAGACACCGATGCCACGCTTCCCCAAAAAGATTATCGCTGGATTTATGCGCTTACCTTGCTGGTAATCGGGATTGTGGCAGGTGCGGTAGCGGTATATCTGACCGGCAAGCAGGAATTACACAAAACAATCGGTAACAGAAAATAATAGGGGGCATCCGGAATGGATTTTTACGAAAAAACGATTGCAACAAAAGAGATATTTGATGGCAAAATCATTAAGGTGCGTGTAGATACGGTGGAATTGCCAAATGGCAACACCTCGACGCGTGAAATTGTGTCGCATCCGGGCGGAGTAGGTGTAGTGGCGCTGGATGAAAACAACAATGTTTACATGGTGCGCCAGTTCCGAAAACCCCTTGACAAGGTGCTTTTAGAGGTGCCTGCAGGTAAACTGGATGGCGGAGAAGATCCGCGCATATGCGGTATCCGTGAATTGGAAGAGGAAACCGGAATGTGTGCACGCAGTTTTGAACCGCTGGGAGAGTTTTATCCGTCGGTGGGCTTTTCTGCCGAAACGCTCTATCTGTATATTGCGCGGGATTTGTATCCGGGCAAGGTACACCCTGATGAGGATGAGTTTTTAGAAGTGGAAAAGATACCGCTTGACACACTGGTGGAAATGGTGATGGATGGACGAATTAAGGATGGAAAGACCATTGTTGCCATTTTAAAAGCAAAATTATATCTGGAGAAATAAAAAAACATCCGCCCTTTTATGATGTGCACCCCAAAGGGTTCTAAACTTTGGGATTCGCTTTATACTGAGGGTGAATGTTTTCTGTTTTTGAAATTTTGACGTGCATTTTTGTCAAAATCACTCTGATTTTGCATGATGCAAAAAAATAAAGCCTACAATCAATACGATTGTAGGCTTTTTGCTGGTAGAGATAGTAGGACTCGAACCTACGACCTCTCGCATGTGAAGCGAGCGCTCTAACCAACTGAGCTATACCTCCGTGCAACAGAAAACAGTATATCACAAACCGCCTTGTAATGCAAGCTTTTTTTAGAAAAAACGCAAAAAATTTTCGGATTTGTTTTTTGTACTTGTAATTTCTCCCAAAAAAGTGTAAAATAGATATGTATGGTATTGGAGGTTGGTTGTATGAAGGCTTTGATTACCGGGGCAAGTGCAGGTATCGGTCGGGAAATGGCGCGCGTGCTGGCGGAAAAGGGAATAGACCTGATTCTGGTGGCTCGGCGAAAAGAACGGCTGGAAGAACTTGCGGGAGAGCTCTGTGTTCAAACCGAAATCATTTGCGCAGATTTGTCCTGTCAGGCGGCATGTTATGACCTTTGCACACGGGCAAAGGATGTGGATATTCTCATCAATAATGCCGGATTTGGCTTGTTTGGCGAATTTGAGCAAACCGACCTTTCAAGGGAGTTGGAGATGATTGACCTCAACGTCCGCACACTTCATATTCTCACCAAGCATTTTTACAAAGAATTTGTGAGACGGGACAATGGCTATATCTTGAATGTTGCATCTTCTGCAGCGTTTATGCCCGGACCGCTTTTGGCGTGCTATTATGCAACCAAGGCATATGTGCTGCGGCTTAGTCAATCGCTTTGGGGTGAGATTAAGGCACGAAAGAGCAAGGTGTATGTGGGTGCGCTTTGCCCCGGTCCTGTGGATACCGAGTTTAATCAGACTGCAAACGTGCGCTTTGCCATCAAGGGGTTAAGAGCCGATGATGTGGCACGGTATGCGGTCAAAAAAATGTTTGCGCGAAAACCTGTTATTGTACCGGGAATTGGCATGAAGGCAGGAAAATTTGCCCTTCGGTTGATCCCTGATACCATGGCGGCACGCATTGGATATCATATCCAGAAGCGAAAAGGAGAGTAAGTTTTTGTCGGCGGATTTTTTGAATGTCGGTCGATACACAATATAAAAGGGGGAACTGTTGGAAATGGTAAAACAATATCCGTTGAATGAGGTTCGTAAAATTCGCGACCTCAAAGATATGCTTGCACAGAGCATGGAGCTTTATCCGCAGAAGAATTTATTTCTGGTAAAGAAAAAACATGGTGAGCCGTATGAGGGTATCACCTTTGCGACATTCAATCAAAATGTCCGCGAACTGGGTACCGCGTTTTTGTCCATGGGATTGGGCGAAAAAAAGATTGCTGTAATCGGTGAAAATCGTTACGAATGGGCAGTGACCTATCTGGCAGTCATGAACGGAACCAGTATGATTGTACCCATGGATAAGGAATTGCCTGCTGAGGATATCTGTAATCTGCTCAAAATGGCAGATGCTTCTGCCATTGTATATTCTGGAAAACTGGCATCGGTGATGGAGAGAATGCGAGAAGAACTTCCCGGTATGGAATACTGGATTAACATGGATCTGGAAGCAGACACCGATACCGAAAAGAGTTTCTGTGCCTTGTTGGACCTTGGTAAGAGCATGCTTGACGGTGGTGATGATACCTTTGACAAGGTAGAAATTGATCCCGAACAAGCACGAGTATTGCTCTTTACTTCGGGCACTACTTCTTTTCCCAAGGGCGTGTTGCTCTGCCACAAAAATATCGTTACCAACCTGATGGATATGTGTTCCATGACATATATTGATGAAAAAGACATCTTCCTGTCGGTATTGCCCTTGCATCATACATACGAATGTACCTGCGGTTTCCTTTGCGAGGTTTATCGCGGCAGCACCATTGCATATTGTGAAGGATTAAAACATATTCTGCCAAACATGAAGGAAGCGCAGGCAACCATGATGTTGGGCGTGCCAGCATTGTTTGAAACCATGTATAAGCGCGTGTGGGCGGCCGCCAAGAAAAACGGCATTGACGGTAAATTGCGTACCGGTATGAAACTTTCCAACGCACTGCGTTGCATTGGCATTGATTTGCGCCGGAAAATTTTTGCAAAGGTGCACGAAAATTTTGGTGGTCATATGCGTCTTCTGGTATGCGGTGCCGCAGCGGTTGATCCGGAAGTTTCTAAGGGCTTTCGTGATATGGGTATTGCTTTCTTGCAGGGGTATGGAATTACCGAATGTTCGCCCATCGTTGCACTGAATCGCGACAGATGCTTTAAGGATGAAGCGGCCGGATTGCCTTTGCCCACGCTCGCGGTGGAAATCCTAGATAAAGATGACGAGGGTATTGGCGAAATCGTTTGTAAGGGCGATAATGTCATGCTTGGTTATTACAACAATGAGGAAGCTACCGCAGAGGCGTTTGAGGGTGGTTGGTTCCACACCGGTGATTTGGGTTATATTGATGCGCAGGGCTTTGTACATATTACGGGACGGAAAAAGAATGTTATCGTTACCAAAAATGGCAAAAACATTTTTCCCGAAGAACTGGAAACTCTGCTCAATCGTGATCCGAATGTTTTGGAAAGTCTGGTAGTAGGTGAATTTAATCCTGAAGATGGTGAAACCTATCTGTGCGCACAGATGGTGCCCAATTACGATTATATCCGTGAAAATGAGGGTAAGGATGTTTCGGATGACCGCATTCGCGAAATGATGGAGTCGGTTGTGCGCGTGGTAAATGAACGCAATCCGCTTTATAAATACATCCGTCGTGTAGAAGTGCGCGAAACGGAATTTGTTAAGACTACCACAAAGAAAATCAAACGCTATGTTGTAAACAAGAAGTAATCAAACGCATGCAGTGCAGATTCTCTCTGCTCTGCATGCGTTTGCTATTGTAAAAATAAAAGTGCCTGTGTAAAATGGTGTAGAATTATGAAAATTTACATATTGCTTTTTTAGCACAAACATAGTATCATTAATATGTATGCGTTTGTGCGTAAATAAACAGGGGAGGTATCCCAATGGAAATAAAATCAGGCTACACGGATTTAACGAAAATTTTTGGAATGAATGTATTTAGCAATCGTGCCATGAAAGAACGCTTGCCCGAAGATGTTTATGAGGCTTTGCATCGTACCATTGACGAGGGACGTCCGCTCGAAAGCAGCGTTGCTGAGGTGGTTGCTGCAGCCATGAAAGAGTGGGCGATTGAACGCGGCGCAACCCATTATACTCATTGGTTTCAGCCACTTACCGGTGTCACTGCTGAAAAGCATGATTCCTTTTTGTCACCCACCACAGAAGGCGGCGCTATTATGGAGTTTTCCGGCAAGGAACTTATCAAAGGCGAACCGGATGCATCGTCTTTTCCATCGGGTGGATTGCGTGCTACTTTTGAAGCACGTGGATACACCGCTTGGGATTGTACCTCACCTGCATTTTTGAAAGAGGACTCTTCCGGAGTGACCTTGTGCATTCCTACGGCGTTTTGTTCCTATACCGGTGAGGCACTGGATAAAAAAACACCGCTTTTGCGTTCTTGCGAGGCGGTTAATGTGCAGGCGTTGCGTATTTTAAAATTGTTTGGCAAGGATGATGTAAAACGAGTTGAAGTATCTGTTGGTCCTGAGCAGGAGTATTTTTTGGTAGACAGAGAACTATATGAAAAGCGGATGGATTTGAAATTTACCGGCAGAACCCTGTTTGGTCAGCGGGCCCCCAAGGGACAGGAGATGGATGACCACTATTTTGGCACGCTCAAAGAGAGAGTATCTGCATTTATGCATGACCTGGATATGGAGTTGTGGCGCGCCGGTGTTTCGGCAAAAACCAAACACAATGAAGCAGCCCCCAGTCAGCATGAATTAGCACCCATTTATTCTTCCTGTAATATCGCCACCGACCACAATCAGCTCACCATGGAAACCATGAAAAAGATTGCAAATCGGCATGGATTTGCTTGCCTGTTGCACGAAAAACCCTTTGAGGGGGTAAATGGCTCTGGCAAGCACAACAACTGGTCGCTGACCACCGATACTGGGTCTAATTTGCTCGAACCCGGAAAAACGCCGCATGAAAATGCACAGTTTTTGCTCTTTTTATGCGCAGTGCTCAAGGCAATTGATGAGCATGCGGCAATTTTGCGCGCCTCTGCAGCAAGCGCGGGAAACGACCACCGTCTTGGAGGTCACGAAGCTCCTCCGGCGATTATTTCGGTTTTCCTGGGTGATCAGCTCACCGAGATACTGGAAAACATTGAGCAGGACAACCCCTCCGAAAAGAAACATTATGGGCGTCTAAATGTAGGTGTAAGTACCTTGCCGGGACTTCGTCGGGATACCACCGACCGCAATCGCACTTCTCCCTTTGCATTTACCGGAAATAAATTTGAATTCCGTACTGTGGGGTCGAATGCATCCATTGCAGGACCCAATACCATTATCAATACCATTGTTGCGGAAAGTCTTTGCGAGATTGCGGATCGTCTAGAGCAGGCTCCGGATTTTGAAAGTGCGCTGCATGACATCATCAAGGAACTGGTAACAAAGCACAAACGTGTTGTCTTTAATGGCAATGGATACTCGGAAGAATGGGTGGAGGAAGCAGCGCGTCGTGGTTTGCCCAACATTCCCAATTCAGTGGATGCATTTGAAGAATTCATTTCGGACGAGGTAATTCGTGTATTTGGAAAACACCATGTGTACAGCGAGATTGAATTGCGCTCACGCTATGAAATTAAATTGGAAAAGTATATTAAGGTACGCCATATAGAGGCACTTACCATGTGTGATATGGCGCACAAGGATATTCTGCCTGCAGCGGTGAAATTTTCCACCGATTTGAGCGAGCAGATTATTAAGGCGAAGCAAACTGGTCTTAACCTCAACTGTACAGTTACCGAGGAGTTGCTCGGTGCAGTGATGGATGCAATTGACGGATTCGGGAAGACCCTCCATCTTCTGGAAGAGTCGGTTACCAAAGCTGAGGCTATGGCGGGAGACCTTGCAGTACAGGCAAGGTTTTACCGGGATGTTACGTTGGATTTAATGAACCGATTGCGTGACTATGGCGACAAGCTGGAAAGTATGGTAGATCGCAAGCTTTGGCCCATTCCGACCTATTCTGATATGCTTTTTTATGTCTAAAACAGGCGTGGGAATACATATTACATACTCACAAACGTGGAATCATTTGAATAGGAGGAAATGAATGAATATTTTTACTGTGCTAAGTTTGTTGGGCGGTCTTGTTCTGTTTTTGTACGGTATGGATCTGATGGGCGATAGTCTGAAAAGGCTTGCAGGTGGGAAGTTAGAATCCATTTTGGCGAGATTGACAGCGACAAGATGGAAAGGGTTTTTGCTAGGGTTGATTGTAACGGCAGTGATTCAATCCTCGTCGGCAACCACGGTTATGCTGGTTGGGTTTGTAAATTCCGGCATCATGAAGCTTGGGCAGACAATCAGTATCATTATGGGAGCCAATGTTGGTACCACTGTTACGTCATGGCTTTTGAGTACTGCGGATATCCAGGGGACGGCGACACTTATCAAGTTGTTTAAACCGGAGTCATTTACACCCATCCTTGCAGTGATTGGTTTGGTTATGAATATGACTGCAAAGGATGACAAAAGAAAAAACACCTCTACCATTTTAATTGGTTTTGCCATTTTGATGTTTGGTATGGACATGATGAGTTCTGCGGTTGAAGGCTTGAAGGACAACCAGACCTTTACTAATCTTCTCGTGATGTTTTCCAATCCTATCATGGGTATCATTGTGGGGACCTTATTTACCGCAATTATTCAATCTTCGTCCGCTTCGGTCGGTGTGTTGCAGGCATTATCACTTTCTTGTGTGATTCCTTATTCCACTGCAATTCCGGTTATTCTCGGACAAAACATCGGAACCACCATTACACCCATTATTTCTGCCATTAGCGGAAATACCGAATCCAAACGGGTTGCGTTTACTTGCCTGTATATCAAAATGATTGGGGTTATTGCGGTTTGTGGCATATTCTATCTGCTACATTCTTTGATTGGGTTTGAGTTTATGACCCAAAGAGCGAGTGCGGTAAATATTGCTATTGTACATACCTTGTTCAATATATTTTCTACTATCATTCTGTTACCTTTTTGTTCCTTGTTTGAAAAACTTGCCATCAAAACCATCAGAAGCAAGAAGGAAGAAGCGGAACGGGATGCATTTTCGGCATTGGATGACCGTTTCCTCGAAATGCCTTCTTTTGCGGTCGAAAAATGTAAGGAATTGGTTTTTGATATGGCCAAAATTGCAGTGGAAGCTTTTAAAAAGGCAACCATGCTGATGAAAGAATTTGATTCCGCCATTTTTAATGAGGTGGGTGAACTGGAGTCTTCGATAGATAAGTACGAGGATAAAACCAGTAGCTATCTTGTAAAAATTGCTTCGGCAGATATGTCCTCAAAAGACAGCAAGGTTGTAACAGAACTTCTTCACTGTATTGGTGATATCGAACGCATTTCCGACCATGCGTTGAATATTGCAGAAACTGCAAAAGAAATCTATGACAAGAAAATCACATTTTCTCCCAAGGCGACCGAGGACATCAATGTTATTACCGAGGCGGTAGCCGAAATACTTGACCTTTCGGTAGAAACGCTTATCAATGAAGATTTGGAGAAAGCGAAATATGTCGAGCCGCTTGAACAGGTGATTGACAGATTAAAGAGGGTCATCAAAAATGGACATATCTCCAGACTCAGACAGGGTGATTGTACGATGGAACTGGGCTTTGTGCTCTCTGACCTTTTAACGAACTATGAGAGAATTTCCGACCACTGCTCGAATATTGCCGTATGTTTTATTGAGATTGCACGCGATTCGTTTGAAACGCACGAATACCTGCAACATGTCAAGGCAGATGAGGAGGAATTTGGAAAGATGTATGAGGCGTATAAGCGCAAATACTACATCGAAAACAATGCATAGTTTCTACTCCATAAAAACACGAATTACAATCAAATACTGCACGCGAAATGGTGTGCAGTATTTTTTTATATGGAAAACACTTGTCAAATAAAGAAATCTTTGCTATAATGATATAGTTACAGTGTAAAGTTGGAAGTTTTTGTATAAAAAGAATAAGCGATGTCCGCAAAAACAGTTTCGGACAGGAAATGAGTGTGCTATGGCGAGTTTTGTAAGTATTGGCAAATCAAAACAATTTCATGATTTTTTACGCAATTCTTTGCTCAACGGAGAGTATAAAGTGGGGGATAAGTTTCCGTCTATACGTGAATTGTCAAAAAAGTACGAGATCAGCAGGCCCACTGTAAATTCCGTAATATCCAATCTGGTAAATGAGGGCTTTTTGGTGGTGGATCAGGGCAGAGGAACTTTCGTTGCGCGCACAGATGAAATTAAAAAATCGAAAACGACCAACTTGATTGGTTTTTTGATGATTGACTATCTGAGTGGCAGTGAAATTGAAAACGTTATATTGGGTCATTTGGGCGACTTATTTCAGAAAAAAGGGTACTATATGATCCCTGTAAATACAAATAACGACATTTCTCGTTTTTATAGCTTGCTTTCCATGATGGCAAATCTTGAAGTTGGCGGTCTTGTGATTGTTCCGCCATATCGCGAGGATTATGATATCAATGTTGTACGCAACTTGGTGGGGGATATTCCTATGGTTTGTATCAACCGCGATTTACCCGGATGCAACCACGATTTGGTCCAGATGGATTTTTATCACTGTGGAAAATTGGCTACCGAGCATTTGCTCAAACAAGGACGTAAACGGATTATGGTTCAGAATTTGTTTGGCCCTACGCTTTATGGTATGTTGGCGGATGGTTGTGCTGCTGCGTGCAATGAAGCAGGGTATGATGCAAAAAATGTTATTATAGAAGATTGGTCCTGGGAGTCGCCCGAAAGCATCAGAAATGCGGATGGTCTGATTTCCAGTGATGGTGAGATTTATCGAAATTTATCGGTAATACGAGAGGCAGGAAAAGAAATTGCGAAAGATTTGGGAATAGTTGGCATCAATGATTCGAATTTTTCGCGTTTGTGCTCTCCCGAACTCACCGCCATCAGAAATTCCGGTGATCTGATTGCCAAAGAATGCTGTGATTTGCTTTTTGAACGCATGAATGGTCCAAGGGAGATGCGCATCAAACGGATTCCGTGTAAGCTTGTTCCGAGAAATACATAATAAATATTTTAAAGAAAGCCTTTTGGGCTTTCTTTTTTTGTATGGGAATAGGTTGACAATGCAAAGCAATTGAGATATAATTTTAGGTGTATATGACACCTATACACAGTCTGCTTTTGATTTATACCATATTTAGTTCAAAATAAAGGGGGATTCGGGGATGAGACGGAGTAAAACATTAGAAAAAATAAGAAACGGTGATTGGGCGCTTTCTACTGCAGTGGCAGTGGGGGATGCGCGTGTGGCTGAATTGGCAGGCTACATTGGCTTTGATTGCCTGTGGCTGGATATGGAGCATAAACCTTGCAGTCAAAAGGAGATATTTCACATGATTATGGGGGCAAGAGCATCGGATATCGACTGCGTTGTCCGGGTCAGAAAACGGGGATATCTTGACTATTTTCGTGCACTCGAAGATGGTGCGGCAGGAATTATGGTGCCGCATGTAAAGAGCGCTGCCGAAGCAAGAGAGATTGTTTATAATGCAAAATATATTCCCGTTGGTCACCGGGGAATGGATTTTGCCGGTGCAGACAGTAGATTTATGCTGGATTCTCCCAAAGAGAACATGGAGTTTGCAAATCGGGAAACCTTTGTCATGCTGCAGATAGAAGATAAAGAGGCATTGGACGAGCTGGACGAAATTGCCGCAATACCGGGTATTGATGCGTTTTTTATTGGTCCTGCTGATTTGAGTGCAAGTCTGGGTGTGTTTGGCGAGAGTAATGGCTCGATTATGGCGGAGACGATTGAATTCATTGCGAATACTATCAAAAAACACGGAAAATGGTGGGGAATACCGGTGGCGACGCCAGAGGACGCACAGAAATATCTGGACATGGGCGCAAGCTTTATCAATTATAGCTCGGATCTGGGCGCAATTGTACGGGAATTCAAGCGTTCCTACAATGAGTTCAGTGTTCTGAAACCAAGGCAGGAGCAGACTTAGAATGATGTGTTGGTTTGGGTAAAAAGATATAGAAAAGAGAACAGAAAAAACACTCGCATCGGTTTGGTGCGAGTGTTTTTGGTTTGATCGTGTATATATTTTGGTTTGACTGCGTGCACCTTTTTCTTTGATTGTGTGCACATTTTGGATGGAACGCGTGTTATTTATGTTGTGGTACACAGGTGTTTGAACGTATTGTTTTTTGCTTGTTATTTATTAGCCTTGTGGAAATGCCATGCGCCGATGTGTTCGGGATCGCCGGGATCGTCTGCAAGCAATTCTTTATAGTTTAATGCAACCTTTTTGAATGCATTTGCATACTGCTCAATTTCCTCTGGAATGTATTTTTTGAGCCAGGGGATGTTATAAACATATTTACCGACGACATTACTGAATTCCAAATCCTTGTCCAACTCACGAACGTCGCGGGTTGCATATGCCAGACGGGTAGGCTTGCCGTCACCGTAAACGTCGGCGGTTTTGAACAATCCGTGAGAGTGGAGGGGAAGATTTGCACCGGGGGTACATTCAAATACGCCCTCGGCACGCACTGCTTCGCAGAACCGGGTGATGGACAAGCCGCCCAATTCTTCCGGAACATAAATGCCGTGTGCTGCATACCAACCAGCCATGGTGGAACCTTCTGCCTCGTTGGTACGATGAGCACGAATTCCCGGTACACCCTCAAGCAAATCCCAGAAGTAGTTCATGGCTTTGCGGATTTCTTTACAACGTTCATCATAATATTTGATCTGTACAAGACCCACCGCTGCACTCATCTGATGCATACGGAATTTATATCCACCCAGCGGCATTCTGACATACGGCAACAGATCTTCACAGGTGGTGGTGTTTTCGGTGAAACGTTCATAGTGACCAAGCGCTCTTGCGTGTTCGTAAATTTCTTTACTGTTTGTGACCATCATGCCTGCTTCGCCGATGGCAAAGGATTTGCCCGCCATCAGAGACATGGCTGCAACATCGCCAAAGGTACCGAGCATCTGACCTTTGTATTTACCACCTTGTGCGTGGGAAACGTCCTCGATTACCTTCAGGTTATGCTTTTTCGCAATTGCCATAATCCTGTCCATGTCACAGGGGTGGGAGAGGTAGTGCACCACAATGATTGCTTTGGTTTTATCGGAAATTTTACGTTCAATATCGTCGGGGTCGATGCAGAGGGTGTCGCGGGAAAGGTCGGCAAATACCGGAACTGCACCCAGGGAGAGCAAGGAGGTACAAGCTGCCCAGTAAACCACGCTCGGGCAGATGACTTCATCGCCTTTTCTGATTCCTACACCATAGAACGAAGCCAAGAGTGATGCAGTGCCGTTGTTGAAGCCGAGTGCATATTCCGTGCCCATCCATTTTGCAAATTCTGCTTCAAACTCCTTGGCGAGTCCTGTGTCGCTCATGGAGTTTTTATGAAGCACATCCAAAATGGCATTTTCTTCTTCTTCGGTGAAGATGGGCCATTTTTTCATGGGTGAATTGAGATCGGTGTCGCAGGTTACGGCTTTGGGTCCACCCAGTAATGCGAGTTCTGACATAATAAACGTCTCCTTTTATTATTTGACCGCTGTCAAATATAATTTACTGTTTTTTTAGGATGGGGTCAAGCCCTGCCAATAAAAACAGAAAAAAACGAAAAGTTTTCCTTAAATAAAGATAAGATTTGAGTGCCTTTTTGTTACGCCACTAATATACAATGGTCAAGGTGGATTGTCAATAGAGATTGTACAAAAAACGCCTTTTGACAGACAAGTTGGCAAAAAAAGACCCATTGTTTCATATAAAATATTGGAAAAGGGAGGGATGGTGGTGCGGCAAAGTGTCCTGTACACACAAATTATAGCACGACATGATACCGATGTCAACGAGAAATTGAGCGAGTTGTGTAAAACAGAAAATATATTTTGTTTGGTTGTTAAAACGTCCATTTTACAGTGTTTTTGACGTTTTTTTGGGGTGTAAATTCAAATAATAAATTAAGTGGGCAAATTATACAAAAAGGTATTGACAAACGTGGGGGCGATAGTATATAATTATAGGTGTACAAGACACTTGCCCGTAAATGGCACATTTTTTATAACGTGTGCAACTGTCTTGCCATTATTTGTTTCCAATTTTTTATATATTTCTTTTAAGGAGGAGTAAAAAATGAAGGCAAAAAGAACATTGGTATTTCTTCTGGTTGTAGCTCTGGCGTGCACAGCGCTCGCAGGCTGCGGAGAAAAGAAGGAAGAAGCGAGTGCCGTTCTCGGCGAATTGCAGTATACCGAAGGATATCCAATCCAAACGGACAAGACACTTACTTACTATAAGCGTCTTGGCTCTGTTATCACAGAAGTACTGGCAGATTTCAACGAGGCACCGCTTGCAAAAGAGCTGATTGAAAGAACGGGTATCAACGTAGAATTTACCCATCCGCCGGTTGGCCAGGAAGCAGAGGATTTTAACCTGCTTCTGGCGTCCAATGATTTCCCTGACATCATTGAAACCAACTGGTTCTTCAACAATGCTGGCCCTGCAAAGTTGATTGAGGACAAGGTGATTCTTCCCCTTAACGATATTTTTGACAAGGCGGCTCCCAACCTGAAAGCACTGATGAGCAAATGGGATGAAAGCAAACTTCGTCAGTACAGAGCACAGGGTAATTATTATGCGTTCCCCGGTATTACCGAAGGTAACCTTGGTGCAGCCTATTACGGCGTAATGGCACGTAAGGACCTTTTGGACAAACATGGCCTTGGTGTTCCAGAAACCATTGATGAATGGGAAACTGCGCTTACTGCTTTTAAAGAGGATGTACAGTACCCCCTGCAGATGAGATTGATTCCTTCCTACATAGAGGCAAGCTCGGATGTTCTGGTTGGCGCTTATGGCGTATCGGCAGGTTATTATGTGGATGGCGATACCATCAAATATGGTCCTGCAGAACCGGGTTATCGTCAGTGGGTAGAAATGATGCGTGACTGGTATGCAAAAGGGCTGATTAGTAAAGATTTCGCGACGGTTGATGCAAAAACCATTTCGGCAAACTATCTCAATGCAGAGGTTGGTATGACCATCGGTTCCAACGGTTCGGACTTTGGTTCCTGGATTCCGATTCTGGCAAAATCCCATCCCGACATTGAGTTGGTACCTGTTCCTTACCCTTCTCTGGAAAAGGGAAAGGTTGCAGAGTTTGGTCAGAAAACCGTATTTTTTGAGGGTGCAGGTGCTGCAATCTCTACGCATTGTCAGGATGTTGAGCTGGCTGCAAGACTGCTTGACTACGCCTACAGCAAAGAGGGCGGTCTGCTCTATACCTTGGGTATCGAAGGAGAAACCTATGAGGTTGTGGGCGAAAACCAGTACAAGTTCCTGCCTATGATTACAGATTCTGAAAACATTTCAGGCCAGTCTTTCTCGCAGGCAATTGCGCCTTACTACGACGGTCGTTGCTATTGCTTTGAGGCAGCATACGATACCTATATGGCTGAATTTTACACCAATCCCATCAACCTTGCTGCTGCAAGACTGTGGGGTACCACCAAGGCCGAACTGCACAAGCTTCCCAAACTCACCTTTAATAGCGCAGATAGTGACAGGGTTTCCATGCTCAAAACCGACATCACTACCTATGTGGACGAAAATATCGTAGCATTCATCACCGGTGCAGCAAGCATGGACAATTATGACGCATACCTGGCAGGTCTGGAGAGCATGGGCGTGAAAGATGTAATTGCCATCTATCAGGCTGCATATGACGAGTATCTGAAGAACTGATAAGGAGTTTTTGCAAATGTTGAACACGACGGCAAGACCGGACGTCAATTTAAGAGCAGCAAAGGAGCTGGAACGCAAGCGGTTGAAATCCCGCCTGAAACGTAATGCTTCCCTTTATCTTCTGGTGGCTCCGGTTATCATCTGGTTTATTGTATTTTCTTATATCCCTATGACGGGTATCGTGATGGCATTTAAAGATTACGCTCCTGCCAGAGGTATCTTCGGAAGCCCATTTGTGGGATTGAAGCATTTTGAGATGTTTTTCGGCAGCTACTATTTTGGCAGACTGCTGAGAAACACCTTGACACTCAGTATTTCTTATATGGTCACTTCGTTCCCTGCGGCAATCCTTTTTGCATTGCTGATTAATGAGATTGGAAACCTGACATTTAAAAAGACGGTGCAAACAATTACTTACATGCCGCACTTTATCTCCATGGTTGTGCTTTGTGGCATGGTGAGAGAGTTTATTGCACCCAACGGCATTGTAAATGATTTGATTGCAGCGTTTGGCGGAGAACGCGCAGACTTGTTGAGCGTGCCGTCGGCGTTTCCGCCCATCTATGTATTGTCGGGTCTGTGGCAACAAATGGGATGGAACTCCATCATATATCTTGCAGCTTTGCAGGGTGTTGACCAGGAGTTGTATGAATCGGCGTATCTTGACGGTGCCGGCAAATTAAGACAGACAATCTCTATCACAATTCCTTGCATTATGCCCACTATCGTGATTATGTTTATCCTGGGTCTGGGCGGCATCATGAATGTGGGTTACGAGAAGATTATCCTGCTCTACAATCCTACCATATATGAGACGGCGGATATCATTTCCTCCTTTGTATATAGAAAAGGTTTGTTTGATATGCAGTATAGCTTTTCCACTGCAGTTGGTTTGTTTAATTCCCTTACTACCTGTGTTCTGGTAATCACGGCAAACACCATTACCAGAAAACTGGATAGCAGCATGGGATTGTGGTAAGGAGGCATAAAGAGATGGTAGGAAAATCGAGTTTATCAAGAAAAATTTTCGTCTTTTTCAATACAATATTCATGCTGCTTATGATTACGGTGTCTCTTTATCCGTTGTGGTATGTTTTTTGTGCATCCTTTTCCAACGCGGCAAAATATATGGCACACAGAGGATTGTTGCTTTGGCCAATCGAATGGACCTGGGCGGCATATGAACATGCCTTTGAACATCCGCTGATTTTACCGTCCTATTTAAATACCATCTTTGTGGTGGTGGTAGGAACCTGCCTGAGTATTTTGTTTTCGACCATAGCGGCGTATTTTTTGAGCAGAAAGAATGTACCGTTTAAAAGACCCATTGCACTTTTGATGACATTTACCATGTATTTTTCGGGCGGTCTGGTGCCGTTTTATTTCACCATCAAAACCCTCAACATGGATAACAGCCTATGGGTGCTGATTATCCCGTCCATGCTTACCATGTATAATATTCTGGTCATGCGCGGCGGTTTTGATGGCATTCCGGACAGTCTGGAGGATGCGGCAAACATTGACGGAGCCGGGCACATCACCACACTGTTTCGTATCATGTTTCCGCTGGTGCTGCCCACCATTGCGGTGGTAACCCTTTACTATGGTGTTACTTACTGGAATGCATGGTTTAATGCATCTATCTTTATCGATGACAGAAAGAAATATCCGCTTCAGTTGGTGCTACGGCAAATTCTTATTTCGGGTAATACCAACGATATGACACTGGCCGCCGATGCCGGCAGTAAATTGGCATTGCAGGAAACCATCAAGCATGCGGTTTCGGTGATTGCCACCGTTCCGATTTTGTGCCTGTATCCGTTTTTGCAGCGATATTTTGTAAAAGGTGTAATGGTTGGTGCAGTAAAAGGCTGATTTGAGCCAAACGTATTGATATGGAGAGGAGAGGAGCAGGTGGAACAGCGTAAACACATACGCGCATTGACGTGTATTTTGTGCAGTATCATCCTGCTGCTCACGTTTGTGCCTTTGGGGTTGGCAGAGGAGTCATTTCAGATGCTTACTGCCGATGTAACCGACGGCATGATGGGTGTAGATGCTTTGGTCGAACTGAATTTCACCTTTAATCACAGGGTTGACCCGTGCGACAATGTATTTTCCATCACGGGTGAGGGTGTGTCGGTTTCGGGTTGGCGTATTGATGGCACGAAACTTACGGTACAATTATCCGCGCCGTTGGGATACGGGTTGCCGTATCTGCTCAACCTTTCTGGGCTATCGGACATTTACGGCGAGGAATATGCCGGGACTGTGATGACATTTCGCACCAAACGGTTTGAGGTGAGCGATGCCGGCTTTGTGGATGAAAGCGGAAAACTGCTTTCGGAGATGGATAGCGCTTATACCGGCTATCATGCGCAGATTACCAATATTTCTGCAGACAAGGCAGTTTTTTATGTGGCAATTCCGCTCATTGATGTGCAGAGTCAACGAATGACCGATTTAATATTTGAGCAGGTTTCGATTGAACCGGGACAGACTTTTGCGCTTGAAAAGGGATTTTCCAATCTGGGCAACAAGGCACAGGGGCTTAAAGCGAAAGTGTTTTTCATCCAAAGCCCGGAAACCTTGCGCCCGTATGAAACCGAGGTATTACAGTCGGCAGAGCTACCTGCCAAAAGCAGAACCCCATAATTTTAGTTCCTAATTTTTATCGCATATAAAATAAAATGTTTAGGAGGAAAGAAAGTATGAAAAAAGTAGTTTCGATGGTTTTAACTGTTGCAATGCTGATGAGCATGTGCCTGACCATGCCTGCGTTTGCCACCATGGGTTTTGGTGCAAGCAACAACAATGTATTCTCTGTTGATTTTGAAAGCGGAGCAGGCGTTGACGGGCAGGAATCTAAGGCTGAAAACTTTGTGACGCTGGAAGGGGATACTGACCAGTGCTTTAAGCTGGCATACGATGGTGCTACCAAAGCCGGAGCGTCATGGAGACCTCGTAAATCCGGCAACTGTTCTTCTCCGTTGGTAACAGGGAAAAACATAAAATTTGAGTTTGATTTCAGAGTGGATTCTTCTTCCGACATATGTTGGAACGCCCGTGCGTTAGAGTTTGCTTTTGGTACAGCATCTTACAACGGTACCGGTGCAAACGGTTGGGTAAACACAACGGTAAGAGGTGTTGACTTTGACCGGACACCATATCTGATGTTATTTAAAAATAAGTCCGGTACTACCAAGTGTGCGCTTTCTTTCATGGGTGCCGACGGCACAAATGCATATACTCAGCTTTGTGAAGTGGATTATGACACCTGGACTAAAATCACCATGTATTTTGATTTGGAAAATGGTAAGTACAGTGTATATGCAAACGGAAAAGCAATCGAAGGTGCGACATTGTTTAATAGCGAAGCTAACCAGTATACCGGAAATGTGGTGAAGACTCCCGGATTTCTTGAGGCGAATTTCATAAATACCGAGTACGGACACAATTATTCCGGTTGTTCTGACAAGAGTTTTACCTATTATATCGATGACGTCAAAGCAGAAGAAGTGTCTGCTTATGCACCCTTTGACTTTGAGGATGCGAATGCAGCGATTGCGGATGCTTATATGACCAAGAGCGGCAGTGCATCCATCGTCAGTGCTACCGACAAAGACGGAAACCCCACCAAAGCGCTTTCTATCGTATATAACGGTTTGGGTAAAGGCGGAAATCCTGATGTGACTTCGACCTGGGCGCTCACAAACAGCAATGGACTGGTGACAGGCACAGAGGTTGGAATTGGGTTTGATTTTAGAATTGATAACGCTAACACGAAAGCAGGCGATTATGATACCAGAAACAACCCGGGATATCCGACCTTATTCCCTGTAACTACCGCAGGCGGCGAAACCACTCCGTTGGTGGCAGCGCGCTTTACCAGAGAACGCGGTGAATATCCTGCGTATTATAATGGTCCCTATACCTGGGAGATTCAGTTTGCGGATGGCAGATTGAACTATATAGGATCCGGTGTGGAAATTGGTGTAAATGACTGGGCAAGCATCTATCTTGCTCTTCACCTGGAAGAGGGCACCTATGATGCATACATCAACGATGCACCGATATTCAAAGGATTGAAACTGGAAAAGGTTGATTCGACCGGTACCAGAATTTCAAATACCAGCACTTTGAAAGCTTTGAAGGTGAATGCAATCAACTCCGGACACTACAATGCCGATACTTATTCCTCCTGGGGTGTACTGCTGGATAACATCACCTATGATGTGTGGACGTGGGATCCCAACATCACTTCTTCGGATGCGAAATTCCTGGATGCTTCCGATGCAGTGGCAACTGCAGGTAAGGCAAGAACCTATCAGGTAACGGTAAACAACCCCAACACGGTGGGCGAGTACACCTGGCTGGTTGTTCGTGCGGTAGACGAACAGGGGAAACTGCAGGGTGTGGTATTTGACAAAGTGTTGCTTGAAGGCGGCACTAACACCATCAAAAAGACCATTCCGGGTCTTGCTGCCGACGGAAACTATGAGGTAAAGGCGTTCTTTATCAATCCGGAAAGCCTTACCCCGTACAGTGTTGCATTCCCCAGACTGGAATCGCCGCTTGCAGAATAAATCACATATAGGTAACAATGACACCTGAAAACCGTTACCTGATTGCATAAATGCGTTTATGTTGTATGGGCGGTGGGGACACCGCCCATACATTTTACAAAGCAAGATTTTAACACAACCAAACATAAGTATGTTTATGTATTTTGGACGGGTGTAGTACCTGTTCGCAACTAAACACAACCATTCTATATAAAGGAAAGATGTCTATGAAAAAATTATGGTCGATTATCCTGGCAACTGTGATGATTGCAGGAACATTTCCGGCAATGCCGACAGTATTTGCCGACAATGCAAATTCTTTTAGTTTAGATTTTGAGGATGGAGATGCCTCTGCAAATTACGGTACCATGTCCGGTGGGGCAGAACGGGTTACCGTAAAGGACAAAAACGGAAATGACACAAAGGCACTTTCCATTAAGTATGATGGCCTTGGCAAAGGCGGCAGCCCCACCACCACCTCCAACTGGTCTATGGCAGGCGATAGCGCTCTGGTAACCGGTGAGGAGATTGCATTTGGCTTTGATTTTATGATTGATGGCACTTATACCATTGCAAAAACCTATCAGTCCAGAAATAACCCCGGACATCCCACCTTGTTTAGTGTGGTGGCCGGTTCGGAAACCACGCCTTTGGTGAGTGCAAAGTATATCGGCGGACGGGGCGAAAGCGACTGGAACGCCGGACCCAAGCAGTGGGAAGTGATGTTTACCAACGGCAGATTGACATGGGTTGGCTCGGGAGTTATCATCAATCCGGATACCTGGGTGTCGGTTAACTTGGTGTTGCACTTAAAAACCGGTACCTATGATGCCTATGTGAATGGCACGAAAGTGAAGGAAGGTTTAAAGATCGGTCATGTTACCGATAACACTCAGCAGGTGAGTGGTGGCAGCAATTTAAAATCCATGAAAATTGCAGCCGGTACCACCGGTCACTATAATGTAGACATTTATTCTACATGGCAGGTGTACGTGGATAATATTTCCGGCGCGGTATATCAGCCGCTTTCCTATCTTGGCGGAAAAGTTGTGGACGACAAGGGTAATGCAGTTACCAATGTGTTGCCGGTAAACAATCCGATGCTTTCCTTTAATAACGAAATTAAAACATTTAACCTTACCATGAACGGCACTGCAATTGCGGCAACCGATATCGTGAAAGGGCAGGGCGGGGAATACACCATCAAGCATACACCCTTTGCCTGGGGTACCGAATATACCATTGCCGGCACTGCCACCGATATTTACGGTAAAACCGTGAATGTTTCGCTGGAATTTACCACTGTACCGGCTGTGGACAATATGATTGAGGTGATGGGCTTTTACAATGCGGAAAGCAAAGAGCTTACTGCACTGGAAAGCGGAAATATCACTGCAAAATTACGTTTCTGGCAGACACAACAATCTACCTACACCTATATGATGGTTTTGTACCAGAAAAATGCGGACGGAAAGATTGAAATGAAAAATATTGCGGCAGATACCGTGACTTCTGCGGAAATTTTTGCCGAAAAGAGCATTTCGCTTGCCGTTCCGGAAGAATTTGAAAATTGCTATGTGCAGATTGTTGTTTGGGACAATCTGACCAATAGAAGTATATATACTGCCGATGATTTTTACGGCGCGAGAACATTGAAGTAGGAGGGTAAATATGAAAAAACGAATGATTTCCCTAGCTCTTACCCTTGCGATGCTCCTGTCGGCAATGCCGATTTCGGGTGTGCTTGCAATGGAAGATGGCGCAACCACCGAGAGCATTTTAATCGGTGAAACCTTTAACGATGTGGTAACCGGTGGCTTGCCCGATGATGTGTTTGCCGTAAAACGCGCAGGCAGTGGTGATATGAGTGTGATGGCAGTGCCCGATGCACGCAACAAGAGTCTTTATATGACCACCCAAACCGACGGCACTACCTATATTGAAAAAGAAATTGTGAATCCCGAAAATGCACCCCTTACCCTTGGATTTAAGATGATGCCGGGTAATTTGGGCTCATTTAGCCTGGTTAATATTGTGGATGATGCCGGCAACGTCACCCCGGTGTTTGAAGTAACGGACGGCAAGATCATGAAGGATGGCGAAGAGCTCTTTGCCTTTGAGACCAATCGCTGGTACTATATGGAAGTTGCTTTTAACATTACCGATAAGGCGTTTACCCTGGCGGTGGACAATCAGAAGCTCATTAAGAAAACCGGCATCAAATACAACAATTTTGCGGCACTTCGTTTCCAGCTTTCCGCAACCACGCAGGAGCTATATCTGGATGATATCACCATGTACCGCGCAGACCTGTTAACGGGTGAACGCAAGTATTTTGAAGGCTCACGTCTTTTCCTT
>SVJZ01000023.1 GCA_015068705.1 Oscillospiraceae bacterium
GTAAGGATAATCTGATTGCTTGCTGCTTTCTCGGTCCATTTTGCATAAATGGTGATGTTTTTGCCAACCGTTGCATCAAAATCATATGCCTCGGTAAGTGCTGCATCTGCGTACCAACCGTCAAAAATATAACCCTCTTTTTCGGGAGCAACCGGTTCAGTCGCTTTACCGCCTGCCTGCACCAGCTGACCTGCTACTGCACTGCCGCCGTTTGCTTCAAAGGTAACCGTATAGTTGGAAACCATTACCACGCCGCTTCCGCTGATACCACCCGAAACGCCCAGAGAGGTATTGGATTTTTTCTTTTTGAGCTGATAGGTTACGATGGTCTTGCCATCCTCGCCGGTTTCTTCATTTACCTTCAAGGTGTATCTGGAGGGAACCTCAATCAGTTCGGAATAATCCACAACCTCTTCATCCTCGGCAAATTCAACCGTGAGTACATTTTCACCGAGAGCGATGGAAACACCGGCACCGTCATTGGCACTTGCAATGGTATTCATCGCGGTCGAATTCATGGTCTTGTTGGTGGTGATTGCCAAACTGCCGCTCTCACCTGCATTGGAGATGGCATCGTCCAGACTGCCGTAAACCTTTCCATCTGCCTCAATCGCCTCAAAGTATGCGTATGCCGGCTGTCCCTCGTTTGTAATGATGGTATTGTCCTTGAGGGTAATACCTGCCTGCATATTGTACAGATTGACCACGCCCTCTTCTGCATCCGACTGCAGCTCGTTGTCGGTAATCACTACCGTTGCATCTTCTGCCACGTTGATGAGCTGAATTGCATTCCAGTTTACATTTTTGATTACATTGCCGGTGATGGTGATATCGCCAGTAGAAACATTCAGGCCCATACCCGATTTAGAAGCGCCGGTTACGCCATCAATCACGTTGTTGGTAAAGGAGAAGTTCTCCATTGCCTCGCTTTCTACCGAATCACTCAGGTTAAAGAACACTGCTGCTTCACTTTCAATATCATAGAATTTGCAATTTGTAATTGTCCAGTCCTTATAGGTTGCGTCCGCTCTCCAACCGGTGAACAAAATATAGGAATTATCAAACACAATACCGTCGATAGTGATGTCATTATAGCAAATGCTGCTGCCGTCTGCCGAACGGAACGCGCTGTTTTTGAGGGTGGTGGCATGGTCTGCCGCGCCCTTGATGATAATGTGCTCTGCCACTGCAGGGAACTGCACATTACCCACCTCAAATTCGCCCGGCAAAAGCTGCACGGTAACGGGGGTTTCTTCGGTTGCAACATCAGCAGCGTCTGCGATTGCATCTTCCAACGAGGTGTAATATACATCACCTATTTTAGCGATATCCAAACTGATATTCGCATCACCTTCAACACCTGCATAAACAACGTCAGATTCCACACCGTCAACAGTAAGAGTGGAGCTTGCTACCGAGTTGGTAGAATATGTTACGTTTCCTACTCCGCTGGTCATGGTATAACCTGCGATAAGTGCGCTGGAATCTTCATAAGTAGTACCGGATGCAATTGCAATATCTTCAACCTCATTGTAAGACAAACTCAGATTGTTTCCGGCTGCGTTTGCCAGAACACGTCCTGCAACGCCGCCGGCATAACCATCTTCAGCAGTAATGTTGATGTTTGAAACGCTGTTGCTTTCCACTTCTGAGGTACCGGCAGACACAAGACCTGCAATACCGCCTACATCATATACACCGGAAATAGAACTGTTTTCGTTTCCGATTACGGCACATTCCGTAACGTTTGTAACACCGCCACCGACAATACCACCTACGTGAGCACTGCCTGTAATTGCAATGTCGCCGATTACTTTACAATTTGTAACAGTGGTGTTTCGTGTTCTTCCAACAAGCCCTGCGGTATATTCCCCACCGCTTACGGTAATGTTTTCCAGTGTCAAATCCTTGATGGTTGCACCCGATGTATTACCGAAAAATGCCACATAGGAATCCGAGCCACCCTGGATGGTAATATTGCTTATTTTGCAATGATTTCCGTCAAAGTTTCCGTAAAAGCGGTTGGTATCATTACCTGCAGGAGCAAGCGTTATGTCTGTCATATCAATATTGTTTGCCAACTTAAACTCTGTTCCGGCAGGAATGGATTCTTTGCTCATTACTTCGCGGAAGGTTACCACATCCGAAGGAGTTGAAAGGATATATTTTCCATCAACAATCTCCAACATATCAAGCGTTGCTTCCGGTTTTATAATGGTATACATTTCATCCTCGCCAAGCACCGCTTCATAGCCTGCAGGAATATATGCCGACGGATCATGAGCAAACTTACCACCTGTTATTTCCAGATTGGTTGCGTTATCTGCTTCAAATTCGCCCAAATATGTTCCGTCGCTGATTTTTATAATAGCAGGATTGACAGCCTTGATGTTACCATCTACCGTAACACCTGCAGAACCAATAATTATCTTGCCGCCTTCCGCATAAATTGCAATGCCGTCCTCTTCCGTTGCTTTGATTGTCATTGTACCGCTGATGTTAATATTTGCATTGGATGTCTGGTAAAGAGTATAATCTTCGCCAATACCGGAAGCAGTAATTCTGCTTTCGCTGCCGGCCCAATCATTGCCCGGTTCAATGCCATAAAGGTTCAAGATGCTGAGATCACTGAGCTTTAACTGACCGTCCAACGCATATCCGTTCAAATAAAACGAACTGCCAAAGCCGGGATAGTCAATCTCGATATCCCCCGTCCAGTTTTTAGCCATCAGCACCTGTCTTGCTCTGGGATTCGTTTCCTGGGTAAATGCATCCGGCAGATTCTCTACTGACACCTCGTCATAGGCCAAAAACGCCGCAGCTCCTTCTTCCGGTGCTGCAAACGCAGTAAAGCCCATGGTGCCCAGCACCATCATTACTGCCATCAGGATTGATAAAACTCTTCTCATGTTGTTTTGTCCTCCTTGATATGTAATTTCGCCATTGTGAAAATAGTTACACCCATTTTCACACAATATAACATTTTTATTATAGCATCAAAACATTGTACTGTCAACCAAGTAGGGTCATCCGAAATGTTTTTGTAAAAAAACTCCCGGTTTTCGGGAGTTTTTCTTGTTTTCTTCTATTTTTTACCGTTCGTTGAGCAGGCGGTTCACCATCTCATTCATTGCCTCCTGTTCCGGCGTGAAGGTGTCCTCGTTCATGTTGTAACCGCCGGGCAATGTCACAGATTGCGTCCCTGCAAAACCAATCCGTTTGAGGAAATGGTCATACCGCTGCGCACCGTGCACCGAAAAATCGGTATACACCTTTCCAAAAAAGGACTCCATCTGCCCCACCTGCACCCCTGCACCGCTCAATGCACGCGCGGTGTCCAGACAGAGCGCGGCACCCGCCTCCCATTTTCTTTTGGGAGAATTTGCCGTGAAAAACGCCGAACCATCCACCCCCAGCGCGGATAGCGTATGTTCAAGAACCGTCCTGTCCAGGGTCATGTAATGATGCAACGGCAACGGCACCACTTGCGCCAGTTTTTCCATCAACATATCGGTACCGCCTATCGCCATGGATGCCCCCAATGTCTGCCGGCTTCCTGCAATATCCACCGGGATTTCGGGAGGAACCGCAACCACCGTAAGCGCACCGTTTCTCGGATTGGCACTGACAATGCAAATCAGCTCTGCCTCTCCCGTTTCATCCGTCAGGGTAAATACCGCATTGGCACGATTGTGGGAAACCTCGGTCGCCACACCCAAATCGGTCTGCGTGCGTCGCACTCCCCCTGCAATAAAACTTGTCATTACACCCAAAAACACCAGCACTGCAATCACTGCAGGCGGCAAAAACCATCTCAATTCCTCTCTGTTCATCTGCCTTCACTCCGTTTATCAAAACATATCCAAACCCTCTATTCTCTATTGTATAAAAAAATTTTGCATTTATCAACCGTTATTTTAATAATTTTTTGCCTTTTCCTTGACAGTTTGCTCTGCCTGTAATAAAATAAAGTCAAATCTGAAAAAAGGACTGTATTCGTTGAAAAATCCCGCAAAACATCTCACACAGGCAGCAGCCATTGCCGCCATCTATATCATTCTTTCATTTGTATTTCAACCCATCAGCTTTGGTGCGGTACAATGCCGTATCCCCGAACTGTTAACCGTACTTCCGGTGTTCACTCCGGCGGCTGTTCCGGGCCTTTTTGCAGGATGCCTGCTTTCCAATCTTCTCATGGGGGGCGCCCTGCCGGCAGATATTGTGTTTGGCTCACTGGCAACCCTGATTGCAGCATTCCTCACGCGAAAACTCCGCAAAAACAAACTCATCGCACTCATTCCACCGGTGGTAGTAAATGCCGTGGTGGTGGGTACCTACCTGCACCAACTCGTCTCGCCCGAAATCAGCCTTTGGGTGAATATGGGATTGGTATTTCTGGGGCAACTCGGCTCCTGCTACCTGCTCGGTTATCCGCTTTCCCTCCTGCTGGAGCGGTATCGCGGTCAGCTATTCGGGCAGGAAAAATAATATTACAGAAACGGAGGACAATACAAATGCTTCATATTGGTTTGATTGGTGCCGGATTTATGGGCAACACCCACGCAGAGGTCTATAAACTGTTGTCCCTGACCGAGGATGTACGTCTGTACGGCGTATGTGACCTTGTTCCGGAAAAAGCGAAAAAAGCGGCACTACCATCCTCATCGGTGGTGTTTTCCACCCCGGAGGAGCTGTTGGCATGTCCGGATATCCATGCGGTAGACATCTGTCTGCCCACCCACCTGCACTGTGCATATGCAAAAAAAGCCATGCAGGCTGGCAAGCATATATTCATTGAAAAACCGGTTGTGCTCACCCCCGAAGAAGGAAAAGAGCTTCTGGAATACAAAAAAATATACGGCACCAAAATCATGGTGGGACAATGCCTGCGCCTGTGGGACGAATTTGTTGCCCTCAAAGAAATCTATCAAACGGGAAAATATGGTGCACTCAAGCGCCTCAAACTCAACCGCCTTTCCGCCACCCCCGACTGGAGCCATGAAAACTGGTATCTGGATATTGAAAAAAGCGGCGGTGCCATCCTGGACCTGCACATACACGATATTGATTTTATGCGTTTTCTGTTGGGCGAGCCGGCACGGTTCAAGGTAAACGGCAATCGCGAATATATATGCGGTATGTTCGAATATGAAAACGGTGTTTCGGTACAAATTGAAAGCGGATGGGGATTTCCCAAATCCTTTCCTGCCAACGCAGGCTATCGCGCCGATTTTGAGCAGGCAGTGGTGTGCTACAACGGCAATGGTGTAAACATCTATGAGCACGGCGGCAAGCGGTTTACCGAGCATCCGTCCCTGCGCAGCGACCAAAATGAGCACATCGCCAAAAAAGCCGCACAATATGGTGGTTATTACAACGAATTAAAATACTTTGTGCAACAAATCAACAGTGGCAAGGAAATCGAAATTGCCACCCTGCGCGAAGGAATCCAAACAGTAGAACTGATTTATAAGGAGCTTGCCAATGTATAATCTTGCGCTCATTGGATGCGGATATATGGGTCACTCCCACCTGGAGGAAATTTATCTCAAAGAAAATATCTGCATCAAAGGAGTATGTGATCTCGACCCACAGGCGGCAGAATTTACCGCAAAACAATTTAATGCCCAGACCTTTTCCACCAATGCCGATGATTATATCACCGATCCGGAAATTGATATCATCATCATTGCAACCTACCCTTCTTCCCATTATCCGCTCCTGATCAAATGCTTAGAGCACGGCAAACACGTCATCTGCGAAAAACCCATCACCGCAGATTATGAAGAGGGGGTTGCCTTTGTCCGTGCATGCAACGAGCACCCCGAATGTAAAGTTCTGGTGGGGCATATCCTGCGCCATAACAACACCTATAAGCTGGTTGCAGACATGATTGCACGGGGCGATATCGGCAAACCCATCGTGATGCGTATGGTACAAAACCATCAGTCCTTCAGTTGGAAAAAGGACCTTGCGTTAATCACCGAAACTTCGCCCATCATTGATTGTGGCGTGCACTATATCGACGTCATGCGTTGGTTTACCGGCGCAGAGGTGGTAAGTGTGGATGGGGTCGGTATCCGTACCGAACCAACCGTACCGCAGGGCAAATACAACCACGGCATCATTACAGTTACCATGTCGGATGGCTCGGCAGGGTTTTACGAAGCAGGTTGGAGTCCCACCGTGGGTACCAACAACACCAAGGAATTTATCGGTCCGCTGGGGAGAATTAAAATCATCTACCAGAAAGACCGCATCACCCATAAAGAAAGCGGCAATCTGGTGGAACTACATAAAACCGAGGACCACTCGGTGCTCTCCATTGATGTGCCCTACAACGAAAAACCCACCGGATACCAACTGGACTATCTCATCCAGATGATCGAGCAGGACAAGCCTGCAAATCCTACCATGGAAGATGTATTAACCAGTTTTCGGGTGGTCTGCGAGGCAGACCGCAAAATACGGGAAAAGCTCATATAATAGCAAATCCGCAGGAATGTAATCCTGCGGATTTGTTTTTTATTCTACATCCTCCGGTTTGTTGACCGGTGCCATGGTGCCCATACTGCCCCACGCAAATACCTTTGCACTGTCGTGTTCCTCACTTGCACGCATCCGCAGGCTTTCTCCGTTAAAGGTTTGTGCACTGATACCCACAAACTTTCCTGCCTCATCATAACGTGCAACCATAATGCTGCTTCCTGCCGGAACCTGACTGCTGGGGGTGATACGATAGCCGGTAGCCGTCTTTACCGTAGTGGTGCGGGCAGGCTCATTCCATCTTGCATACAGGGTAATCACCGACTTGCCCTCGGGCATGGAAACCATCGTCTGCGCAGTTACCTGCTCGCCCTCTTTCCAATCGGTATACCACCCAAGGAATGTGGCGCCGTCTTTTGTCGGAGAGGGCAATGTGCCGTATGTGTCCCCCACGGTAACCAAACGTCCCGCCGTGGAACATTTGCCACCAAAAGCGTTAAACCGCACCGCATGGTCGTCATTACAATAAACCATTGTGCTGATACGCGGCGCAGCACTTGTCCATTGTGCACGGGTACCGCCATAATAAATCTCTTTGAGCGCATCACAATCCCAGAACACATTAGAACTTATGCTTGTTACTATGCCTTTCATTCTCACCGTTTCCAGCGAACTGCAACCCTGGAAAGTGTAATTGAGCAGTTCGGTCACACCATTTCCCAATTCGATTTCTTCCAGACCGGTGCAATGATCAAACGCACTCATGCCGAGCGAAGTAACTGTGTCGGGTAAGATCATTTCCACCAACATGGGGCAGCCCGAAAAAGCATAAGCGCCGATTTCCGTCAAGCCAATCGGAAGAATTGCCTCTTCCAGTGAAGCACAGCCGGAAAATGCACCTTCGCCAATATAAGTAACCGTCTGGGGGATGTCTATGAATCGAAGCGAGCTGCAACCGGCAAACGCGCCCTCGTCGAACCCTTCCAGCACACCGTTGAAGGTCACTTCCTTCAGCGCGGCACAATCGACAAACATATATTCTCCAACCACAACCACACCTGTACCCAATACAGCCTCTTCCAGACCGGTGCACCCTTCAAATATACTTGACCCGAGCGTTACCACCTCATTTGGCAAAACAACCATTTTCAGCGCCGAGCAGCCCTTAAATGCTTCTTCATCAATTTTTGTCAGCACCGACGGCAGAGAAATACCCTCCAACGCAGTACAACCACTGAATGCATACATACCAATAGAAGTAACCGTTTCAGGGATATCTATGCTTTTGAGCGATGTACACTTCATAAACGACTTTTGCCCGATGGAGGTGAGTGTTCCATGGAATGTCACCTTGGTCAGGCTGGTGCATCCGTTAAAGGTGGCATTCAAAGCGGTAACCTTTGTGCCAAGCTCTACCGTTTTCAAAGCGGTACAACCTGCAAAAAGTGAGGACAACGATTTCACACCGTTTCCCACCTTCGCATACTCCAATCCGGTACAACCCGAAAATGCAGTAGAGGAAACAGTGGTTACCCAATCGGGAATGGTAACTGTTTTCAAAGAGGTACAGCAATCAAATGCACGACTGCCGATTTTGGTTACCCCGTCCTCAAACACGATGGTTTCCAATCCATAACAGTTTTCAAACATGCTGTCGGGAATGTTAATGTCTACCGTTACTTTTTTTAATCCGATACACCCTTTAAACACATCTGTGTTAACCGAACTCAGGGTGGAGGGAACAGTCACCTCCTGCAAAGAGGTGCAATTTTCAAATGCAGAATAATAGATGGTGGTAAGTGAAGCAGGAAATTTAACTTCCTTGAGTGAGGTGCAATCCTTAAACGCATTGTTTTCAATCCGGTACAATCCTTCGCCAAACACCACTTCCTCCAACGCACCGCAACCGTTGCATACATTTGCTCCGATCACCCTTACGGCGGGGATGTTCAAATATTTCAGACCGTTGCAGCCTCTGAAGGTATATTCGTTCAAAGTAGAAACTTTGGGAATGCTTACCTGTTGCAGTTTTTCACACAGTTGAAATACATACAACCCCAGATTGGTCACATAGGGAAAATCTGCTTTTTCAATGCTACTGCTTGCAAACGCACTTTTCCCGATGGAATATGTACTCTGGGGCAGAATTACCTCGGTCAGATTTTTCGAGGAATCAAATGCATTCTCACCAAGATGGGTCACTCCCGCCGGCACGTTATAGGTTTTTCCCGGCCTATTTGCAGGGTAACAAATCACCGTAGTCTTTGCCTTGTCAAACAGTACTCCGTCTATCGCGGTGTAATACTCATTATTTTCATCCACTGTGATGGCGGTCAACCCATCACACTTCTGGAAAGCCTCATGCGCATATCCCAAAGCGGCAGGAATGTGCATAGTTGTAAGCTTTTCGCAATGCCAGAATACATTTTTGCCAAAATCGCTGACCCCTTCGCCAATGGTAACGGTTTCCAGTGCCGTACAACTGAGAAATGCCTGATCTCCAATCGAGCCGCCATTGAGCACTGCGGTTTTCAGGCTCACACAATTTGCAAACGCCGTTCCCCCCACCGTAGTAACCGATGCAGGCACGGTGATTTCGGTCAGACAGGTATCATAAAATGCCTTCTTCCCAATGGTATTCAACCCCGTAGGCAGGCTGGCTTGTGTAATTGCCGTGTCGGCAAATGCCATCTCGCCGATGGTAGTAAGGGTACTCGGCAGGGCAACCTGTGCCAGATTGCTGCATTGTGAAAAGGTTGATTCCTCAATGGTTGTCATGCCCTCCGGCAGGGAAACCGATGTGAGAGAAGTGCAGTAATAAAATGCCGATTTCCCGATGGTGGTAAGAGATGACGGAAATTCCACTGCAAGCAAAGAAGAACAAATGGAAAATGCCGAATCGCCAATGGAAGTCAGGGTGTTGGGAAGATTTACCCCTGCCAAGTCCGGGCAGTAATAAAATGCTCCCTCACCAATGGAGGTTACCCCCTCCGGAATGGTTACTCCGGTAAGCCCCTCAAGCGAATAAAACGCCTCATCTCCAATGGCAACCACCGGATAACCGCCAATGGTAGATGGAATCACAAGATTTCCTTTCATAGAGCCGCCATATTTTACGATGGTAACCTTTTCATCGGTAATGGTGTAACGATAACCATCCTCTGTCAGCTCCTGTGCACTTGCAGGCATCCAGAATGATACCAAAAGGCATACAAAAGCAATCACAAAAACAACCCATTTCCAAAGCTGTTGTTTCATTTTTACCCCTCTTTTAATTGAATTTTTTGTCCGATTTTCCCGTCTTTCAGCGTTTTGCTCCAATCCTTTGTACCGCAAAACTGTTTTTTAAGAAAATCCGCAAAACAAGGCGGCAAGCGCCGCCCCGGATGGTTTTATTATAGCACCTGCCAAACTGCTTGTAAAGAGAAATTTGTCACAAAATCCCTTGTATCAACCGTCTTCTTTCAACCAATACTATCCATGAAAGCGTTATCAAAAGGAGGTTTTTGCCACGAAACAATTTTATTTTCGTCTCATCCCCCTGATTGGGATACTCTTCCTGCTTCTCTTTGCAGGCGGTTGTAATGGCGGTGGACAACAGCCCACCACCCCAAATATGCCCGGTTCCACACCCGATTCCACCCAAAATCAAACCACCAACCAACCTTCTCTTGCCCAACAAAATGCGCAACAATCCACCCAACAACCACAATCCACCCAACAACCACAATCCACCCAACAACCACAATCCAACCAGCAACCACAAAGGGCGCAGGAGCAACCCGAAACGGAGGATTCTCCTCCGTCTGGGACCACTCTTGCGTCCTTTTCCACGCCCCTTACCGATAATAGCCAAAACCGGGTAAGCAATATCCGCACCGCCCTCAAATCCATTCAGGGACTAGTGCTCAAAAGCGGAGAAGAATTTTCCTTTAACCGCACAGTGGGACCTCGCACCCCGGAACGGGGCTACAAGCAGGCGCACATGATTACAAACGGGCAGGAAACCAACGGCTGCGGCGGAGGGGTGTGTCAGATCAGCTCCACCCTGTTCAATGTCACAACCAAATTGTCACTCCCCATCACCGAACGGCATCCGCATCAGGTGCGGGTAAAATATATCGCCGAGGGAAAAGATGCCGCTGTCATGTATGATTCACAGGATTTTCGGTTTCGAAACAACCGCCCTTATCCCATCAAAATAACCGGCTATCTCAAGGATAACCGGTTAACAATGGTAATATCAGTGGCTTAATCAAAGGTTTTACCCAACGAAGTAAGCATCTGCTCCAATTCTTTTCTTTCTGCCACAGTGTCACCACACTTGGAAAACTCAGCAGGATAAATGTTGTACTGCTCGCGCAAGGCAGGGGGATTGAGCTTTTTCATAATTACATTCGCTCCGCCCGAAAAGATTTTGGAAAGCTCGGTTTTGGAAAGTACGCCAAGCGAGGTGGTTGCAGGCAAATTCGCATCCGGCAACAACAGTCTTGCCAGCGCCACCGCCTGACGCGCCACATAGGGCGAACCATTTTCACATCCACCCAATGGGGTGTCGGGATGCGCAATAAAGGGCCCGATTCCTGCCATATCACACGGAATGGAACGGAGCAGGAGCAAATCCTTTGCAATGGTTCGCGCGGTCTGTCCCGGAAGTCCAATCATAAAACCGCCGCCCGTTTCAAAGCCCAGTTCTTTTAAACTACGCAGGCATGCCACTCGATCGGAAAGCTCGGATTCGGGATGCAGGGTGCGATAAAGAGTTTCGTCTGCCGTTTCGTGTTTTAAAAGATAGCGGTCACATCCTGCTTCGCGTAATATTGCATAGTCCTCACGCGGCATTTCCCCTGCTGACATGGTAATCGCCATGGGTGCCTGATGTTTGATGCGCGAAACGATTCCTGCCAATCGTTCCGCGGTGAAAACCGCATCCTCTCCCGATTGGAGTACCGCTGTTTTGTAACCTGCGGCAAAGCCGGATAGTGCTGTTTCTACAATCTGGTCATCGGTCAGGCGAAACCGTTCCAATTTTGTGTTAAACCGGTTGAGTCCGCAATATGCACATTCTCTGCGGCAATGACTGGAAAATTCCACAATTCCGCGCACAAACACCACATTACCCTTGTGCGCCTCGGTTACCCTGCCGGCAAGCGCAAAAATCTCCTCCCATTCGTCGGAAGGCAGCGCAAACAAGCCCGCAAGCATCTCTTCATCGGGCAGATATCCGTCCGCCATGCGACGGACAAGGGGATTCAACTTTGTACGGGCAGATAGCCCGTCATATGATATCGGTTCATATCAAAACTCCCTCATTACATTTGGGTGATTTTTCGTTTCCTCACTTGCAACTTTCGTTTAAATAGATTATACTATAAAGAGTACATCCATACAAGGGATAATTTTACCAAATCGGGAGGAAACCGATATGATTCTGGTAAGCGGATGCCTCATCGGCAACCCGTGTAAGTATAACGGCGGTCACAACCGAAACAAGGCGGTACTTACATTTTTAGAGGGCAAGGAGTATCTTGCTGTCTGCCCCGAAACGGCAGGAGGTCTGACCGCACCACGTCCGCCCGCAGAACGCAAGGGGAATCGCGTTATCAATTCCTGCGGCGAGGATGTGACCGACGCATTTTATAAGGGGGCAGAATTAACTCTGGCGCAAGCCATGGAGTTAAAACCCGACCTTATCATCTTAAAAGCAAATAGTCCCTCCTGCGGAGTGGGCACCATCTATGACGGAAGTTTTACCAAAACCAAAACAGACGGCAACGGGGTTGCGGCGCAGATGCTGTTGGATGCAGGATTTCGGGTAGTGACAGAAAAGGAGATTGAACAATGGGAAGAAAATTAGATTATCTGACAAGCGAACTCAAAAAGCCATTAATTGTGGTGGCTTTTGGTGTTATTTTATTTGTTGTACTGAATAATCTTACGTTTTTTGGTAATAAACTAGCGGTGTTTTTTGACCTGTTTCGCCCCATCATCACAGGACTGGGCATTGCATTTGTGCTCAATCTGCCCATGCGAAGCATTGAACAACGGCTGCTCTCCAATCCCAAGCGGTGGTATTACCGTTGGCGGAGAGGCATCTCGCTGACACTCACCCTACTGCTTGCAGTACTTCTCCTCACCGCACTGGTGTGGGTGGTCATTCCGCAGTTGACCAACAGCATTTCCACCTTGCTGGAATTATTGCCCCAATATTTTGACCGCGCACAACGCTTTGTGTCAAGACTTACCTTGTCGCTGGAACTCAACCAGGAATTCTGGAACACTTTTGAAACGGTTGCCCAGGACTGGATGTCCACCGCAAACAAACTCCTCAAAAATCTGCTTCCCAACCTCTATAACCTCACCATGGGGGTTACCACCGGCGTATACAACCTGTTTCTCGGGTTGATTGTGTGCATCTATCTTCTGATTGGAAAAGACAAGCTGATTGCCCAACTCAAAAAGCTCATCCGTGCCTGCACCAGCAAACGCACTGCAGATGTGACCTTTTCGGTTGCGGCATTTACCAACGAAACCTTCCGCAAATTTTTTGCAGGGCAACTCACCGAAGCGTTCATTTTGGGTGTGCTCTGTTTTATCGGAATGTCCATCTTCCGTATGCCCTACGCCCTGCTCATTTCCATGTTGGTGGGTGTAACCGGCGTCATCCCCATTTTTGGTGCATTCATCGGCGCCGGGGTGGGTGCTTTCATCATCTTGATGATTCACCCTCTCACCGCACTGTGGTTTCTGGTATTCATCGTAGTGCTCCAACAGCTTGAGGGCAACATCATCTACCCCCGTGTGGTCGGCACCTCCATCGGTCTTTCGGGATTGTGGGTGCTCACCGCAATCATTGTGGGCGGCGGATTGTTTGGCTTTGCAGGTATTTTCTTGGGCATCCCTCTGATGGCGGTGATTTACCGCATTGTGGGTGATGTGGTGGACCGGCGACTCCAAGAACAGAACCCCGTGGAAATCTCCGAACCCGAAACTGCAAAATAACATATTTCAAATATGGCAAACCCCTCTTTCTTATCGAAAGAGGGGTTTTATATGCTATTTTACCTCATCAAACAGGGCAATCATGCCCTCCACCAACATATCATCTGTTCCCTTTTTCACAAAAGAGCTTACCGCCTCGTATGCCCTTTCGTCGTAAATGTCTCCGGTGGGGAAATACACCTCGTCGTTGTTGGTGAGCACGCATACCAATGTAGTGTCATAGGGTGATCCATCAATAATCCGTTTACCGATTTCACCAAACGGCTCTCCCGGAAGCCCTGCAAACACCATCTCTCCCACCCGGATGGCATACAGCCAATAGGGCATCAGGTCGGGTGCATCCTTGAGCCGTATGATGCGACTCGCCTCAGGACCTGTCATGCGTATTCCGGATTTTTCTGCAAGTTCCTCATCCTTGTAACCCTTTTTGTGTAATTCATGCACGCGGTATGCCTCTTCCAACCGGTGATTTTCTTTATTTGCCGGAATGTCCAGTTTCTTTACCGACATACAGATTTCATCCGCAGCAAACTCGGTCATGTTATCCAGTACAGCGTTTACCGCATTTGCCAGTGTCATGCCCATGTAAACATAACGGGGATTTTTGTCCTCATCCATGCCCCGCACATCGATATGATTCACATCCCCCTCGGCACCCTGCAAAAATACGCTCATCGTGCCGGGATGCATCTGCTCCAGCCTTTTTCGCATCACCCCGGGGAAATCTGCACTGATGGCACAGCCTGCAATGACATCGGCATGCACGCCGAAATTGACCAGTAGGATATCTTCTGCATCCTCGCGTACCATCTTTACGACAGTAGCCATTTGGTTTACCTCGGATAAAGGCGCCAGGATATCTGGATTTTGAATGCCCGGATTGGTTTTCACACTGCCGTCCTTCATGCGGAAGGTACGGCAAAATGCAATATCCTTCACCTCGGTCTTTGCCGCATAAAAACGGGCGGGACGCACATCGGAAAGCGCCAGATACACAACATCCCGCATCCGTTGCATCAAAAAAGCATCATAAACAGGGTTGCTCGGCGCATTGGCAATCACATCAAAGCCCACCGACGGTCCCGTGTGGGTGTGCGAGCAGGTAAACATCACCGCCTGTGCGGGGATATGGCAAAAATCCGAAACCATATTCAGGCAATCCTTCATCCACTGCTCGTCCTTCAAATCGCAAAGGTCGCACGCAACCACAACTGCCCTGCGCTCGCCGTCATCAAAAGCAACGGCGGTTGCATACAAATCATCAAGCACCTGATTGCAATAACGTGCCTCAAAATAGCCCGACATGGATGTGCCGAGCGGTGGGGTGATGCACACCCGTGAAATGCCCACTTTTACTTTGTTCATGACCATTCCTCCAAAACTTCAAGCTGTTGCTATAATTCTTAACCATATTATATCACCACCCCATTCGCCTTGTCAATAGAAAAACCGGCGCATGCTTTTCGCACACGCCGGTTTGAGTGTTTTGTGTTTTATGCGTTTGCCTTTTTGTTCACAACCGCTTTGATGATAAACAGAACTGCAAGCAGAATCACAATGGTGATGGGCAGAACGATGTATACATTCTGAATGAGTGCAGCCAGAATGTAACCTACAAAGGATACCGCCGCAACAATAAGTGCATAGGGAATCTGTGTGGATACATGATTGATGTGGTCACACTGTGCACCGGTGGATGCCATGATGGTGGTATCCGAAATGGGCGAAATGTGGTCGCCACACACCGCACCTGCCAGCGAAGCCGCAATGGTGATAACCAGCATCTGACTCATCTCGGGGAACACTGCAAGCACGATGGGGATAAGAATACCGAACGTACCCCAGGAGGTGCCGGTCGCAAACGCCAGACCCAGTGCTACCAGGAACAGGATTGCCGGAAGGAGAGTGGTTGCGGTTGCATTACCCTGTACCAGTGCGCCAACATATTCGCCTGCGCCCAGTTGGTCGCGGCAGAACCCGCTCAATGTCCATGCAAATACCAGAATCAGAATGGCAGGTACCATCTGACGGAAGCCTTCAGGAATGCTATCTGCAAACTGACGGAAGGTGATAACACGGCGCGGAATGTAGAGCAAGAAGGTGATAACCAGTGCGGCAAACGAGCCAAGCACCAGACCAACCGAAGCGTCACAATCTGCAAACGCCTGAATAAAGGGCACACCGTCAAAGAAACCGCCGGTGTAAACCATACCGATAACGCAGCAGGCAATCAGCGCAATAACCGGGATAATCAGGTCAAATACACGGCCTTTGGAGGAAACGGAATCCTCCGACACATTGGCATACGGGCGTGCATCGGTGGTATACAAGTCACCCTTTTCTGCATTTTTTTCGTGTACGCCCATGGGACCGAAGTCCAGCTTCATAATTGCCATTGTCACCAGCATCACGATGGTGAGCAGTGCATAGAAATTGTACGGGATGGTCTGCAAAAACATTGCAAAACCGTCAATGCTGCTACCCTCGGCAGAGCTGGTAACTGCCGCTGCCCAACTGGAAATGGGGGCAATGATACATACCGGAGCCGCAGTGGCGTCAATCAGGTATGCCAGCTTTGCACGGGAGATTTTAAATTTGTCGGTAACCGGGCGCATTACACTGCCAACCGTGAGGCAGTTGAAATAGTCGTCAATGAAAATGAGAGCACCCAGACCAACCGTTGCCAGGGATGCACCACGTTTGGACTTAATCTTTTTGCTTGCCCATGCGCCGTAAGCAGCACTGCCGCCTGCTTTGGTCATGAGCGACACCATGATGCCCAGTACAACCAGGAAAATGAGAATGCCCATATTCCAGCTATCGCCTGCCTTGGCGGTCATTACCTCAAAAATAGAGGTAACTGTTTTTACCGGATTGAAGTTGGCATAAAAGAGTGCGCCGGTTACAATGCCGATAAACAATGAAAAATATACTTCCTTGGTGAGCAGCGCCAGGATAATTGCCACAATCGGCGGAACCAGCGCCCAGAAGGTGGAATACATATTACTCACATACTCCGCTTCTGCACCATCGGCAAATACTGTCATGCCGGCAAACACGCATACTGCCAGCATCAGACAAAGTATCAGCCCTAAACCTTTTCTTGCTCGATTCATTTGTCTTCATTCCCCTCTGGAAAAAGTTAAAAACTTAGTTCCATCTTACCATCTGTGGGATATCTTGTCAATATTTTGTGGTAATTTCTTGCATTATGTGGGATTTTGCACAAAAAACGCAGATTATTTCGGTTATCGTGCCTTTACCGTAAGGCTGGTGCCCGAAAGCCCTTCTCCTGTCAGGGTAAGGGTAACATCGCCCGCCTTGCAGGCACGCACCACCGCAAGCGCTCTCCCCTCAAATGCATGGCATTTTCCGTTCTTATAGTCATCCTCATTTGCAGGATTTGCACAGTAAAGACTGAGCAATTCGCCGCCCTCTACTACGCAGGAAAGCTCGTTTTGCGCATGGGTTACATGGTTTCCGTCCGCATCTAAAACCGTTATCTGCACATAGCAAAGGTCACGGTTGTCGGCAGAAAATTCGTTCTTTTCTGCAACCGCAATGATACCAGCCGGTGCACCCACAGTACGCAGGGTGCTGCGCTTGTGTTCCACACCGCCGTAATAAGAAACGGCAGTCAGTTCTCCCTTTTCATAGGGAATATCCAATGCGGCAATTCCGTCTTTGGGGGATGCAACTCCCACCTCTTTGCCATTTAGGAGGAAGCGGATTTCATCTGCATCGGTATATACTTCTGCCCGTACGGGTTTGCCCAGATATTGATCCTCAAACGTCCAGCTCTCATGCACATCATACCAGTGCCAGCCGGTGCCGGTAAATTCCTCCCCGTAATGCTCAGGATGGGTGGTAAAAATTCTCGGCTCTGTGTCGCCTCGCCACACCATTTCACGGAAATAAGACTGGGGTCTGCGGTATCCACACAGGTCAAAATCACCCTGATAGCAAGCACGCCACGGATAATCAGCAAGACTGATGCCATCTATCCTGCCATCCCTTGCCCAGAGCGCCCTGCCGGTGCCTGCCTCGCCCAGGTTGTCGTATGCCGTCCAGGTGAAATCACCTATCACATAATTGTTTCGCATCACAGATGCCCAGGAATGGTAAATATTGAGTGCATGGGTTTCAGAACCCCACATAATGCGGTCCGGATAATGCTCGTGATCATATTCATAGCGTTCATACAGATAGTTATAACCCACCATGTCCAGTGGGGCAATATACTGTTCGGTGCGTTTGTCCCAACAAGATTCAATGGTGCCGTCACCCAGATTGGGGAACCCATCCATATAGTCCTCTTTGTAGCAATCGGGGGCATCTGCATCGGGGGCATCCCATATCTGACAAATCCCTACAGTAACCGGACGGGTGCTGTCGTACTTTTTCACCTCATCCACCAGAGTCTGCATCCAGTACACGCCGTCACTCTTGCCATCACGCTCGGCAATTTCGTTGCCTACCGAATAGGAAATCACACACGGATGGTTGCGGTCGCGCAGCACCATGTCGCGGATGTCCCTGTCCCACCAATCCTTAAACCACAGGCTATAATCCATCCGGTTTTTGGGTACATTCCACATATCAAACGCCTCGTCCATCACATACAAACCCAGCCGGTCGCAAATCTCCAGCAGCGCCAAAGATGGGGGATAATGTGCGGTACGCACCGCGTTGAAGCCTGCCGCTTTAAGCAGGGTAAGTTTGCGTTCCTCCGCCGCAGGCAACGCCATCGCACCCAATGCCGCATGGTCGTGATGAATACATCCGCCACGCAGTTTTACCTGCTTGCCATTGACGAGAAGTCCATGTTCCGCACTCACGCTCATTGTGCGGATGCCAAAGGTAACCTCTGCCGTATCGGTACATACACCATCACAGGTGATGGTTGCCTCAAAGGTATACAGATGGGGGTGGTCGGCATCCCAAAGCGCAGGATTTTCCACCTCAAACACCATCTCGGTCTGTGTTTTTCCCTTCTTCACCGAAAGACTCTGTGCATCCTCGCACACTTTTGTGCCGTCGGGTGCGGTTACACCGCCTGCGAGGGAAACCCGAGCGTCCTCATCCGAGGTCACGGTAATTGCCACCGAAACGGTTGCACTCTTTTCATCTGCCGATTTGGTGGTAATGAAAATGTCCCGTGGCTCAATACGCACCTTACCGCCCGTCCACAAAAACACATCACGGTAAACCCCTGCGCCCGAATACCAACGGGTGGAGGGTTGCAGGTTGAGGGTATGTATCGAAATCCGGTTGATGCGGTTTTTCATCATTTTGTCGGTAAAATCCACCAAAAACGGCGTGTAGCCGTAAGGGTGCATGAGGAGCAGGTGATTGTTTACAGACACCCGTGCACACATATATGCGCCGTCCACATCCAATATCACATGTGCGCTCCCGTCAAACTCCATATATTTGATGTATTCGCCATCCGAGCCTTCAAAAAATCCGTTGGATGCACCACCCAACGCCTCTTTGTTTCTGGGCAGTTCAATGGAAAAATCATGGGGCAAATCCACCCGTTTCTCCTCTCCCGTGGCATGACATTTGAATTTCCAGTCTTTTGAAATGCATATTTTTTTCATGGTTTCTTCCTCCCCGGAAAGATTACAGGTTGCATCGCAACCATATCAATATCATCATATCACATAAAATCCGTACAGTAAATATTGATTATTTGTCTACCATAACCCCCAAAAAGTAAAAACCGGGCGGTGCGCATATGACGCAATCCGTCCGGTTTTTTCATATTTCCATTTGCTTGCCCAAAAACATGGACGCCGTCTGCGCCAGTTTGGTTTCCACCTCGGTGATTTTTCTGGACTCATCATCCTTCATAATCACCACGTTGCCGATGATATCTCCCTCTGCAATGATGGGAGATACCACCCCTGCCATATACTTGCCCGACGCCTCGGTCACATACAGGGGTTTTCCACTCTCCTCCGACACAAAATGCATTTTGTCTTCCATCAGCTTTTCCATATCGGGGCTGACGCGTTGCTCCATCAGCTCCTTACGGGATGCACCCGACACGGCAATGATGGAATCCTTGTCGGTAATCGCCACCGGAAAACCACAGGTTTTGGTGAGTGTTTCGGCATATTGTGATGCAAAGTCGCTCAATGACCCGATGGGAGAATATTTTTTAAAAATCACTTCCCCGTCGCGGTCGGTGTAAATCTCCAGCGGGTCGCCCTCTCTGATGCGCATGGTTCTGCGGATTTCTTTTGGAATTACTACGCGGCCTAAATCGTCTATTCTTCTGACAATTCCCGTTGCTTTCATATATATCTATCTCCTTATTTTACAAATTACGATTCTATTATTTGTAAAAGGGGAAGATTTATACTGCAAAACTTTACTTTAACCAAAAGATTTATATAGGGAGATGTCTTTAAATGATAAAATATAATTTAAAAGATTATTTGTAAGAGGAAAGCAATGCAACAAATGCCCTGAAAAAAGCAATAGATTTTTGCTTTTTTCAGGGCGGTGGAAAGGTTGTGGTTCCACCGGGGGATCACTATATAGGCGGTATTATAATGAGAAGTAATACAACCTTGCATTTGCAAAAAAATGCACATCTCATCGCAAGCAGAAATCCGGAAG
>SVJZ01000024.1 GCA_015068705.1 Oscillospiraceae bacterium
GGCGTTGTTGAAATAGGAGAGAAAAACAAAGCATTTTCGCTCGGCTTGGATCATTCGTTCGGCTCAATAAGTTTTGCCAATCCCGCATCTTCCGGCGTGGTGTGGTACGGATTGCGGTTTAAGGTAATCGGCACCCTTGACGGCGGTGCAATGTTTCAGTTGATAGATGGATCAGGCAACAAGATGAATCTGATTAATATTTTGGTAAATGGTGCTTCCCTCTATGATGGGCAGTATTTTGCCGACCTTCGCAAAAATGTGTGGACCGATATGCATGTGCGGATGGATTATACCAATAATTGCTATTCGGTATATGTAAATGGTGAGCGAGTGCAGAAGGACTGGAAAATTGACACCACTGTGCCCGCTCCTGCGCGGATTGGCTTTGAATTTACCAATCCCAATGCAGTTGGTACGATAGAGCTTGACCATGTGGTGGTGTATCGCGCCGATACCGTAATGAAAAAATACCCCGAGCAGGCATTTAACCCAGAGGTTGCAGAAGTCACAGAGGGTAGTGCCGAAACAGTAAAACGCCTGTATCTGCACGAGGATTTCAATCATGCAGGCGGCCTTAATGCAACCTATCAGAATGCCATTCCCAAGAATGGAATTATCGAGGTACGCAATCAGCAGGGACATGAATACTATTTGGAAGGCGACCGTATGTACTTGCATATGGAGTCGTTTGATGGTGGTCAGGATGCAAAATTTGATATTGTGATGAATCGTTTCGACGCTTCGCAATATGTGATTGATATGATAATCAATATTTTTGAGCTAAATGGACGCGGATTTATGTTTGGATTGCAAAAAGGCTATGATGCAAATTCCAAATGGTTGATGGCAGGGGAAAGTAACGGCATCATGAGAATTGACGGCAACGACTTTAATGAGCTCACCTATAAACGCTGGACAAGACTTTCCTTTGTTGTTGATGCGCCCAGCCAGACATATGATGTATACATTGATGGCGTATTGGTACGGGAAGATTGCTCGGTTGGCGGTGACCCCAAGGATATTGACCGTTTGTCTTTTGATTTTCGCCAGGGAACAGGACCTGCGTCGGTTGGTATCGACGCGGTCGCAGTATATGCGGGAACCGAGCTGAAAGCAGGTCTGGAAGAAGAACTCTACATGGAAAATCTGGTAAGCAGTTATCCGGCAGATGACTTTGAAGTTTCTGCATTTATTGGTGATAAAGCGGTTTACTGTAATACCAACTCCTCTTTTTATAAAGAAGGCGAGAAGAAAAAATATGAGGGGCAGGGATATGTGACCATCGAAGGAACTCCCATGGGTATTGTTGAGGCGATGGCAGGCGCATACGATATAACCGTAAGCTTTGACGAGAAAACACAAACCGCAACCTTGAGTAATGGAGTTACCTTTACTGTGGGAAAAGATTTCTTTGTGATTGATGGTAAAGAGGTTTCGGCAAACGGAACGTTTGCAATAAAAGATGGTGTGCTCTATGCACCGCTTTCCGGCTTTTTTGAAAAGGCTTTGGGAAAGACAGTCACTTATGAAAGTACTTGGGAACTGCTTTTCATCACCGAGGACGGTAGCAAGGTAAATGTATCCAATACGGAAATGAACAAAGCAGTCATGCGACTCATGATTTTTGATCGCATAACAGGCGATGAGATGGTGGCTCTGGTTACAGAACGCTATCCCGACAAAACGCATCCGCGTCTTTCTGCCACCAAGGAAGAAGTGGCGCGTGTAAAGAAAAATCTTCAGACCGATAAAATAACACAAAGATTGTATGATTATTTGAGATTCAACAGCGATAATATTCTTGAACGTGCAACAGTAGCTGTAAGTACCGACGGTGCGGGTTATCTCAACAATACGCGTTCGCGCGATGATATCCTTGATGCATTGGGACATATGTATCAGATGACAGGGGATACTCGTTATGCAGAGCGAGCTATGAAAGAACTGGATAGTATGATTCAGCTCCCATATTATGGCGAGGGCAACCCCATTTCGGCAGGTCCGCTTGTTGCGGCATTCGCACATGCATATGATTTGTTTTATGATTATATGGGTGAAGCACGTCGCGAGGCGGTACGAGAGATCGTAAAGAAGATGTGGACAGTAAATCTGTTTGCCTATGCTGATGCACATGGCACACGCTGGAGCCGAACCATCAAAGTAAAAGACAACTTTAATAACAATAATTCAGCAACTATGCTGATGTCTGCACTGGTATTTGCCGACGAACCGGATATGACAGAGATGGCAAAGGAGATTTTTGTTGGTTCTTCCCGTTCGCTTGAATATGGTAATGAAGACTATGCACCCGATGGCGAATGGCCGGAGGGGTGGGGATACTGGAAATATACCATTCTCCAATGGGCACCTGCAGTAAAAGGCTTACAGAATGTGCTGGGTGATACCATGGGATTTGAGGATCATCTGGGGCTTAGAAATGGTGCATACAACGCAATCGACGTATCCGGCATTGCCCGTTCCAACGACTATAATGACGCCTCCCATGGAATCAAGCACAGTTCCAGAAAAGAAATTCAGGAGCAGGTACATGCGTTGTTCCTGTTTGCCGACTTGTACGATGATCCTACCATTGCCAATGCATGGCTTAAAAATATCGACAACTATATGCTCAATAATCCCGGTTGGCCGCTTATGTGGTATGACCCCGATATGGTTGGCGATGCCAATCCGACATTGGACCATCGTTATCGTGGATTATCCGACTACATTGCACTGCGCTCTTCCTGGGAGGATGACAACGCCATCCTTCTTTCGGGACATACGGGTCAGAACTACATGAGCCACTCCCATATTGATGGCGGTACCTATGTGCTCGATGCCATGGGATTGGGTTGGGTGTGTGACCTGGGTACCGAGGATTACGCAAATGCATATGACCCCATCGCAGGTAATTTCTATGTTACCCGACCTGAGGCACATAACGTATACATCATCAATCCCCGTGTGGGCTACCAGGGGCAGGAGTTGCGGGAATCCAGTTCCACCATTGAATTTGAAACAAGCGCACGGGATGGATATGCGATTGTCAATATGCAGCCTTACTATGCGACAGAAGTTGTAACTGCAGAACGTGGCTTTAAACTCGCAGATGATCGTCGCTGTGCAGTGGTTCGCGATGAGATTGCGTTAAAAGGTGCATCCGAAATTTACAGTTTCATTCACACACAGGCAAACATTGAAGTGATAGATAACAACACCGCTGTTTTCGAGCAATTTGGTAAGAAAATGCTCATCGAGGTTACCACCAACGGTCGTGACCTTACCTTGCAGGAAATGGCGTGCGAGTTCCTGCCCGAGTTTGGAAAGGAAACACATCCCAATGCGCGTAAAATGGATGAATATCGTAAACTTGCAATCAAACTGAACGCAACCGGCAAACTGTATATCAATGTAAAATTCACACCGCTCTATGAGGAACTCACCTCTACACCTGCAGAGGATACCGACCTTGCCTTCTGGTCTTGCAGAGAGGGCGAATTGGAGGTTCCTCGCCTTACAAGTGTTTCGCTGGATGGTGAGGCGATTGCTGATTTCAATCCGCTCAACAGTCAGATTGAGGTTGATGTGCCCGCAGGTGCGACAAAAGCTCCTGTGATCACTGCAACCGCAGAGGATAAATATAATGTAGAGGTACGCCAGGGTTCCACCGACAATCTCATGGACGATGTTATCATCAAGGTCAGCGAAAAGGAAAATCCTGCCAATGTATGGTACTATGTGGTGCATTTCGAGCTTACGCAATATGCAATTGATGGATTGGATGGGATTAAGCTTGCGCAAATGCAATCTATCATTGCCGAAGAGAGCGGCGCTAACCTTACCGATGTACTTACCGACCGCAATCTTACAACCGGTCGCTACGAAAGCGATTGGGGCAGCGAATATATGATTGATCTGGGCAGTGTACAGACGGTGGATTCACTCATTACTGCCTTTGCCTTCCGTCATGAGCTGGATCACTATTTCTTCGATATATCCTATTCGGAGGATGGCGCAAACTGGAAGATCAAGACCTGTCAGCAATCGGCAGGTAGCAAGGGATACGAGAGGGTAAATCTCGGCGAAAATATCAAAGCCCGTTATATCCGGTTTACTGCAAATGGACGTGTGGGTGATAAAATTACACAATTGCGTGAAATTGCAGTGGCGGTCAGATAAAAGCAACCGGTCGGGGCAACGAATAAAGAGGATATCCTCTTATATGCATATGGAATATGCATATAAAAATTTCTAATTACACATAAAGGAGTTTTATCATGACAAAATATTCATCTTTGGTAAAATGGAGAAAAAAATTGCTTTCACCCGTAGAAGGAATAGAATGGGCAAGTGAGATGGTGCTCAATCCCGCCCTCATTCGGGACCCCGATACCGGAAGGTTTCATATGTTGGTGCGTACCACAGGCCCGTGGAAACAGGCACAGCTTCCCGGCAAGCCTCTGCCGTTCCCCATTTTCTTCGGTTATGGCTGGAGTGATGATGGCGAGAATTTTGAATTTGACCTGAGCCGTCCTGCACTGAGCCCTGCGCTTAAATTCGAAAAGGAAGAAATGTATATCAAAAATGGATACGGCGAACGAGTGCCCAATTATGCAAATGGTTGCATCGAAGATCCGCGCCTGTTCTTCATCGACGGAGTGTGCTATATGACGGTTGCCACCAGAATGTTCCCCGCCGGACCCTATTGGGATCACGATGATCCCACCCAGTGTATGCCCGAGTGGGCAAGGACCGAAGAAAATACTTTCGGCACCATAGAAAGCCCTAGCATGAGTATTCTTTACAGGGTGGACTTGAAGGCATTGGATGCAAAGGATTATGACAATGCATTTTGCTATATGTGTCATCTCAATGATCCCGCCATGGGGGATGACCGTGATGTGTTTTTCTTTCCCAAAAAGATGAAGATAGATGGTGAGGATTGCTATATCATGCTACAGCGTCCGCGCGACCCGTCGGTATACGGATTTGATAGCAAGCTGCCGTCCATTGTGATGGCGGCGGCAAAGGAGTTTCGGGATTTCGCTGCGGGCAAAGTATTGCGACGCGAACTACTGATTAAGCCCTCATTTGATTGGCAGAAAGAGCGCATCGGCTCGTCCACACCGCCCATTGATCTCGGAAATGGCGAATGGTTACTCAATTACCACGCAAAGAAGAACCCCGCCGAGGGTTACGGCCAATCCTTCATGATTTTGGAGGAACGGGAAAACGAACTGCCCGTTATCAAGCACATCTGCAATGAAAAAATGATTGTCAACGAAGAGGAGTGGGAGGCACCCGCTAAATTCAAAATGCCGGTGGTGTTTTTTACGGGACTGATTGAGTATGATGGCGACCTGCTTTGTGGTTATGGCGCGGCTGACCAGTATGTAGGGCTGATGCGGATTGATTACCCCGCATTGTTAGAACTTTTAAGGAGATGTGATAACAAATGACGAAATATTCATCCTTGGTAAAATGGAGAAAGCATCTCCTTTCCCCGGTAGAAGGCTCGGACTGGGCGAGTGAAATGACCTTCAATCCTGCTATCATCCGGGATCCCGATACGGGTCGAATTCATATGCTTACCCGTACCATCGGTCCTTATCCGCAGGCAAGGCTGGAGGGTAGAGAGGATCCGGTTTACCCAAGCTTTTTCGGATATGGTTGGAGTGACGATGGCGAGAATTTTGAGTTTGACCTGAGCCGTCCTGCACTGGCACCGGCAGTGCACTTTGAAAAGGAAGATATCTATATCCGCGACATTGACGGCAATCTGGTGCCCGATTATACCAACGGTAGCTTGCAGGATCCGCGTTTGTTCTTTATGGAGGGAAGATGCTATCTCACAGCGGCTTGCAGAATGTTTCCGTCGGGTCCCTCCTGGAAGATTGATTGTCCCACCCAATGTACACCCAAGTGGGCACTTGGTGAGGAAAACCCTTTCCCCACACAGAAAAACCCCACCGTCAATGTACTTTATGAAGTGGATCTGAATGCATTGGATGCAAAGGATTACGACAACGCATTTCGTTATGTAACCATTCTGACCCAACCCGAAATGGGAGAAGACAGAGATGTATTCTTCTTCCCGAAAAAAATGAAGATAGACGGCGAAGAATGTTATGTACTCATCCATCGCCCGGTACGACCCGACAATTACGGCTTTGATGACAATCGTCCCTGCATTGCATTTGCGGCGGCAAAGGATTTGCGTGATTTCGGCAAGGGTAATGTAGTGCGTCGAATCCTCTTCTTACGTCCCGACCTGGATTGGCAGAAGGAGAGGGTTGCAGGGTCGGTGGCACCCATCGATTTGGGTAACGGCGAATGGCTCTTTAACTACCACGCAAAAAAGGACGCCATACAGGGTTACGCACAGTCGTTTATGATTTTGCAGGAGCAGGAAAATGATTTCCCCGCCATCAAGCACATTTGTGCCGAGCCCATGATTGTTCCTGAAGAAACTTGGGAGATGCCTGCAAAATTCTCCATCCCTTGCCTATTTACCTGTGGACTCATCGAGTATGATGGCGACCTGCTTTGCAGTTACGGTGTGGCAGACCAAAACATCGGTCTGCTAAGGATTGATTATCCGAAATTGATGGAAGTTTTAAGGAGGTGCGGTGAAGAATGAAAAAAATAGTTGCAATTTTTCTTGCAGCGGCGATGGTAATTGTCGGTATGATGCCCACGTCGTTTGCGGCGGCAAATCATGTGGCGAGTGAGTATCTGCGTTACTATTTGGATATGAGCGGAAGGGTCACCGGCTGGCCAACCAATTCATTTGTTACGCATTTCGGACCGACAGATACCTTTTCCGGATTCCGTGTTTTCCCCGGACCCGCCGGCAATCCCGAAACCGAAACCGGAGTAATTGCTGCAGCCGGAACGATGATGGGAAAGAGTGAAAGCAATCAGGTAATGCGGATTGGTGTGGGAAAAAATGTTGCCAGTAACCGCGTGGATGTATATGGCGGCTTTGAACCGGTTGATTCCTTAAACGGTTCTTTCCCCGGATATAATTCGGGCGATATCATGCACATGAGTGCTCAATATTATATCCCTCGCGTGGCGAGCTATTATAGTACTGTTTCCAAGGGAATGAGGATGTGTTTGAACCTTTACGAGGGAAGCAGCACATCTACCACATTTTTCCCCTCTACCTCCCAAATAGCAGGAACTGGATCATTGCTCACCTTTGCACCTACCAGCATAGACGGCGGAAAGTTTTATTTTCTCGGTGCTTTAGAGGCAAAGGAAACATGGAGTGCCGAAACTCGTTATACGGTGGATGCTGTGGTAACATTTGGTGAAACTCCGATTCTTTCGGTGTATGTAAATGGTGCGCCGTTGACATTCGCCGATGGTGTTACAACCGATGGCGTTTCCCTTACCACTGAAAATGTAAAATTAAGCAAGTCCAGTTATGGTGTTGCTTCGGCAATGCACTGTTTCATCACCACAGTGCAAAATCCCCAGGGTCCTACCTATGTTTACACCGATGATTGGGTGTTTGAAAGCCTTCGACCGGGTTCGGTGCCGGATATTTACAATCCGGTGTCATTTGAAAAACTTTTGGATGGCGATTCCATTGTTATAGATAATGGAGCCGAGATTACTGTAAATGTGGATTTACTGGGTTGTAGTCAAGTGGACTTGTATGCCGGTGACGAAAAAATCGGTACGGCCACCTCTGCACCGTATACTTTTGTAATTCCGTCCACTGCAGAACTGGGCAATACCACCCTCAAAGCAGTGGCAATGGCAGGTAATGCCACCTTTGAACGAAGCATCAAAATTTCATTGGTAACCTCCTATTTCAGGAAATCCATGAATGAAAACTTTGAAAAGTATGAAAATGCACAAAAGTCCTTTGATGGTGGTTGGTACTATCCCAGTTCTAGATTTTATGGTGCTAATCTTGTGGAAAATGGTTGGTTTATCAAGCCTATGACGGTTACCGATAAGGCAAAAAAGGATTTTGACAAGAGTTTTGTGATCGGTTGTGATGCGGGTGCAGGCGAGAAGTGGATTGATCAGAGTGCAACTCCGCAGAGCACCTTGAGTTATGGCTTTCAAAACTTTAATGGTGTAAGTGGTGCCACCATTTCCGGAAACACCGCAGAGATAAACTGGCAGATGTATATGGAAAGTGCGGATATGGACACATTTACATTCACTGCCGGTCAACGCTTGTTCTCTTGGGATAATACAGAGAAAAAACTCAAATGGGATATAAAAGGAGATACGGTTTACACCCAACCGAAATTTGGCTACTGGCAAAACTATGTACTCACCATCGACATGAGTGGTACCACCAAGTTGTCGCTGACCGTCGATGGACAGAGTATATTTGAAAATCGGGAAGCAACCAATAATATCACTTCCTTCAATAATATTGTATGGTATCTGATTCCCGATCTGGAAAAGGGTACCTGCATCGGACTTGATGAGATTGTCCTCATCCACGCTGTTCCCCGTCCCAGCTTTGGCAGTGCGGTTTTCTACAAAGGGGCAACAAGCTCTATTGAAACAGAAAAAGTTTCGGCAGATGTCGATTCATTTGGCATTGCAGTAAAGGGCGGGTTGCTTTCCGCAAATCTGGAAAAGAATGTGGCATTTTTGGAAAACGGCAAGGAGCTTACCTGGCTCACGGCTGACGGTGATGTGGTGAAAAGCGAGGTTTCTCTCATCAACGATACCATCTGGGTGGTACCGCCCCGTCCGCTGTTGAGCAATGCCGAATATACGGTGCAATTAAAGAAAAATGCACTGTTTGCCGATAATGCTACCATCGGCTACGACCAGTCCTTTGTCTTTCATACCAAAACCGCGGCGGTTGATGTAGTTGGAGTGGAATATTATAAAAACGGCACAAAGATAGAGAACATATCTGCCGCAACCTTTGCAGCAGGGGATAAGATAAAGGCAAAGGTTACCATGTGCAATGACAAAACAGGCGACGAACCGGTATACATCATACTTTTGGGTTATAACAACATGGTTCTCAAAGCAGCGACAGTTCTTCCCGATTTCATTGATGCGGGTGCAACCGCCCAAACCTTTGAAACCGCAGAAATCACTGTGGAAGATGCAACTGGCTTTACCCTATCAACAGTAGTTTGTAATAGTGACTTCCTTCCGATTGCGGATGCAACAATCGCATCGGGGAATCAATAAAAATTTTAGCAAAGGAGAGAAGAAAGATGAGCAAAAAGTTCAAGAAAGGCGTAGCAATTGCACTGGTAGGTATGATGGTACTGTTGTGTGGTTGCGGAAACAAAGTGGTTACCGGCGGTGCGGAGTATGATTTCGAAGTAACCATGGCTCCCGGCTATCCGGTAGACAGTGCAGATGTGCTTGAGTGGTGGGTGCCCATCAATAAGAGTGTTACCGCAAAATACGGCAATCTGTCTGAAACACCGTATGCCAAAATGGTAGAAGAGGCAACCAGTATCAAAGTAAATTACATTCATCCGCCGCAGGGACAGGAAGCAACCCAGTTTAACATCATATTGTCCTCGGGGGATATGCCCGACATCATCAGTTATGCATGGCATACCTATGCAAATGGCGGTTGGGCAGGAGCGCTCAATGACCAGTTGATTATTCCCATCAACAAAATCCTGGAAAAAGGCGGTGCACCTGCATATGCAGCACTGCTGGAATCTGACCCGGAGACAAGCTTGAAGGTACGTACTGACGATGGCCTCATTCCCGGATTTGCAGGAATTGGCGCAAAGAACCAGGTGAGTTATTATGGTGCGATGATTCGTCAGGATCTTCTCGACAAAGTAGGTATGGAAATCCCCGAAACCAATGAGGAATTGGACAAGGTACTGTATGCGTTCAAGGATCTGGGCATTGAAATTCCGCTTGAGGTACTGTTGGGCAAGGGCATGGTGGCTACCAATGCAATCGTAGGTGGTTTTGGCGTAGGTGCATCCTACTTCGTTGATGACAATGGCAAGGTAAAATATGGTCCTGCCGAACCGGAATTCAAAGAGTTTCTCGCATTGATGAACAAGTGGTTTAAAGATGGCATTTATGACAAGGAATTCGCATCCCTCGATGGTTCCAATCGTATGACCAACGAGGTACTGGCAGGTCACGTTGGTGTTGCATTTGGTGCAAACGGTGGCAGCTGGGGCAAATGGCTCCCGGCATTGGAGCAGACTCGCCCCGACATCAAATTTGTACCGATGCCTTTCCCCACAGAGGTAAAAGGCACCAAACCGGAATTTGGCCATTTTGAATCGGGTAATCCTGCTATGACCGCAATCACCACAAGCTGTAAAAATATTGAGTTGGCTGCAAAGCTGCTGGATTATGGTTATACCGAAAAAGGACATTTGCAAAACAACTATGGTGTGCAAGACCGTGATTGGGTATATGATGAAAACGGTGTAATCAGATTCACCGATACCATGACAAAACCCGAACTCAATGGCAACCAGTCCATCTCTGACATCATGGGTCAGCATACCGCAACTTACTCAAACTACGCACCTCGTGTGCAGGATGAAGGTATCATCAACGTACTCTTCTCCCGTGATGACCAGAAAGAGAATCTCACCATCTGGAACCAGACCAACATGGCATCGCACGCATTCCCTGCAGTGCAGTATACTGCTGAGGAGACGCAGGATCTGGCAAGCATCAAGACTGCGGTAGAAACCTACATGCACGAGATGCTCTATAAATTCATCGGCGGCGCAGAGTCCTTGGATAGCTGGGATACATACGTTGCAAACTATAAAACCATCGGTCTTGACCGCGCACTGGAGATTATGCAGGCTGCATACGACAGATATATCGCACGTACCAAATAAGAAAACAAGAACTACCCAAAAAGATTTTCCCTTCGTTTCCTGTTGCATATCTTTTTTCTTGTGTCAAAGTGGCAGGCGCCCGACACAATTCCATACATATTGTTTTCATTCCCCGTGGCAAAAGCCATTTAACTTGGTGAGCAGGCAGCTCCACATAGCCAACATGCTTTTGCCCGTGGGAATGCAGGTAAACAAGGGATTCTTATAAAAATTTTCATGTATACTATGCGTGGAAATAAAATTTTTGAAAGGAAGGTTTTTCGTAATGAAACGTTTGATTAGTTTACTCGTAGTAATTACCATGCTTGCAGGTATGTGCATCACTGCTGGCGCAGCACTTCCGGAAACCACCCAATATGTGTTTAATGGTGCAGGCACTGATAAAGGTGTCTTGGGTACGGACAATTTTGTTCAGAACAACAAAAGCGGTTCGCCCATCCGCAAAGTACACGGTAAGGTACATGGCCAGCCCGCCAAATATGGTGATGACGTCTGGTATGTATCTGCACCTTACGAACACAATGATATTAATATTGCACTGAACGGAGATTCCATTAATACTCACGGGTATGTCGAGGGTGAAAAGGTGCATATGACCACCGAAATCATGGTTCCCTCCACCAATGACCCCATTTCCCGTTATGCACAAAGCCAGATTGGTTTGAATGTAGTTCCTCTGGTAAAAGACGGTAGTGATGCACTGGTAAAGAGCACCAATGGTGTACATGTTCCGGTGGCTGGCACCAGTGCCGGTATTACTGATATTCTCGCACTCAATACCTCTACCATGCGTTTTGACGTATTTGGTAATGTGTCCACCAACGAGGCATGGGAGTATGACAAATGGTATCGTCTGGATATCGTAATGGTAATGGGCCAAAATCCTCAGGCAGCCTTGTATGTAAACGGCAGCCCGCTTACCGTTTCCAGCGGTACCGATGCAACGTTTGACGGGCAGAAAACCACCACCGATTATGTCAATGTTGGTGTGTGGGATGCCGAAAAGAATTTCGTGGCTTCCCCCATCTGGGGCGTTGGCGAATTCTATCTGCAAACCGTGTTAAACAATAATGGATATAGCAATAGCAAACTTTATATCGACAACATGGTTTACGAGTCGCTCGCAGCAACTGATGAGGCAGATATTCCCACTCCGCTCAGCCTGATGGGGCTGGCAGATGGTGCCGGTGTAGACCGTGCATTGCTTGCCAACGCCACCGTTTCTTTGCCCGAGTGGAATGCACATTTGGTTAAGAAGGTGTCCCTGTCCATTGACGGTGCAGAAGCGTTAGTAGATGACGCTGCCCCCTTTGGCTTTGATCTGAGCACCATCATCCGTGGTGTGAGAAATATCGAGCTCAAGGCACTGGACGCAGAGGATAATGTATTGGTCAGCAGAAACCAGACCATCGTGGTAGGCGGTAAGGAAGAAGTAGTATTTTTAGATTGCGATTTCAATATGGCTTGGAATGTACTGCTCAACCATCCCATTTACAATGGTCCGATATACGCCAGCGCTAATCCGCACTATGCCAACAGAAATGACATGACTGAAACCCGCCACATCGACATTGAGGACGTAACAGATGGTGCAGAAACTCCCGTCACCAAAACCCAGGCGGTAAAACTCTTTTCTTCCGGTACGGATGACAATGCTCGGTTTGGCTGGATCAATGACACTCAGAAGGCAACCACCGGTATTGTAAAAGTTTCTTATGATTATCTGGTGAAAAATGACGATATTACTCAGATTCTGATCAAACCCATCCACAAAAATATTCCCACGCTCAAATATGTGGCAAGTGAAAGCGGCGAGGGCGGTTACTACACCAGCGACAATGACTATCGTCTCAATACCAAGCTCAACATCCCTGCCGCTTTCGACAGATGGCAGAGATGGGATTGGACCATCGACCTTTCTAGAGGTCAGATTAGCTTGGATATTGATGGCGAGAAGGCAATCGACGCTGCACAGTTCATTGGTGCAAACGATTATGCCGACGAAGGAAAAGGATTCCAGATATCCTTTAAGGGTAAGGAAGATCCTACAAACTTTGTGGCAATCGACAATGCAAAGATCACCTATGAAACCGGATTCACTGCGTATGAGAATGATATGTACGACCATCATGCAGGTAAAGCATATAGCGAGTATACCTATGATGAAATTATGGCGCAGCCCAAAATCTTCGCGTATAATTATGGCGGAACCAAAATTCCTGTTGGTACCGAGGGTGGTGCGGTATACGGCGATACCATCATGAATGCCGAAGACACTGCACCGCTGAATGCTTCCATTCAGGATAGCCTGGTTGTAGAGTTTGATGGTGAGAGAGTTGTTACCGATGGAACAAACGCATCTGCAGATACCTATGTCCTTCCTTTCTATGTTTCGAGAGGCTTGAAAAAGGACCCGAAAGGTACCTCCAATATTTTGCCTGAGTATGGTATGACCACCATTGAGTATGATTTCTATACCGATAATTATGATTATAAAGAGTGGTATGTAAGCTTTGCTACCATGAAGGTAATGGGTACTAATCCTAATCGAAATGGCGGAACTGCCGGCACCAGTTTGATGTATAATCTGTACTATCCCGGATTTTCTCTCAATGCAGGTAAGTGGCAGAACCACAAGATTGTACTGATGCACAGAGATGGCGCTGTCGTAGATGTGTATGCTTATGCAGATGGCAAATTGATAAAAACTGCAAATATGGAAGGAAACAACTGGTCGCGGTATCATGAAACCAATTTACAGTTTGTAGTAAAAGGTAAAGCAGATCCTGCAGATGAAACCAAGTATGCACCTTCCAGAATAGCACTTGATAATGTAAAGGTAAGCTACACCCCCATCGTACCGCACATTGAGTCGGTATCCTTTGCTGGCGCAGATGCTGCATACGGCAAGGTTGCAAATATTACCGAAGGTGCAATTGCCACTGTAAATATGGCTGGCTTTGATATGAACAACCTGTCTAGCAAAATCAGTGTGACCGATAGCGAAGGTACTCCGGTAGAAATCATTCCTACTCTCATTCCCAGCACCTTGGGATTGCCTGAGTTCAATGAATCTGCAACATCAAATCTGCTCCAGGCAAGAAGTTTCACTCTGCCCATTGGCAGTCTGGAAGTAGGAAAGACCTATACCATTAAAGTAGATTCGGGTCTGGCATTTGACAGACAGAAGAATGTATATATTCACCATGGCGACGATAATCAGGGAACTGCTGGTGACTCGGTACTTTTGGAAGATAACTGGTCTTATAGCGTCACTACCCGTGAACCTTCCACCTACACCTTTACTGTAGTAGAATCTCTGCCTGTAGCAGAAATCCCCGATGATGGTGTGGCTGGAGATATCACCGTGCTCGATGCTCGTTTCACCACTGGTGCAGCAGATGTTGCTACTGGCATAGTTGCTCCGTATGTAGGTGGCACCGCTATTCCGGCAGGTAAGCTCCTGCGTGCCGATATGAAGGTAAACAACGCAAGTGCAACCGCGCAGACCGTTTACCCCGTACTGGCTACCTATTCCGATAATAAACTGGTAGGCATCGCCCTCGGCACTCCCGAGACAGTTCATGCAAAGGCAGAAAATGTAACCGTAACCTCCGGCAGCGTTGTGGTAGGCACCGAGGCAAATCTCACCGCAAAAGCATTCCTGCTCAATGATCTGGTTGCAATTTCTCCCTTGAGCGGCACCTATGATATCTCAACCGTAGCAGCAGAGTAATTTTGTTTTCTCTCCTGTGTGCGAGTGCCTTGCTTCACTTCGCACACCCTTAAACCCCTCTCCTCCTTCAGGCGGAGGGAGGAGAGGATATTTTTTAAAAGCTATGGTATTGTGTGTGCGCTTTTCGCACACACAATACCAAAATAATAAAGAATTCAGGTGACCCGTAATGAATAGGGAAAAATTTAAAAATTTAATATTTTTCAGTGCACTATTTGTTTGCCTTACCGCCACGACCGCACATGCACGGGTGCTCTTGGAGGATTTTACCCATGAAATTCACGAGCTGCGTTATAGTCACCAGAGTTCGACTGATGAGGTGATCATTACTCCCGAGGTAAAGGATGGCAAGCTCTGCTTTGACTATTCCTCTGCACCGCAGGATGGCACCTGGTATGGGCGTAATATCGTGCAGGACTATATCAATGCAGAAAAAACCATGTATGTAGACTTCACGTTTGAACGCAACGCGGTGGACGGAACGATTGTGGGGTCTACTCTGCGTAATTATGATGTTGCAAATGGCGATTGCGATCCGTTTTATATGGTCGGAAGCACGCTTACACTGGGATACAGAAGTGCCACTCCCAAAACCATGACCTATAATGAAAAATCGGGCAGAGTTACCTACACTGCCGAGGATGTGGAGGGCGGCTGTTATATCACCGTGTATCTCAATGGCGAGCAGGTGCATTCCTACACCGAAACAGATTTTTATCTAAAAGCAGGACAATACAAATTCCAGACCTGGTTTCAGACTCAGGCAAAGCAAAATGAAGGCGACACCGTGCCCGTAATTTGCTTTGACAATATTAAAATAATTCAGGATGAGTTGCCTCCGACCGAACTATATGCGGCAGAGGCAGAACTTCACTATGATTTTGAAAATTCGGGAAACTTTCTCATGTGCGAAAGCGTATTCCCATTTTATAAAGTAAAAAGCGTAAGACAGATTGCAAATTTTAGCAATGAAACACTTACCTGTGAAAATATATTGGCGCAGCGAGGCGGTGGTGACGGCTATGCTGTGGAGCATATTACGCTGCAGCCGGGCGAGGTGTACCTTGCAGAGCTGACAGAGGATGCGGCACATCTGAACAAGATAAACTCTGTGGAGAGCATGGTTTTGAAAAGCTTTTCCACGCTGGCACCGCTGATTACCAAGCACATGCCCGGGCAAACGGTTGTACGCTCTGAGCTTCCCGAGGTGTTTGCGCAAAAATTGGAGCAGGTGGGAGATGTCCATCCGCGCCTGCTCACAACCGGTGCAGAGCTTGCCAATACCACCGAATATCTGCATACCGACGATACCTTTGCCGATATGTATGAGGCATTGGTAGACTGGAAAAATACTCACGCCTTTACCAACTATATGACATGTGAGATTCCGGCATACGGGGATCAACGTAGTGCGCTGTGTGATATGATTTACCACCGTGCGACTGTGTGGGGATATTTGTATCAAACCACCCGAAATGAACAATATGCGGCAGATCTGATGCGCGATATGCTCAAGGTCGCCTCGTATCAGAGCTGGTATGATCCCCAGAGCTATCCCGGCGGAATGTTCCTGCATACCAGTCACATTGCACGTTCTATGGGAATTGGATATGATTTTATCTATGATTATCTGTGCAAGAGTGAAAATGCCGATGAAAAACAAGCCATTGAACGGGCGATTTACCAAAATGCAATATGCAAATACATCGATTTTCATCGTGCAGATGTCATGGACAATGGTAATCCCTGGCAACGTCGTTCGGAAAACTTCAATATGATTTGTAATAGTGGCGTTGCAACCGCTGCGCTTGCCATTGGTAATATTCCCGAATACCGGCAGGATTGTGCCGTCGCACTTGGATATGCCCTTCGTTCAGCACGTTATTCTGCGCAATATATCAATGCAGAAGGCGGTTATACCGAGGGCCCTAATTACTATGCATACATGATGACTCACGGTAATGACTTTTTTGCTTCCCTCGTCAATACCTTTGGGGATGATTATGGCTATCGCGAGGTGGTTGGCTTGAATGCCACCGCAGATGATCCGTTGATTCTGGCAGGTAGCAAGTACGCCTATGCATATGCTGATACGCCGGCGGTGATTGACAAAAATGTGGATACCATGGCATACTTTGCAAAATATCTGGATAGACCCGAACTGGGCTATTTTCGACGCGATTGGTTTAACAAGGCATATGCACAAGTGGAAGAGAATAATGCTGCAAAGAGCACCCTGCGCGGAACTTACAGCGTGAAGGATTTGCTTTGGTATGACCCGTCGTTTAAAAATGTGCCTGAAAATGCAGGAAAACCGGGTTATGATGACCAATATGGCTTGCCGCTGGATTATTGCTATCGTGGAGAGGGCATGGTTGCCCTGCATAGCGATTATGGCGATACTCAGGGCTTTGCAGCGGCGAATTTCGGCAAGAACAGCGATTGGCACAACCAAACCGATATGGGCGGCTTTGTTTATGAGGCGCAGGGCGAGCAATGGTTTGTGGAGTTGGGAGCAGTCGGAACAAGTTGGACATACGGAAATTCTTACGACGACCGCCGCTACCGCAACAAGCCTGAGGGTCATAACTGCATGATTTTCAATCCTGTGCAGGATGATTATGACCAGATTGTAGCTGCGGAAGGAAAATTGGCGGCAGAGCCGGTATTCGGCGAGGATGAATCGTATTTTATTATGGATATTTCTTCTGCCTATGCAGACAGATTGGATTTGTATCAGCGCATGATTTATCTCAACAAAGACACCCAGGGATTTGCGGTGAGGGACAGATTTACCCTGAAAGGCGAGGATAACGAATACTACTGGTTTGCACACACCAAGGCAGAAATCAACATTGACGAAAATGACCCGACCACCGCAATTTTAACCCAGAATGGTAAGCAGCTTAAAGTCCATGTAGAGGGTGGGGAGTTTACCGAAATGGAGGCAGAACGGCTGTTTGAATTCAGCGAGGCATCTGGTCTTGTGGCAGATCCTGCCAATACCGGTGTGACAAAACTCGCCGTTCATGCTACGGGTGCAAGAGGCACCCACGCAATTATTGTTACCGCCGTACCCCTTGATGATGAGGGTAATGGCACCCTGCCCGACATTTCGCACATTTTCTTCCCCGGTGAAACAGACATCCATGGCGCAGGCGCAGAAACGTTTGGAACTGCTGTTGAATCTGCCAAGGGAAATTTCTGGTGGGTAGACAACAAAGAAAACTTCTATGGAGGTTCTTCACCAAGAAACAAATCGGATCATGAAGAAGGCTTCCGCATGATTACTGTTGCGGGCGGCCCTAATGGTGAAGATGACTATTATGCAAAAATAGAAAGAGATACAACCGTTAGCAAAAAAGCACAAGCAAATGAGTCGCGACTTGCATATCGTGTGAATCATGGTTGGGGTGCCCAGCCTGAAGAATCACGCAAGACATGGAATGACGGCATTGTCCGTGTGAATTATGATCTAAAACTCCCCAATTATACTGATGAAGGTGTTGATTGGCCCGCAAGAAACAATACTACAAAATGGTCAAAATATTTTGTGATCGGCTTGGGCAAATGGGAGTCGGAAACTTTGGTGATGTGGGATAGTGATGTTCATCCCGGTTCATTTGGGTTTGAGGGATCCACATCGGATGCTGCAGATTATACTAACATTAAGATGGGAGAATGGACGCACCATGAATGGGTGCTCGACTATACCACTCACACTATGCAGCTCTGGCAGGACGGTGTGGCCATCATGAATACTGATTCTTCATCGGCTTATTATGGTACGCCGACTCTGGAAATGAATGTTGGACATAAGGTGTATGACGGGTTTGAAGGAATATGGTTTAAGTGGAATGTATCTAAGGGAGATTTTGGCGTTGACAACTTGGAAATTGAGTATGAACTTGCGGTTCCCTATGTAAAATCGGTAGATTTTGGGCAGGGAAAGGCGCGGGACAATAAGGTGCTCACCTCTGCCACCGGTGTTGCAGTGGAAATTCCCGGAAGAGTATACAGTGCTGATGGTAATGCTAAAATATCGGATTATGTTTCGCTAGTAGATAGTGGTGGTAATACAGTTTTGGATGCAAAAGCTGAAATGGATGCGGATGGTAAAACCGTAAATGTAACGATTCCTTCCGGTGCACTTATTGCCGGTATGGATTATCACATTAAGCTTGACAAGGGCATTCCTTATGGGCGAGAGGGGCACACCATTGTTCCGAAGGGCGTAGACGGAAAAGACCCGCAAGAGTATACTTGCATCGTGAAAACTACCGCGGCGGAATGGATGTACAAATTTACCGCAACAGAAAACATAAATGCCAGATAATAGACAACTTATTTTAAACAGTTTTAGGAGGAGAAAAACATGAAATCAGCAGCAACAACCAAAGACCTGCAAGTGGGTCAAAGAACCTTCCTGCAACGCCTGGGAAGGGATATGCAGCGCAACTACTCACTGTATTTACTGGTCATTCCGGTAATCCTGTTTTATGTGCTGTTCC
>SVJZ01000005.1 GCA_015068705.1 Oscillospiraceae bacterium
TTTCTCTCCTATTTCAACAACGCCGTTGCCGCTGCCGCCCTCTACTGCAATTACAGAAGGAGCGTTTCCGTATGTAGGTGAGGCGTTAAAGCCTTCGCTAAACAGTACGGTGCTCTCTGCTGCAAAACCCGTAACGGGTGCGATGCATGTGATGAGCATCAGCGCTGCAACCAGTATGCTTGTCAGTTTCTTCATTACCATACTTTATTACCTCCGTTTGCTAAAATGTGTTAAAAAATCGAGTTTCTTCCTTTATATACTGTATATGCAAAACCATACGAATTGTCGGGGACGCCAGGTCCTACAATCAATGATTACTTATTCAAGCAGTTTAAGATAAGCACTGCACAGCTCGCACGGTTGATGCTTGCCTTGCCGTCAAAGCGGTTGTTCCCCACTCCGTTTACAATGCCGTTTCCTGCCAAAGTTGCGATGGCGTCTGCCGCGTAGGAAGCAAATTCTCCCTCGTCGGCAAAGCTTGCCTTGGTTGCATCCAGTACACCGATACCGGACAAATACCGGTATACGATCACGCACGCATCCTCACGGGTGATTTCGCCGTTGGGATTAAACGTGCCATCGGTACCGCCACTGATGATACCGCTTGCATATGCCGTGCGGATGTAATTGTAATACCAATCAGAAGTGGTTACATCGGCAAAGGGAATTTCTGCCGCGGTTGCAAGCCCGAATGCTGTGGTAAGCATTTTTACAAACTCGGCACGGGTTACATTACCCTCGGGACGGAAGGTGCCGTCCGGATAGCCCGAGATGACATTTTTTGCAGCCAGTTGGCTGATGGCATCCTTGCCCCAGAAATCAGCCGGCACATCCGTAAAGGTTTTGGTATCAACCGCTTCTTCTCGTTGCTCGGGACGGGACGGTGCAATCTCAAATGAGCCGATTCCGCCTCCGCCGCCTCCGCCGCCATTACCCGAAGGACGTGCGGTAGACTGGGTTTTCTTGCCGTTTACTTCTCCATCCGCCTTATCAAAATTACTTTCAATATCTGCAAATGTATTGTAATCGTAATGCATCATCTGTTTGAATACCTTGGTGCGGTTGTCCACATCGAAATCAATCTCAAGCACATCTGCATAGGTATCGGTTACCACCGTTTCGATGGTCTGCCATCTGTCTGCCGCCTGCACTACTGCCAGTGCAGAAAGCTCGGGTAACTCGTCCGACAAACTTCTGCCGTCTGCATTGAAATTTTTGAGCAAAGTATTGAGTTTTGCAGAGGATGCACTGTCCAATGCGGTTACAAAGCGCTCCACGTCTGCATCATATACTGCAGCATTTGCACTGACTATTGCCGATGGGTCGGTAGAATTGATTGCCTCATAGAGCACGCGGTATTCATTCACCAGCGAAACTACCTCACCGGTGCTCACAAAATCCACACCATCCTTGGTGCCCACCAGCTGCTCGGCAACATATTCGCCATATTGTGCAAATTCATCGGGGTCAACACCGAGTAACTCGGTATACGGAACTCTGTTTTCCGCAGGAGTGCTCTCATTACCCGTCTTGCCGGTTTCAATCATATCATAGAGTGCATCTGCATCTGTTTTTACTGTGTTAAGGTCGGCGACCAACTGAAAGCCGTCATCAATATTGATGTGGTAAATCTCTGTGGTTATCTCCTTTACATCATCATGCAACGTACCGTAAAGACGAACAGGGACTTCCTCTTTATTTACCACTGTCATTTCTGTGCCTGACACGATATACTGCTCATTGCTACTCACCAACACATCATACATACCGCTGGGGAGATTTTTATCCATCGGGATACTTTCGTCGAATTTAGTTACATTGTGCCAATCATACTGCGCGGTTGCCACTGCGTTTCCGGCTGCAATTCCGGCAGAACCTGCACCATCGGGAACAACCGTTACCAGAACAGGTGCTTTGGCAGTTCCTTTCAGTGCAATTTTATTTGTTGCTGTGTCATAATCAATGGTGCAATCAAGTGCAAACGCTTGTGTCACCAGCGACAATGCAAATAATCCCGCAACCAAACCTACGCGTTTTTTCATTGTGTTTACCTCCCAAATCATATTGACATGATGACGCACATTACATGGACCTTCACCACTGCATTCTCAAAGAAAAGTCCATCTATCATTATGGATATTGTACAACATTACCAACACCTTTTCAATGTCTGCGCGCAATCATACTAAAAAATGCATAGTTTATCTTAAAAAAGATTAAATTTTGATAACAAAAAAACGCAAACATCGTGATGTCTGCGTTTTTTCGTCATGCTGCTTTATTCGCTTTTGGATCTCATTTTCTTTTGCTTGCTTCGGTACTCGGAGGGGGTATAAGAATAGAACTTTTTAAATTCCTTATTGAAATTCTGTACAGTGCCAAATCCCGCCTCATGGGAAATATCAGCAATACTCATATCGGTATTTACAATCAGATTTGCCGCAAAATTCATCCGCAAGTTTGTGATATAGCCTTTAAAGGTTACTCCCATTGCCTGATGAAAGGTTTTGCTCAGGTGTTGTGGTGAATAATGCACATATTCTGCCACCGTTTTTAAATCCAATGTTTTTTTGAAATTCTGATGCAGATATACCAATACACGTTGAATGTTTTCACTTCCCTTTTCATCCAGCTTGCCCAGCTCGCTGGTTCGCTTGAGATGATCGATCATATTGATGAGGATGCATTCGAGCAGTTTTTGAGTAGAGGGCACATAATATGTAGTACCATGGTGAAACTCCGCCTGGCGGGCAATGAGCGAAAATGCCGCATCCATCAGTTCTTTTTCCACACCGTCAAAATACAGGGGGGTGTTGTTGGAAACACCGATGAGGGTGTTTAGAATAAAGGGGTCAACATCAGTCTCTTGATAATTGATCTTGATAAAACGGATGGGCTCCTCGGTGATAAGCTCATGAAAATCGCTGGGCATAAGTGAATGCAATGCGCCGGGATAAATGGGATATTCCACACCGTTGAAAATCTGCTTTCCCTTTCCTGATACAACATATTCAATCTCATAGTGGTCGTGCCAGTGCAACATAACCCCGTCATCCACCGGCTCTTTGCACACATAAATTCCGGTTTGCCACTGCTTATACTCTGCCATGGTAAAGCGGTATATTTTGGACAAATCACTGCTCATTGCCATACCTCCTTTTCTAACCAAGTGCATTTTTCACCTTCAGTATAACACGCTTTTTCTGTTTGTGCAAGCCCAAACAAATTCCTTTTTTCGACCCCATCATCTTTGACTGTCAAAAAAGAGGTGTGTCTTTTAGTCACACCTCTTTTTATCATTCATTTTTGGCTTTTTCCAAATCTTTATTTCGGATTTCCACACGTCTTACCTTACCACTGATGGTCTTGGGAAGTTCATCCACAAATTCTACAATTCTGGGGTACTTATAAGGTGCCGTATGGGTTTTTACATATTCCTGAATCTCTTTTTTGCGTTCATCGGTTCCATCGGTTCCCTTGGTGAGTACGATGGTCGCCTTTACAATCTGCCCTCTTACCTCATCGGGAACGGCGGTGATTGCACACTCCAAAACATACGGCAACTCCATGATAACACTCTCGATCTCAAAAGGCCCGATGCGATAGCCGGACGATTTGATTACATCGTCGATACGCCCCACATACCATAGGTAACCATCCTCGTCCATGGTTGCCTGATCACCGGTGTGATAGAATCCATCATACCACACATCCTTAGTTTTTTCTTCGTCCAGATAATAACCAATAAACAATCCGCAAGGCGCGCCATCCTTGGTACGGATGCAGATTTCACCCGTATCGCCGGTTTTGCACTCGTTGCCGTCCGGGTCTAGGATAACCACATCATAGAGCGGACTGGGTCTTCCCATGGATCCGATTTTTGGTGTGGAGCCAACAAAGTTAGCGATGGAAAGCGTGGTTTCGGTCTGACCGAAGCCTTCCATGATTTTTAAGCCCGTCGCCTTGAGGAACTGATTGTAAACCTCGGGGTTGAGTGCCTCGCCGGCAGTGGTTGCATATTCAATGGAGGAAAGGTCATACTTGGACAAATCCTCTTTGATGAAGAAGCGATACATGGTGGGTGGTGCACAGAAGGTGGTAATATTGTACTTTTTGAAAAGCGGCAGAATATCGTCGGGATGGAACCGATCAAAGTCGTAGGTAAATACTCCTGCCTCACATAGCCACTGACCGTAAAGTTTACCCCAGAGCGCCTTACCCCAACCAGTATCCGAAATGGTGAAGTGCAATCCATCGGGGTTTACATTATGCCAATGTTTTGCCGTGGGATAATGGCCCAACGCATATTTGTAGGAATGGGTGGCAATACGGGGATAGCCGGTAGTGCCCGAGGTAAATAGCATAAGCATGGGGTCATCGCCGCAGGGAGAATCCTCGGTGCGGTTAAAATGAGTGCTGAATCGCTCCATCTCCACATTAAAATCGTGCCAACCGTCCTTGTTTCCTCCAACCATAATTTTGAGCATTTCTGGAAATTCTTGTGCCGCTTTTTCCGCCTCTGTTGAAACCTCGCCGTCGGCGGTACAAACGATTGCCTTTACACCTGCAGCTTTATATCTGTATGTAAAGTCATGCTCTACCAACTGATTGGTTGCAGGAATAGCAACTGCGCCAATTTTATGTAGTGCCAACATGCAGAACCAGAATTGGTAGTGGCGTTTGAGCACCAGCATAACCGTGTCACCACGCTTAATTCCAAGCGATTCAAAATAGTTTGCAGTTTTTGCCGAATATTTTTTCATATCGCTGAACGTAAACTTTTTCTCAGATTTATCGTTGCTCACCCACATCATGGCAAGCTTATCCGGGTTCTTTTGGGCAATGGCATCCACACAGTCGAATGCAAAATTGAATTTGTCTTCATTTTTAAATGTGATGCCATTGAATACGCCATTTTCATCATAAGAGGATTCGACGAATTTATCGGCAACGGTTTTTACTGCGTTCTTCTTTGCAGCAGCAGCTTTTGCAGCGATAAACGGAGCTTCTGGATACTCCTCACTGAAGTGACCATCCTGGGGATTCAATACAACCGCATGAAACTCGCAACCACCCTCGCTGACTGCAATCATACCATGTGGAATGATGCTGTTATAGAAAATGGAGTCGCCTTCATTTAAGATATCAACATGGTTTCCCACCTGCACCTTGAGAGAACCTTTTACGATCACGTCAAACTCCTGTCCGTTATGGGAGTTGAGCTTAATGGGAGCGTTCTGTTCCTCTGCAAGATAAGGAAATTTTACCAAAAATGGCTCAGCGAGTTTTTCTTTGAATTTGGGTGCAAGATTGTTGTAAACCACGCCCTGCTTCTTGATAATTTTAAGTCCCTCACCCTTCCTGGTGATGGCAAATGAGGTAAGAGTACTGCTGGTGCCCTCCAGGATGTCAACCACCTCAACATTACATGCCTTTGCACACTTGTAGATAAATGTGAAACTAAAATCCGTTTCTCCCTCTTCAAGTAGCTTGTAATCCTCTACCGTTACACCGGTGAGTTTCGCAAGCTCTTCGGGGGAATATCCTTTTGCCTCGCGCAGGTCTTTGATTCTGCCTGCGACCTCCTTAAGATTGTAATCCATTTTTTCTGCTCCTTTCTCTCTTCGTCTTTTTTGAAGCTAATTCGATGGATTTGAATAAAACAAAAAACCCGTCTCAAAATACACTTTTGAGACGAGTTATTCAACCCGCGGTACCACTCAAATTGCGAAATTTCTTTCGCCACTTACCGGGCTCCAACAAGCCCTTTGCTTTCACGCAGCATTACGGAAGGAGTCTACTTGCACATAGCTTTCGGTCCTCCAACTCGGAAGTGATGGGTCATTGGAAGGCTTTACCATTGGCTCGCAGCAACCGCCAACTCTCTCCAGGCTCTACCCCCCGACCGTCTTCGTCATAGTCGTTTGTTATATTCAAATTTGATTTGTATTATACTCCTATCTAATTCATTTGTCAATAGTTTTTTTCATTTTTCTTTTTATAACCAAAAAAGCAGGATGCCCCCACGATGCAAACCGCCGCAAAGAGCAGGTTAAAATCCGGCTCCAATCCGGTTCAACCATTCTCGCAAATGTGCAAAGAATATCAGCCTCATCGGTAATTTGGGAGGTATAAAAAGCTTGATTTGTTTTTCCTATATCAGTTCTTTGTACAACTGCTTTATCGCAGGATATATTTTTCTGTATTTCTGATAGCTTTCCTCATATCTTGCTACCGTTTCAGCGTGAGGTCGAATGGTTTCCTTCTTTAGAACCAGCGTTTTAGCGCACGTCAAAACCGAATCATATTCTCCACAGGCAACCATTGCAAGCATCGCTGCACCAAGACCGGGCCCTTCTTCCACTGCAGGAATTTCAAGCTCGATATTTAAAATATTTGCTATTATCTTTTGCCACAATTTTGATTTTGCACCGCCACCGCAAATTGTACTGACCTTTACATCAACGCCAAGGCTCTTTGCAATTTCAAGGTTATCGCGGAAAGCAAATGCCACCCCTTCCAGAACTGCCAGAATCATATCCTGGCGGGTTGTATCAGGGCGCATCCCGACAAACAACCCTCTTGCATCCGTATCGTTGATGGGGCTTCTTTCGCCCATCAAATACGGTAAAAAGTATACATGGTTTTTTCCAAGGTTTTGCTCTCTGATGCCCGCCTGTTCCCCACTATAATCATCCGTCTTAAGAATTTCTTCATAAAACCACTTATTGCAAGATGCAGCAGAAAGAATGCACCCCATCAGATGATATCCACCATCCGAATGGCAGAAGGAATGCAGTGCATTAAATTTATCTACCCCGAACTTTTCTGATGAAATAAAAATGGTGCCCGATGTACCAAGGGATATGTTACATTTCCCCTCGCCAACTGTTGCAGTACCAATTGCCGCACCTGCGTTATCACCTGCGCCGGCTGCAACCCTGACACCATCTGCAAAACCAAGAAGTTTTGCGTTTTCGGGTAACACCTCGCCCGTATAATCAAAACTTTCATATAGCTTGGGAAGTTGTTCTTCCCTTACATCACAAATCTTAAGCATTTCTTTTGACCAGCATTTATTCTTTACATCAAGTAAAAGTGTGCCCGATGCATCGGAATAGTCTATGGAGTGCACACCGGTAAGGCGGTATGCAATATAGTCTTTGGGAAGCATAATTTTTGAAATTTTATTAAAGTTTTCTTTCTCATTATTTTTAAGCCATAGAATTTTAGGAGCAGTAAAGCCCGCGAAAGCAATATTTGCCGTATAATCAGACAATTTTTGTTTTCCCACTATGGTATTCAAATATTCTGTTTCTCTATCGGTTCTGCCATCGTTCCAAAGTATTGCCGGGCGGATAACCTCGTCATTTTGGTCAAGAATAACCAGAGCATGCATTTGTCCCGCCACCGACAGACCCTTAACGGATTTCGCGTCAAATCCTGAAAGCAATTCTCCCACACCGCTGACAAACGCGTTCCACCAATCCTCAGGATTCTGTTCACTCCAACCAGGGTTTGGATAATATACTTGGTAATTTTTTGTAACTGAATTTAAAATTTTGCCTTTGGCATCAACGAGTAGCAGCTTTAAACCTGACGTTCCAAGGTCAGCACCTATGTAATAGTTCATCCGTTTTCCTCCTCTTAAGCAGACATATTAATTATATTTTAATTATTATACCACACTTTTTCTGTCAATTCCAGTAAAAACACATAATAATCAAAAAATAGTCTTTTAGGTGGATTACGAAGATTCTTTGTGCGAAGGCAGGATTTGAACCTTACGCCCTTTTGCGGTTCCCGGCTCTGCCTACGGCGTTTATACGCCTTGCCCTCGCCGACCGCGGCAACTCGCTCGCCTCTCTCCCTCTGCCACCGGCAGCGTTCGGCTCACTCCCCTTCGGGAACCCTCGGTCGTATCTTCAATTTTTCCATACAACGAAAAATCTCCGTCCACCATCAGGTGAACGGAGATCCTTTGGTTGCGGAGGCAGGATTTGAACCTACGACCTTCGGGTTATGAGCCCGGCGAGCTACCAGACTGCTCCACTCCGCGATACAGATATTTACTTTTGCCGGTCGGCAACCAAACAAATGGTGCCGGAGACCGGGATCGAACCGGTACGAAGGGTTAGCTTCGCAGGATTTTAAGTCCTGTGCGTCTGCCAGTTCCGCCACTCCGGCCCGCTTGCTTTACCTATACATTATAGCACCGATTTTTTCCTTTGTCAAGAGAAATTCGGTAATAGATTGTGCTTTTTTTAAAATATTATACCAAAAGGGGCAAAAATTGTATGCCCCTTAATATCCGCCACCCGAACGCCGACTACTGCCGCGCTTGGATTCCACATTCTTTTTGAGTGCATGCATCTTTTCATCGCTTGCCTGCTTAAACTTATTGAGTTTATCCTCAAAAGACAAAGCCGAATCATCTTCCTGAAACCAATCGATATCCACCGGATTGGAACGATTATCATACGGCTCGGAAACGGGTTTCTTGCGGAAACCACCCTGCCGCCCGCCAGGACGGCCCTGTCCACGTTGCTGCGGATTTTCCTCGCGCATTGCCTGTTTGATGGAAAGACCGATTTTACCCTTATCTGTGGACAAAATCTTTACTTTCACCACATCTCCAACCTTTAAATGCTCATGAATATCTTTTACATACTCAAGCGCCACCTCGGAAATATGTACCAGACCGGTAACGCCCTCCTCCAGGTCAATGAAGGCACCGAAATTTGTGATACCGGCGACCTTTCCTTCCAGTATCTTGCCTACTTCCAACTGCATGAACCAAAAATCCTCCTTCGATCTTGTGCAAACGCGGGTTTAGTTGCTGCCAGCATCGATGAACACTTTTTCGTCCGCTTTTACAAAGCCCAATGTTTCGCGTGCGATTTTTTCATAAAATTCAGGAGAAGCGCTATATGCCTCCTGATCCTCAAGCTCTTTTTTCAATTCCTGCTGCTCGTTGATCTTTTCCTGAATTTCCGCAATCTGTCCATTATAATGATTGATGGTGCGTTGCTGATTGAAAAATACGCACGCCACCGCACACACTGCACCAATTAAAACCAGCCGTTTGATGCGGAACCGTCTTTTTTTTCTTCGCGCTTGCATGATCAACCCACCTTATATTTACAGATATACCACTATTATAGCGCATCTTTTAGCAATTGTAAAGTCAAACTTTTCGAAAAACACGCTTAATTTGCAAAATTTTTTTGCCGGTACGTCTGCCGATACGTTTTCCAATCCGGAAAATACGTTTTTTGCTGTTGTTTATCTTTGCATAAATGAACCGTACCGGTCGTCTGGTAATCCGATAAACGAGGGCAACCGGGAACAGAATTATCTTGATCAGAAACGTAACTATCCGCCTTAACATCTGCAAGATAAAATCACATGCCGTCATCACCGGTCTGCTGAGCAAAAGCAGATATAACGTCAATCCCAACCCCAACCCGACAAATTCATACCATCGAAGCTCTGCGCTATTGGTCAAAAACACGGTGGTATACACAATTGCTGTCAGGAGTAACCAAAAGAGAATATCCTGCACCCACAAACCGATTCGTCCGGGGTGTACATTCCGGCGCAACAAACGAAACATATCCAGTAGCAACCCAACCGTCAGCCCACCTGCCACCGTGCCGAAAAACACAAACAGTTCATGCCGGTTTGAAACCTCCAAACCAAACCACCCCTATCGAAACATCCGCGCCAGGAAACTACCGCCTTTTTGCCGTGCTTCGGTGTATTCCATTGCGCAGATTTCTCCTTCCACAATCACCTCTCCTACCTCAACACTCAACTTGTTGATGTGCATTCCTCTTCCGCGCAAAATCAATACACCCATGGTAGTGTGAAGTACAATTTCCTCCTCGTGAAAGCTCTCTACGTCCTCCACGCCGGAAACGCTCAATTTTCCCCGGTTTTCCATAATCAGATTGTGAATGGTATCGGTTTTAACAGTACGAACCGTTCTCTTTTCTTCCATAAAAGAAACCCTCCTGTGTCATACAGATGTGCAGGCAAATCACCTGTTCCTTTCATCCATATGCACAAAAGGGTTGTTTTATGTCTGTTATAAAACCCGGTATAAATCCGCCGCATCCTCTTTTAAAGTATGCTCGGCAATCTTCATTACCTCAACCCGGATTACCCGTTCTCCCAATGTCAGTTCCAAAATGTCCCCCACTTTTACATCCGCGGCAGGCTTGGCAACCTTATCGTTTACCTTGATTTTTCCCTGTTCACACGCCTCATTTGCCACCGTGCGGCGTTTAATCAGGCGAGAAACCTTTAAAAATTTATCCAATCTCATTGGCTTTCCTCCTTATTTTCGAATCAATCGCAGTTTTTTCATGATGGGTAACAATTTCTCCGCTTTGGGAATCATTTCCACATCCTGCTCACGAATGCAACCAATCACAAAGAGCATCGCCGCATACACCACTGCACCTGCACCAATTGCAACAAGGGTGGACAGGCGGGATTCGGGAAGTGCACCATATACCGCCAGCACTGCCGCTGCCATCACGGCGACACTCAATACCGGCTTTACGATAAAGTCCACCACCGAAAGCTTTGTTCCGATGATACGGCGAATGGATGCAAGGTTTAAAATCAGAATGGTGACATAGCACAAAATGGTGCCGACCGGTGCACCATGAATATTAAATGCCGGCATACCCACCAAGGTATAGTTGACCGCGATTTTTATGGCACCGCCAATGAGCATATTACGAACCGGAATCCAGATGTGTCCGGTCGCCTGCAAAATGGCATTGGCAACCGACACCATGGACACAAGTGCCACTGCATACCCAAGAATGGAAAGCATGGGAGCAGCGTTGGAATTACTGTACACCAGATAGAGCACCGGTGCCGCCATAATCGCCAATCCCACTGCGCAAGGCAACGAAAACAACCATGCGAGCCGCAAAGAAAGCTCGGTGGTACGTTGTGCCGTTTTCTGCTTTCCGATTGCCAACGCGCCCGAAATGGCAGGCACAAGGCTGACACTGATGCTGGTAACCATGGTTGCAGGCAGGTTAAACATGGGCTGCGCGTAGCCCGAATATGCACCCCACAGAAATTTTGCGTGCTCATGGTCAAACCCTGCGTCCTTCAAGCGGCGCATGACCATTGCCGCATCAATCACACTAGTGAGCGAAAATACCGACGCACCGATGGTGATGGGAATTGCAATCCTGAGCAGGGATTTGATAATTGCACCAACACTGCGAGACTGACCGGGTGCGGATAATTCATCTGCCCGATAAAGATTGCGTCTGCGGAACAAATAAATGACATAGATGATGGAAAATCCCAAAAACGCGCCTGCCGAAACGCCAAATACCGCACCGGCAGAAGCATATTCCAATCCTGTGTCAAGCAGGGCTGCCGCAAGCGAATAGCCGATAATCAGCTTGCCCAGTGCCTCAACCACCTCACTGAGTGCGGTGGGCATCATATCCTGATGCCCCTGAAAAAATCCGCGATAAATGGACATCAGGGTAACAAAGAGCAATGCAGGCGCAATGGCGCGAATGCCCATTTCCGCCTCGGGAAGTTCCATGATAAATGCCAGTGGGCGTGCACCAAAAAACAAAATGGCAGTGCCGATCAGGCCGATGGTGCCCATGATAATCACGCTTGCCAGATGAATGCGTTTTACCTCTTTCACCTTGCCCAGTGCGCGGCTTTCTGCAATCATCTTGGAGATGGCAACCGGGAATCCTGCCGTGGCAATGACAAACAACCACCCATAAATCTGATACGACTGGGCAAACATTGCCATGCCTTCCTCATCCAGAATATAGGTCAGTGGAATTTTAAACACCGCCCCAATCACCTTGACCACAATATTTGCAATCAGGAGAATGAGCGCCCCCTTCATAAACATCTGATTTTGCTTCCCTGCCAAGTCAACCCACTTCCTTTCGGGTAAAGTTCTGTCCTTCTATCCTATCGTCTATCCCTTTACAATATGTCGTTTTTCCAAAAATCATTCTGCCTTTTCCACGCCCGCCGGCATTGCAGGGCGTTTTCTGTCGTAAATGATCATGCCTACAACCGTAAATATCACCTGAATAGCGTGAGTAGGCAATACACTGAACGAACGGGAAAGCACATCATACAAGCACCAGAGCAACAAGTTTGCAAGAGTCCAGAACCGGTACTTTGCACCATTGGGCTGAGCAATCCCCATCACAAAGGTCATACCTGCAATAATGACCAGAATACTGAGCATGTGGAATCCGCCAACTGCCAGATTCAACACAATCAACGCCACCGCATAAACGCCAAGTAACCACATGGGAATGGGCTTTTTGCGGGATTCAAACCCATAATTACAAATGGACATAATACCGCCGGCATAACACGCAGCCGCACCGTTGATACCACTGCCCCCGATATGATAACTTGCACCCACCAAAAGGTTTCCGCAGCACACAAGGAAAAGAATCAATTTCATATTTTTTCCCTTTACCATGGACGCGGTAACCATTGCCGCCAAACCCAACATACTCAATACAAATGACAAAACCTGCATCGTGCTCCTCCTATACTGTCCTGACTGATTTGATTATGTAATAAAACTCATACCTTGCCAGTATAACACATTTTTCCCCGAACTTCAATATCTTTTCCCCATTATTTTTTAAAAGAAAGAGCGCACCAGTACCCGGCACGCCCTTTTGGTTTATACGCCTTCCTGCATCCAATTACAACTGTAATAAAACTCCACCTTATCGTCCTCTTTGAGTATATAGCGGGAACTTCCATAGGTCTGTTTTTCGCCATTTACCCTATAGAGCCATCCTGAATACTCTCCGCAATCAAATTCATACAGATTACCAATGCCCTCGATATATGACGATTCAAACATGGGGGTATTTACAAATTCCATATGGATATTGTTTCTCCGCATTTCTTTCAGTAGCACATCAAATGCGCTCTCTCCATGTTCAAACACAACCTCCTGTGCCCGGTAGATAATCCCGTCGGGTGGAATTATCTTCTCCTTGCCTTTTGGAAGCAACGCCATGTTTCTTAGCACATCATCACATCTCACAGAGAGGATACATTTTTTTCGGTTGTCTGTCGGTTCCTGCAAATATTCTGTCTGTCCGGATATGGAAGTCGTATCCGGCGCAATCGCATCTTCTTCGGGAGCATCCGTCTTTTCTTCTTGCACAACGGAAACGGGTGTTTGGGTTTCTGGCATAGGACCATCCGGAGCAACAGGCATTTTTTCAGGTTGCTGCATGGTTTCTTCCTGATTCACGTCCAGCGTTTCCGGCGAAGAAATATCCGGGGAATCCCCCACTCCAAATAGCGCAAACGAACCGACAAACAGCGCCAGAATGATGGCGCCAATCCACAATATATGTTTTTTCTTCATTTTATTATCCCCTCAAAAACCGCATGAGCATGGTTGCTACCTCTGCACGGGTGGCTCTCTCCTGCGGTGCAAGAATATTTTCTCCTTTTCCGCTGATAATCCCTGCCCAAACGGCGTATTCCATAGCATCTTTCGCATAATCCGAAATCTCATCTGCATCACCATATGGCAAAAGCTCTGCCTGTCCGCTTACGTCATATCCGGCACCTTCCGCATACCGATAAAGAATCAGGGCAAGTTGCTCACGGGTGATATCGGTATCGGGCGCAAATTGGGTGTCTGACACACCAGATACCACTCCCTTTTCTGCCGCCCATTTTACGGCATCGGCATACCAATCATCCTCATGCACATCTTCAAACGGATTTTCACCGGGCACCTTATCGGGTGCCGCAAGACGATACAGCACTGTAACCAGCATCCCTCTCGTCATACACACATCCGGTTCAAAACCTTTGTCGGTTCCGCTAAACAGTTTGTTTTCATACACAAACTGTACCGCCGGATGGAACCAATCTTCACTCGTCACGTCTGAAAAAACCGTTTCCACGGCAACCGAAGCTTCTTCATCCGACAGTTGCTCTTTTTGTCCCTCTTGTTTGGACACCTCTTCATCTACCAATGCGGATGATGCGCCGCCCATACTTCCACCGCCGCTGTTTGAATTGCCGGCAGGTATTCTGTCAAGGTCAATAGCAATCCGCTTTACACGTTTTTCCAAAACATCTCCGGCACTCACAACCACTTCGCCGCTTTGCTTTTTATAGCCGGATGCCTTTGCCTCGTAGGTATATGTTCCCTCTTGTAAATCAAAGCAATTTTCCTTAACCGCCGTTTGACCCTCTATGGTAACAACAGTCTTTTGGGGGCTTACCTCAAACACCACAGGGCAATAAGAAACGCCCGATACATCCACTGCTCTCATAGGGGCGTCGGCGAAATCATACACATCGCCCAACCCCTCCGAAAGCATATACCATGCCAAAAGTCCCCGAAAGCCCTGTTCTGTTGCAAAGGCATTGGAAAATCCGTTCATTTGCTCATTTGCGGTGGACATAATGCCGTCAATCAGGCTTTTTTCGCCATTTAATATTTGAGCAGCATCCACTCCCATCGCAGAAAAGGCGCAAATTGCAAGTCCGGTAGAGGCACCCTCATATCCTAAAAATCCGTCAATCAACCCGTCTTCGCGTTGTTCGGCTTGTAAAATTACCATCGCCTCATCCACACATGCCTTTACTGCGTCATTGGTGCTATAATGTGGCGCAAGCGCGACAATCATAGGTGTCATGGCATCGGTGCCATTCGCCGTATCCAGCCATACCGATGCACGCTCCACCGCCGCATTCACCAACCATGCTGTCTGCTCTGCAGTGGCATAGCCCTCACCCTGCGCCAGGGCAATCATCACATACGGCAAGGTATACACATTGGTTACGGAAGCATCTTGGCTATCAATGAGTGCGGTCAGTTTTTCCGGCACATTGATCTTATCAAATGTCTGGGTATACACATCTGCCGCATCATACCCCAACGCACGAATTGCCAGAATTGCTTTTGCCAGGTCACCCGGTTTGGTTGACTCGTTTGCCAGAGATACCACCGTCTCTAATGCCGCCTGTTTTTTCTCCTCGCTCATTACGATTTCGCTTTCGGGAAATGCCGTTTGATAGGCAACCATGTCCGCAACAATCCAGGGCAAATTACCATCTGCCTCCGCCACATCAAGATCAGCATACTGTTCGGCAATGTTGTGCATAATTTGAATTTCCGGTCTGTTTATTATCTCAACCACACAAACGGGTGCGGTAATAGCAGGCACCGGAACGGCAGCAGCCAGCATCATTTCCTCGTTTTCTTGGTTTTCTTCATCTAATATCTTGCTCTTTTTTGCGCTGATGATATACTTACCCACCTCATCGAGGGTGATGATCGCCTTACCCTCTGCATCGGTAATCACATCTGTCTCTTCACCATTTACAGTAATGGTTGCCCCCTCGCAGGGCAAATATATCGTATTCCAATCATCGTCATATCCGCTCGCATAGGTCAGGGTAAGAGTAATCTCTTCTGCGGGATATGCCTGTGTCCGGTACACATCAAAAAACGAATACGCCTCACTGTTGGGATATTCATTCTGATAAATACACGCGTCTATGTAGTCACCATCTTCTACCACATGACCGGGTCCCATCACACTCTCCCGACCGCCATTTACCTGATAGCCAAAATTGTAGCTGGTATCCCCCCACAATTGATCAACAGAAAGTCCCCATTGTTCACTCACAGAGGATGCGTATCCTTCCTCACCATCGGGGCAATATTTCTCGTGTGCCGCCATAAATGCATCATCGAGGGTGTAGCTTTCCTTGCCCTGTAATTTCACCTCGGCACACGCTACATCCGCGCCATTCTTTCCCTTTACCAGTTCGCCATATTTGCTCATGGAAAAATACACCGTAATGGCATTTTCCGTCCCTAGTGCAAATGCAGGGATGACACCAATCACCATGATAAGTGCCAGCACCGCTGCTACTACTCTTCTTTTCATTTTCTTCGTCTCCTTTGTTATTGTATTGATATAAAAAAACTGCGGTAATTTTCGTAACCGAAAATTACCGCAGCTGAGTTTTCCTGCGACCAATCACAATTTGCGCGCACGCAAAAAAATCATTCCCATACGGAATAATATCAAAGCAGGTCTTCCGACTCACATCATATAAGGTTTTCCCTCGCATTTTTATGCCCTGCCTTCTCAGTTTCCCAATGACCGGCTTTCACCGACGAGCATAAAAACATTTGATGTATACGGCGACAGGTATCGTCACGGATTCGCACCGTGTTCCCTTTTCACCAACGGCACCCTATGCAGTACCGCCGACACTCTGTGTGATACTATATAATTGTAAGTTATACTGTAATATAACACGCCAGTTGCTCTTGTGTCAAGGGCTTTTTCTCAAATTTTCTTATGATTCTTCCCTCTTTCATCAATGCAACAATTTCCATCCCAGCCCTCTCTTTTCTGTGCTTTATTCGTCAGCTAAAATCAATTATTTTCGTTCCCCGATACTTCAACATTCCCTTTTCCCCAATTTGATACCCATGTTGAAAAGAAAATTCCGACACAGAAAACGAAAGCTTTTTCTCCCCTGCCGAAAACACAACCATATAGCATTGCGGTTTTAACGCGCCGGAAAATCTGGAAACAGACTGTGCCTTATACTTGTCAATCACCGTTGCAGACACAGATTTTACCGGCGAAAGCCGTCCCTTTACCATCCGTATCATCAGCACAATCCACAATCCCACAACCAGTGTAATTAAGAAATAATTGAGGATATTGCTCACCAGGCTTGCGTTCATCGTCTGCGCTCCTTCTTTGGAAATTTATATTACTCCATTCATTATACCACCTCACTCCCGACATTTCAATCACTTTACGCAAAAACACCGCCCGGAACAAGATTGTTCCAAGCGGTGTTTCCGATTCATTTTTCATATACCGTGTATTTCACATACCCGTAGGTGCCGGAACCCGGGTCTTCAAAGAGCGGAATGTGCGGCGGTGCAAATGTCATAATCACAAAAACAAATGCAATCAATAGCAAGGTCAACTGTGCCACGCCCGGGGCTTTGCAGGTAACAAGGTTTTTGGAAAAAATCCATGTTTCCACCCAATAGGCAATCGCCACCGCTACAAAAAATATAATAATATTTACCCAATCGGGCGATACGCCGGATATTCCCCTTATGGTATAATACAGCACCGGTATGAGCAATGTACCCAGCAAAATCCCGATCAACTTGATGCACCAAAAGCTCTTGTTGTCCCGCATCACTCTGCGTTGTGCCAACGCAAAAACCAACATGGGGAAAAACAGCAGTTTCATGTGCTCCCAGATGGATTCATTGACTGCTGCAAATGGTGCAACCGCCAAATTTTGCCCACTCCAATCAAACAAAAAGTGCAGTAATACTCCCAGCACGCCGGTAAACACAAACCCTGCCAACTGCCATGCACGCAACCTTTTTTTCATAAATACCCTCCGTAACGTAAACTTATCATAAGTATATTCCCGTTACGGACAGATATATGCCTTTTTCTTACAATTTCCTATATCTTTTCTATCCATCAATGATGGTGATGATGGTGCGCACCGGCAGGGGTTGCCTCGATGTGGCATTGCGATCCATGACAATGCTCTCCCTCGGTTTCCAGTTCAAGTGTAGCATGGTCTATCCCGAGCTTTTCTAGTTCTGCTCGCACGGCATGTTTCATCTGATGTGCATCTTCATTTGTTACAATGTGCATGGTTGCACAGTTTCGTTGTCCGTCCAGACTGCGGATGTGGATGTGGTGTACATCCAATACACCATCAACCGCACAGATGTGTTCCTTGATTTCCTGCACATCCACCCCGTTTGGCGTTTTTTCCAGAAAAAGATTCATTACTTCCTTGAGATTTTTCAAAGTATGGATCAAAATGAAAGCTGCCACACCGATGGACATCAGCGGATCAAGCAGGGCAAAATCGGTAAAACGCATCACCACTGCACCTATCAATACCACAACCCATCCAAGTACATCTTCAAGCATGTGCAACCTAACCGCCTTCTGATTCAGGGATTTTCCTTCGCCAAACAAGAGAGCGGCACTCGAATTTACAATTACCCCCACCACACCAAACACAATCATGCCATCATAGTGAATGGGCATGGGAGCAAACAACCTTACCACTGCATTGCCGATTACAACTACAGAGCTAACCAACAAAATCACGGTGGTAATCATACCGCCAAGAACCGAGTAGCGCACATACCCATATGTGTATGCATCATCCGGCTGTCTGGTGCTCTTTTTTTCCAGCAAATACGATATGCCGATACTTGCCGCATCCCCCATATCGTGAATGGCATCCGAAACAATGGCAACACTTCCTGTTATCATACCCCCGGCAAGTTCAAATATTGAAAATGCCATATTTAATAGAAATGCAATCAAAATATTCTTTTCTGTTTTCATAACCCCTCCATATTGACTTTTAGCCAAATTACCACTATAATGTGTTTAACACTCGACATTTTGCTTAATATTATTATATGTTGTCAACCCCAAAAAAGCAACACCATTTTAACGAATTATATGGAGGAATGAATATGGCGGTTCGTTTGAATGAAGACAAAGAAATGGTAGCCCGAATCAAAAAAGGCTTGGAAGAGAAGGATGGATATTGCCCTTGCCGTCTGCCGAAATTACCTGAATTTAAATGCATCTGCGAAGAATTCCGCAACCAGATTGCAGACCCCGATTTTGAAGGATACTGTCATTGTATGTTGTATTATAAATCCAAAGATTAAGGGAGGAAATAAAATGAGTATCAAAATGTTAAACAGTGCAAATTTTGAACAAGAAATTTTGAATACCCCCGGAACTGCCCTGGTGGATTTTTACGCCGATTGGTGCGGACCATGCAAGATGGTAGCCCCCATTGTGGACGAAATCAGCCAGGAGCTTACCGGCATCACGGTTGGAAAAATCAATGTTGACCAAAGCCCCGAACTTGCTATTGGCTACAATGTAATGAGCATCCCCACCCTTATTATTTTCAAAAACGGCGAGGAAGTCGACCGCATCGTAGGATTCCGCCCAAAAGATGCCATTGTGGAAGCACTGGCATAATTTCCAAAACGAAATAAAAAACTGCAGAAAAGCCTCATGCTTTGTTCTGCAGTTTTTTCCTTTTTTGAAAAATCAATACTTTTTCTCGCCGGAAAGTATCATCATTTTATCCGTATTCGGTTCAATTTCCGGTTTTACCACCTGCTCTTTCCAGACCTCGGGTGCAAATTCCTCCACGGAAATGGAAATCGCCTCTTTGGGACAACCCCAGTATTTGATGAAGATTTCGTTGATTTCATCCACCACTTTTTTCTTAATTTCCTCATCCTTCGGATACGCTTTGATTGCAATGTATGGCATATAACTTCCTCCTTTTTTATAGCCGTTCGCAAAGCCTTGATGCTTTTATGCTGATTTTTCCTTACCATTCATCAATCATAACACAAATATTATTCTAATTCAACTGATAAAAGAAAGAATTTCCGGCATTGAAACATGTTCGAAAAGTGCAAAATGCGCGTTTTATTCATTTACAATTCTTTGCATACAAAGTATACTGTAGCCAAGGTAAAATAACGATGTCCACTGCACCGGACAAAAGAAATAAGCGTACTGCCACCCTGGAAAACAGAAACGTATTTTTTGGTCAAACAAGATAACAAAAATCAAATAGGAAAAGAGGTTGTAAACATGTTTCAAATTTATTGTGCGGCATTTGACTCACCGGAAGAATTAAAAAGAAAAGCGGACTTTATCTGCGATGAAAAGGACGCAAGACCCACCCTTCAAGAGGCAATCGACAAAGCGGACGAATTGAACGTAAGCTGCGTACTTGCCAAGGGCACCTACATCATCAATTCAAGAGGCGAAAGAAGCCCCAGAGGCGCCATCTGCTTTTACAATCCGGAACCTGCAAAAAGATTTTACGCGCAAAACTGCGCAAGATATCACACCCTCGAAGGCACAAAAGCACCGATTGGTTATCTCGATGGTGCCGTCATCACCATGGGCAGGGAATTTTATGATTCTCTTTCAGACACGGAAGAATTTTCTCTTTTCTACAATGATGGTGGTGATAGCATGGGCAGAGGAATGTTTATCCGCAACCTGACGGTAAAACTTCCTGATTGTAGCAAACCCGTTATTGTTTTTGATGGCAGATTCGCCGGTGCTGTCCGTTATGAGGATACATGGGTTTCTTCGTTCGATCCGGAAGGAAAGAATTATGCAACTGCAGAAGGAATCCCCGTTCCGCACATAAAATCTGTTGCATTCCGTGGCTGCCATGGCTCAAACTTTTACTCAACCGAAATGAAAAACTGCGCTGCTGCAGGCTTTGGTACCGGTTTTGACATCGGTGGCGAGCATGTTTATTGCGAAAGTCTTTCTGCACTTTACAACCACTACGGCTTTGCCTTCAACAATTACCGGGGCAAACGCAGTATCGACGATAATGACAGTTTACCGGCACTGGGTGTTGGTGTGTACCCGATTTACTGTGTCAATCTTCTGGATGAGCACAATATCAACATGCCCATTTTCGGCAATGTAGCATATGACGATGGAACACCCGACTTTATGGTGCAGTCCATCACCATCCGCGGCATGAATCTCCAGTGGCCCAACTCCTGCCCCGGGCACACCGACAGAGCGCGTCCCGGATTTGGAGAGGACCGTATGCGTGCAACCGAAACACAACCGGGTGCATGGCGCGGCTCGATTGAATTTGCCCTTGACCACACAGGACCAAACAGCGAGGTAAACCTGGTTGACGAGCCATTCTTTGAAAAAGGACATGGTACAAACATCAAGCTTACCAATTTGCTTTTAAAACAGGAGTAAACAAACTACATCAAAAAAGACCGTATGAATACGGTCTTTTTTGTTATTTATATTCCAGGTCTGTGTGCCATTTGGAACGATGCCAATGCACTCCTTCGAAAAATCTCCGCAAGCCCAGCGCAAACTGCACATGGTCGGTACGCCGCAAAAGCTTGATTACAACTTCGTTCTCTCCCGCCTCAAACTCGGGCAGACAAAAATTGTTATATGGCGTGTAGGTACGGATTTCATCCTTTGCCAGTACTTCTTTTTTATTAACCCAAACCTTAAATCCATCTGTATTGCCAATCAGCATCCACATTTTTTGCTTTTTAGGCGATACCACCGTGGTTTTCAGGTATACGCACATCTGTCCCTCCATACCGGCGATTTGCTCAATGGGGATCAAATCCTCATATGCCCTTGCCAGCCCCATGTAATCAGCTTCCGGCATAGCAAGGGTGCCTTCATCTATATACGCCTTATCCAGAAACACCTGATTATTTACCATGCACACCACATCCGGCAAACTGCACCCCTCAGAGTGCGGGCTGGGATAATGTGGGTCTATGGGCTGTTCCATCTGTTCAAAATATGGTCCATACATTTGCCAGCAAACCGGTTGCAACTTTGCAAGTGCCTCGTTGTATCCCTCTTGCGTCGGATATATGTTGACAATTTGCGGTCTTACCCTCCTGATCCACGCAAGTTCTTCCGGTACATCGGTAACCGAAATACAATCATTTTCTACCGACAACGCGATCGCGGCAGTATCAAGTGCAAGTCCATAGACGCTGTCAGAAGGGCGTTTGACATCAATACCACAGACAAAATAGTCCTGAATCAATCCGCCTATCTCATCCCCAAGCGCCTTATAGCCCGTCATAATGCCAAGTAAAGCGGCGGCACTCGCACAGGTACAATCGGTATCATATCCGCACTTCAAGGCGATGTTGATGGTTGCGCGCATATCACCCTCTCCATATAGCAGGGCAATCAACACAAAACCCATATTCTGGATGATATTGGTAAAATCGGGATGCGAATACCTGTCCAGCACCTTCTTGCGCGCCAAACTCCAATCTGTTCCCGCACGATAGCAGTTCATCACCTCCGCAAAGCATTTTGCCAGTTTACAATCAGCAGGGATATACGTTAGGGCCCCGCTAAGCAGAGTACACATATCAGTTTCAAAAAACGCCATACTTTCAGCCGCCGCAAGAAACTGCTCGGCGTATATAGCATTATCTGCATGATCCAGGCAAGCATCGTTATAGGCATAGGTGACCGCAAGTTCCGGATTTCCGGCACTGATCAGTCCCCATATCTCCGAGCGGATGGCGCATCCCATCCCCTCCTTGAAAAAGGAATTGTTGATGATACCACTATACGGTGGTTTTACCCCTCGTTCGTAATTTTTCAGAAAATATCCATATTCACTAAAGGGATACCAACACTTTGCCAACCATGCATCTGCCAGATCTTCGGAAGTAATGCTCAAGCCCTTTTGTTCCAGCACCTCCAGCCATAAAAGCTGAATATCCAGATCATCGTTGGGCAAATCCGGATTGAAAATTTCGGTAAAATCTTCCGTTTCAACTAGTTTTTTCAGTCCCTCTGCCGGCGCACCTGCCGCACCACCGAGGCACTTACCATACCAGCAACCGTGGATTTTATCCAAAAAATCATTATATGTGATGTGATTCATATCATTACTCCTTTGCTTTGTGCTATCATACAAAATATGACCACCGATTTTACAGGCGGTCATATTTTGTATCTTTTTCTTGTTACCGAATGATAATGATATCCTTTGGTGCAGAATAGTACAATCGAACAATCACGGTAGAACCAGGCAGGAAATCTGCCATGGTTGCCGGATAGCATTTTTTCTGTGCACGATCATACACTGTCATGTAATACTTTACGTCAGTACGGCACATATTTACCAATTCGCTGCCCGACATTGCGATGCGGAAGTAAGTACCATCGGTATTCACCGCTTTAGCCACGATAAAGGTTTCGCCGTCCTGTCTGCCTTCCGGTGCCGATACAACCGCCAAATCATCCTCCACATTTTTGACGTATCGGTTTACAAATGCGTTCCCTTCATTGTTTACGCCGAGCAATATCACATCGCCCTTTTTCAACTTCCTGGAAACACCATTTACCGTACATCTTGTCGCATCATCCGATGCAACCTTCACCTTGGCATATTTCCCTTGGGTAAAGCCGTTTATGGTTTCATAGCTATATCCATCGGCATCCAGCACACTTCCAAAGCCGTCTACCACCATCAGATGCGAAGCAGTTAACGCGGATGCCGGATTAATGTCAGCATGAACCAGCACGATTTCCGGTACATTAAAGTCATTGAAATTATATGCACTGACCATATAGCTGCCGTTATCTGACAGTTCCTTCTTGTCTATCGCCTTATAGTTGCTCTCATCTGCAAATGTGGCATCATCTGCTCCGGGCGCCGGTATCTGCAAAAATTTATTGATGGTATTGACATAGAACTCGGGATAAAAAGCCTCACTGGCACCTGCCAGGAAGTGTCTCCAGTTTTTGTTCTTACGGGAAGCAACCGGTGCATCCAACTGCACCTTGTCGCTGCCTGTCAGATGAATCTGATGAATCTTGTTTTCCTCATTCACCTTTGCAAAAACAAGACCGCGATTGATGGTACCACCTGGTTTGAGGAGACCATAAAGTTCTTCATCCGTCATGGTTTCACTATCGTTAACTGTAAGTTTATCTGCCAGATCATACTCCACAAAGGAAGCGTTGAGCCGTACTGCACGGATGCGATAGGTGGGATTCATTCCACCAAAATCCGTCGCATCAATCAGGTACATATACTCGCCGTTTCGGATGATATTATCCTCATTAAAATCCACAATCTGTCCGTAGGAATTGAAATAGAAGGTGGTTTTCATGCCGATAAACACGCTTTTACTCTGCAGAACAACAGATTTAAAGTGATTGGAAAGTTCATATGTTGCACCGTCAATGGTAATGGATAAACCATGGGCATATTCCTCTACTGTTCCAGAAAGAGAATAATCCATCACGGCAATCTCATATGCCTCGCCGTCGGTTTGCAAAACCTGCACGATGTTGCCCTTTTTGATGTCTGCCAAAGAGATTGGCACGCCGTTTTTGTAAATTCCTTTGCAACCATTTTCACTTTCGGTATCAACCGAAATAATCTCGCCGCTATCACCATAAATAGCTCCGGGGTCGGCGGTAACCGCTTCCACCATTACAACCGTGTACGCTTTTACGCTGACAAAACAGGTACCTTTCGTTTCAACAACGCGGATTTCACCATCATAGGTATCCAGCAAATCCTGTACCAGTGCCAGCTGAAAATCGGTTGTTTTGCCGTTGTAAACAAAATCACAGGTAATCGGGAAAGAAATGTCCCTGTTGCGCCCGTTTGCATCATCATATTGGAGCACAATCTCGCTGCCTTCTCTCTTTACCGAGGTAAGATTCCGGGAGGTAATAACAGTAACTTCATTGCCGGGAACCGGTGTCATGTAAACCACCTGATATCCCGTTTCATCCTCCTGAAGATAGTACCACACCTCATATCCAAGGCATTCCTGCGCCCGTGCATATCCGTTGTTGTATTCCATGTTGTCGATGATAATTTTACTTTTGTAGGGCGAAACACCCGGTGCACCGAGAATGGCATACGGTGTTCCGGTTACGGTTCCTTTGTGCTTGGAAATGTTATGCTTGTATTCCAAAAAGGTCTTATCGTTTGCCATAGCATACGAGTTTTCACCCTGTCCAATTGCCTCAATCTGGAGATATTGTGAATCAAACATATTTTCAATGAGTGTCATGGCCTGTGCGATGGTAATAGCATCTACTGTACCAATTCCCTTGAGAAGATCATTGTAAATATCCGAGAAATGATACAGGTAATTGGCATCTACATTTTTAAAGCCCAACACACCCATGGCAATATCTGCTGCTGTTGCAGAAGATACGGTATCATCCGGACCAAAAGTGCCATCGCCGTGACCGAGAATCCACCCCATTGCGCGAGCAGATACAATGGCATCGTGCGCCCAAAAATCCAGTTTTACATCACTGAACACCAAGGTATCACCGCCGGATGCCGTAAGTGCATCTGCGGCATGAGCCAGCAGATAAACAAACTCACTTTTGGTTGCAATACGGTCTGCCTCGTACTCATAGGGCAAGTCAATTCCGAGTGCCGACAAAAGGGTGTCTGACGTTGCATCAAAAGCTTTTGTTTCCTGCGCGCTGACCATTGTAACGCCCGAAAACAACATGGTGAAAATGAAAAGACAAATTAATACCCGTTTCATCATTTCTCGCCTCCCATCGCACGATAAATCAGCACTGCCGCCTCACGTCTGGTAACATTCATCGCAGGTCTGAAGGTGCCATCCTCATAGCCGTTGATGATGCCCATAGCACACAATGTATTCACCGCATCTGCTGCATAATTGCTAATTTGCTCTAAATCGGAAATTTCCGCCGTTGTTTGTGATGCGACCAACCCCATCACACGATATAGCATCACTGCCAAATCTTCACGGGTCAGGTTTTGTCCCACACCAAAGGTGCTCTCCCCTACGCCGTTGATGATACCTGCACCTGCGAGTACAGATACATATTCGTAATACCAGTCATCGGCGGAAACGTCATCAAATGTTACCTCATTATCGGATATTACACCAAATGCTACTGCGAAGATTTTTGCCATCTCTTCTCTGGTAATAAAATCATCCGGACGGAACATTGCGTTCTGGTCGCCCGACACAATCTTCATCTCATACAGTGCCTCAACTGCTTCTTTGCCCCATGTAAGGTCTGCAATATCCGAAAGCCCTGAAACCGGTTGTACAGGAACAGTTTCACTTACCGGAGGAACAACAACTACGGGCTGTGTGGGAACGGTGCTTACAATAGATACCGAGCCACCGCCACCTCCGCCGCCCGATGAGGACGGTTTCTTTTTCTTTACGATTTTTGCCTTGTCATATGCAATATCAAACGCATCTGCCAGTGCGGTAACATCCTCGAATGCAACACCAAGCAGTTCATCATAAAGTGTTTTGTATTGGCTTGCACTCAGGTTTGCATAGCCGGACGCAAAGTCAATACCGATATTTTCTGCCTCTGCCTCAATCACTGTGCGTACCTCGGTGGAATTTTCAGCCACACGAACAGTGGCAAGCACAATATTTTTGCTTAGCATTTCGTCAATATTTGCAGATGTTATATCTGCAAATGCCGCAGAATCCTTGAGTTGAGAGAGCTTTTTATAATAATCTGTGGATACCAGCTCGGTTGTGCCCAGATATGCAGCATAACGCTCATTTTCGCATGCAGCATATTTGCCGGCAGTATCAGCGGCATCAAAATATGCGAAAGAGACATACCGGTTAAATTCATCCACAATATTTTCTGTCGTCCAGCCGCCATCCGGCTTGTTTTCTGCCATCATTGCAAGTGCATTGGTGAGCACCTGCTCATTGTCAGCATATTCCTGTTCATAAAATCCCTTGCCCGAAACTGCACTGTATTCGAGCATATAAGCCTCATCCTTGGTAAATACATCAGTAACCTTTGTCCACTCGCCACCATTAAACATGGCGATAACGGTATCATACAAGCCATCTCCGGCAATACCGGCATCTGCACTGTCGCTGCCGCCTTTGGCAATCAGTTCCACTGTGTACCAGCCATCTGCAGATGCTACACCGCCAAACAGATTTTCTACATTCACCGCCAGGTCAAAGCTGCGTGATGCAGGCACGGCAACCTGATTGCTGTAAGCAATCACCGATGCATTGTCTCTTTTGGCAATGCGCACGGTAACCATATCGCCACTTTCTGCAGGAACATCACCCTTCACCGTAATGGTATGATCCGCTACCTGTGCAGCTACATCAAGTGCGGTTACAGTACGGGTTGCAGCAGTTACCGCAGGAGCTGCCCCCACCACATGTGCTTTTGCCACGGGTGTACCCGAAGCATCACACGCAGACAGGGAAATATAACAATCTGCCCCACTGCTCTGAAGGGATAAATTAATGGTATTATCGCCAAGTGTCAAGACCTGTTCGGCATAGTCCACCATGGTTTCCTTGCCGTCTGCCACTTTAATAGCCGACGCCTTTAAGGTATAGGTCCCCGATTCCAGACCCAACCATACCGAACCGCCGATTGCGGTTGTACCCTGCGCGAGGGTGTCACCAACCGGAGTGCCCCCCTGCTTTACTGTGTAGGCAGGGTCAAATCCGGTGGAAATCCGATAAGGGTCCGACTTGGTACCTGCCCCCCTCACATCAAAAGAGGGTTCAAGATAAAACGCCGGACGTACCCAAAGATTGGCATAAGTGGGTGCAGGAATGGTTTTCACCTTGCCGTCACTCACGTCAAAGCGCCACATATTGCTTGCCGCCTGAGTGTCACGGAACCAATAGTAGTATGCACTGCTGGTTGGGGTTGCAGTGCCTGCCACAGCCGCATTGACACCCGAATATACACCGGGTATGATGCCATAATCATACGCATCCTTGAGGGACGGGATAAATACGGTATCGGTGGACATGGTATAATATGCATTGTCATACTTATAATCGGTTGCCTCTGCAGTTGCCCATGCGGCGTTGAATGCAGTGGCATTACCCACACACCAGTTGGAAATAGAAGAATTTGTATTCAGGAAGAAGCAGTTTCCACCGGCAGCACCGCCCGCTTGTCCAAGCAGGGTTTTTTGGGTGACGGGTGCTATGAGCGCACGCTCTGCCGCAGAAAATCCTGCAAGAAATCCACTTTGGGTGTCATTTAAATAGGTGCGCAGACTACTTGCCGCCCAGTTTCCGCTACTGGTAGTATTGTATGCTTTTTGGAACAGCAACTCTTCGGACGCCAAAAACAGTTCTGCCGTACCGTCGCTATCTACATCCCGGGTGCCCCAGATACGATAGGTAACCGGAACGCCGTTGCAGGTGCCGATGGTGAGATATTTTCCCACCAGATCAGCAGGTGTTACTGCTGACACTCCCATTGCAGGGAGGAACGCAACAAGAAGTGCCAGCAGGATTGACATCATACGTTTCATATCAAAATCCTCGCTTTCATTGTTGATTCAAGTTGTTTGCATTTAATTTTAATCAAGGAGTAAAGGGTCTACCGTGGTAGGTGACAGATTCGGGTTCCACAAAAACACCTTATAGCTCTTTCCGGATGCCGAAAGGTCGATTGCCTCGGCGGGGAATGCTTTTCCTGTCTCCTGTGCACCGATGACACAGGGATAAACATCCACATCCGTCAGCTGCTTGGTAGTTCTGTCGTACTGCGCAACCATCAAGGTATAGGTCTGTTCTGCGCCGGTGGTATTGTAGATAACTGCAGTAACCACGCCTGCGCTGTCAATGGTAAGCTCACCCAGACCACTTACCTGCTCGGTAACCAAACGATAGGGCGATGCTGCAGTACCTGCGCCGGTTGCAAGGTAGCCGCCAAAATCTGCCTCAATGTAGAATGCAGGGCGTACCCAGAGAGAATCATAGGTGGTGTTCGGGATGGTTTTCATCTTGCCGTCACTCATATCATAGCGCCACATATTCACGCCTGCCTGATTGTCACGGAACCAATAGTAGTACGCACTGTTTGATGGGGTTGCAGACCCTGCCACAGCTGCATTTACAGTTGCGTTAGTACCGGGAATAATCTGATAATCTGCCGCATCCTTGATGGACGGAATAAATATGGTGTCGGTGGAAACGGTATAATATGCATTGTCATACTTATAATCGGTTGCCTCTGCAGTTGCCCATGCGGTGTTAAATGCAGTAGCATTACCCACACACCAGTTGGAAACAGACGAATTGGTATTCAGGAAGAAACAGTTGCCGCCGGCAGCACCGCTTGCCTGACCATACAGCGTTTTCTGGGTGACCTGTGCCATGATACTACGCTCAGCAGCGGAAAAACCTGCCAGGAAACCATTGGTGCCATCATTGAGATAGCTACGCAGGCTGCTTGCTGCCCAGTTACCGACACTGGCGGTATTGTATGCACTCTGGAAGAGCAGCTGCTCGGGTGCTACAAAGAGCTCATTTTTGCCATCGTTGTCCACATCTCTGGTACCCCAGATTTTGTAGGTAATATCTACATTATTGTATTTGCCGAGGTTAATATATTTGCCAACCTTTGCTGCCGCAGCAGCATTTGCCTCTTCATCCGGCACAACGGCTGCAGCAAGACGCCAGGGAGCATCTGCGCTACCGGTACCGGTGGTGTTTTTACCGCCGAAATCTGCCTCGATATAGAATGCAGGGCGAACATAGAGCGAATCATAAGTGGTGTTCGGAACGGTTTTTGTTTTATTACCATCGCCGGCATCATGGCGCCACATATTCACGCCTCTTTACTGTCCTGCAGACATTGCTTCCTCTTCGCAAAGAGAAATAATGCGTTTGGCAAGGGATGCTGCAAGTGCATCCACCTCTTGGTTGTCATTGCCGTAATGAGGTATTTTGCAAATGATATATTGCCGCAGTTGTTCCTGCCCCTCAAAATTATCCCTGACAATCCGGTCAAATTCCGAAATGGTAAGACGTTTTTGCTCAAACACGCCAAAGCCGCCTGCGATTGCATTGGTGGCAACCATGCCTTTACCGAGCAGAACTTCCAGAGGAATTTTTACGCCCAGGTCTTTGAAAGCATAGAGTACTTTGTCCATCTCCTCAACCGTTTCGGGTACTGCCATACCTACTTTGTCCAACAGGTCTTTACGAATCATGGGACCATAGTAAACGGTCTGGCTCTTTGCACCAACAGCCGGGAAACCGGGGAGCCATCCCTCGTCGGTGTAGACATTGTCTTTCCACACAGGATCGCTATCCAGCAGTGCTTTGAGTCCGGGAGCGCCACCCTTTTCCAGGATGGTGTTGATGGGGATAATCAGGTTATCCCGTACAGCGCCTGCTGTGCCACCATTTGCATAGGTTGCCCAGTTGTAGCTCATGATGTCGGGCATCTGACCCGAGGAAACTACGATGTTGAACTGGGAGGATTCCTGTCCCTGCGGGGGATGAATGAAATTGATGTTTACACCGGTGTTTTCCTTGAGCATCTGCGCAAAGGGGGTTTCGGACAGGTTGCCGTACTTGCTGGTAACATCCTTGTTAACAGGAATCCACCATTCCAGTACGTCTGCGCTGTCTACCGGGTAGCCGGGTGCCAGAGTTACTTCAAAGTCATACTCGGTACCGCCGACCGTTGCCTTGTTGCCGCCACATCCGCACAGCAGAATCATCATACCTGCCAGTGCGATTGCAACGCCTTGCTTGAACTTCTTGCTCATGTTACATCTCTCCTTTCCTCGTTAAAGTTTACGGTGATATCATATGCGCCTGCCATCGCCTCAACAATGCCCATGGGCGTTCCGTCTACCGTTACATAGCCCTGACCCTCGTACTTTTTCTTTTCGCCCTCGTGGTAGAAAGAGGAATTGGTGTTGCAGTAAATTGCCTTGTTGCCAATCCACGCCTGGACTTCCGGGTCATCGGCATTGTAGGCATTTACAATGTCATCGACATAATATTTTTCTTCCAGACCGGGTTTGAGCTCGGTGCCTGCGTATACCGCAACGGCATCAATACCCACTTTGCCGGCGCCATTGCCGATGTGGTAGAAGTTGAAGGTCAGGCGGTCGATATCCTTCGGATTTCCGTCGATACCGCAGTCTTCACGCACCAGCACGCCATCGATATACACATCATAGGTGGAGGTATTTGCATCCATTGCAAAGGAAAGACGGTTCCAGCGGTTGTAGGACAGTTCGTTGAATATCTTGCCATCCAATCGCATTACACCATTACTCTCAGAAAACATAATCTGCTTGAAGTTGGAATCATAGCCTTTTTCCAGACCGAAAAGGAATCCACGGCCATTCAATTCAAAGATGTTGATTACCATATCAATGATATACTGGTCGGCGTCAAAATCGGTCATAACAATGTCGATTTTGGGAGGCTGACCACCGTCTTTGGCTTCCATGTGCAGATAGCTCAGGTCACCATCCAAGTAATAGCCTTGATCAGGGGCAGTCATGTTTCGGACTTCAATGATACCGTCAAAGGGAACTCTATTCTGATAGGTGGCATCCTCGCCCGAGTAGTGGTTGAAATCCTCGTGCACAAACAGACGGCGTACTTTTTTATCACCTTCCTCGATGATTTCTGCCACTTCGGAGTTGTATTCCTGTTTGGGATATTTTTTCATCACACTATCGCCACGATAAACAACCAGATGGTCAAATTCTACCGAGCCGATGCTTTCAGTGTTGACAAATTCAAAGCCCACACGCGCAGTTGCGGGGATGGCGGTGGTAATCTTCCAGTCACTCTGCACGCACTCGCCGTTTACATACACTGAATAGCGCTTATTGGTGTAATCCATCCGGACGTGCATATCTGTCCACACATTTTTACGCAATTTGGAAAAATACTGTCCATTATAAAGGGAAGCACCGTCAGAAAGGACATTGATTAAATTCATTTTTGTGCCTGCGCTGTCAATCAACTGGAAGAATGCGCCGCCTTCCAAGGTGCCGACCACTTTATACCGCAAGCCGTACCAAATCACGCCCGAAGAGCCGGGTGCCTCAAAGCTTATTGCACCGCCGGTGTGATCCAGCCCCAGAGAAAGTGCCTTATTTTCCTCGCCAAGCTCCACAACACCTGAACTGCTGCCTCCCTCTACTGCAACAACCGAGGGGGATGCACCATAGGTGGCGGTTGCATTAAAGCCCTCGCTGAACAGTACGCTGGTATCTGCCGCAAAACCCACGGTGGGTGCCATACACGCGGCAAGCATGGTTGCCACAAGGAGTATGCTTGTCAGTTTCTTTCTTATCATACTTCATTACCTCCATTTGCTAAAATGTGTGAAAAATCCGAGTTTCTACCTTTATATATGTATATGTGTAAAATCCTACGGGCTGAAGAGGACGCAAGCCCCTACAATCAATGATTACCTATTCAAACAATTCAGGATGAGCACCGCGCAGCTTGCACGGTTGATGCTTGCCTTGCCGTCAAAACGATTGTCCCCTACTCCATTTACAATGCCGTTTCCTGCCAGGGTTGCGATGGCATCTGACGCATAGGAAGCAAATTCACCCTCATCGGCAAAGCTTTCCTTGGTGTCATTCAACACACCCAAGCCTGACAGATAGCGGTATACAATCACACACGCATCCTCACGGGTGATTTCGCCGTTGGGATTGAAGGCGCCGTCGGTACCGCCGCTGATGATGCCATTTGCATATGCTGCGCGGATATAATTATAATACCAATCGCCTTCATTGACATCGGCAAAGGGAATCTGCGCATCGCCGTTCATGGTAAATGCACTTCCCAGCATTTTTACAAACTCGGCGCGGGTTACATTATTCTCAGGGCGGAAGGAACCGTCCGGATAACCCGAAACAATTCCCTTTTGTGTCAGCATACCAATGGCGTTGTAGCCCCAGAAATCCATGGATACATCAGAAAATGCGGGGAGAAATTCCGGTTCGTTGCGCTGTTCATTACGGGAGGGGGCGATTTCAAATGCGCCAACCCCTCCACCGCCACCGCCACCATTTCCTCCACCGGAGGACGCAGGTTTACGAGTGGGGGTGCCGTTCACTTTGGAATCTGCCTTTTCAAAATTATCTTTGATGTCTGAAAAACTGTTGTATTCGTAATACATCATTTCTCCAAATACTTTGTCGCGATTTTTGACATCATAATCGATGTTTAAGATATCGTCATATGTATCGGTTACTACTTTTTCAATGTCCTGCCAACGATCCGCCGCCTGTACCGATGCCAGTGCGGAAAGCCGGGGCAGTTCTTGTGAAAGTGATTTCCCGTTTGCTTTGAAATTTTTCAGCAAGGTGTTGAATGCGGCGGTTTCATCTTCGCCCAATTCACTTACAAACCGCGTTACGTCAGCATCATACACTGCGGCATTTTGCTCAATCACTGCAGCAGGGTCGGAAGTTTGGAGCGCTTCATAGAGCACACGGTATTCGCCCAGCAGGTCCAGCGCCTCACTTGTGCCGGTAAAATCTGCACCGCCCTTGGTGCCTGCTATCTGCTCTGTGGCAAATTGTCCGTAAACGGCAAATGCAGCCGGGTCAATCGAAAGCAATTCGGTGTAGGGTACTCTCTCCTCTTCGGGGTCGCCCTCCTCACCGGTCTTTCCGGCGCCAATCAACGCATAGAGTGCCTCTGCATCACCCGAAGCCGCATTGAGTTCGGTAATCATCTGTACCGCATCATCTGCATTGATATGATAAATTTCTTTGGATATGATTTTGGGATTATTCACCGCTGTACCATGAAGACGAACAGGAACAACCACATCTTTCCCATTAACCTTCTCTGTGACCGTCTCTATGGCGGTATTCATATATTGTTCATTACTTTTCACAAACACATCATACAGACCACTGGGCAAATTCTTGTCCAACGTAATGGACTCATCAAATGATGTGAGCTTGTGCCAGGAGTATTGCACTGCGGCCGCAGCATCGCCGTCGGAAATTGCAGTGCCATCAAAAATTGCAGAGCCGTCAGAGATTACTGTATCTTCCTCTCTCGGAAGCACCGTAACAAACACGGGCGCTTTTGCTGTACCTTTCAGGGTAATTTCATTTGACACGGTATCATAATTGATTTCACATTCCAGCGCAGATGCTTGGGATGCCAGAGCCAATGTGAGCAACCCCGCAATCAGACCCACTCTTTTTTTCATTGTGTTTCCCTCCTGAAATATTAACATTATTGTGCACAGTACGATTCGTTTTGCTCATTTTTTGATACAAAATACACAACTTTACATTGTCATTGTATAATTTTCAACTGTTTTTTTCAATAGACTTCCCCATGCCTGTCAAAAAATGCACCCATTAGATTAAAAAAAGCACCCTTCAACCTGTTTGGTTGGTTTATTTTTCTTTTAACAAAGATAATTTTTCCAAAAAATAAAACTCCGGCAATTGAAAAGCAAGTGCAGGAGTTTTCGCGGTTTTTACTGTGATAAAGTGTCATTTGACTACTTGTTTTTTGGGGGGGTTGTCATATGGATTATTATTTCTGTTTAGCTTTTGATTTTTTTGTCGATATTCAGTGGGAGAATAAAAATAAATCCTTTTAAACTCTTTTGTGAAATTTCTGCGTGTGCCAAAACCCGCCTCGGTACAAATGTCTGAAATGCTCATATCGGTATTGATAATCAGTGCCGAGGCATAGTTCATGCGCAGGTTGGTGATATAATCCTTAAAGGTAACACCCATGACCTGATGGAAAATCTTACTTAGATACTGAGGCGAATAGTGCACAAATTCCGCAACACTTTTAAGCTCAAGAGGTTCCTTGAAGTGCTGATGGATATACATGGTTACCCGCCGGATATTATCGGTGGTTTTTTCAAAAGAAATTTCCCTGGAAAACATCGAGTTTTTCAGGTGCTCGATAATATTGAGAATAATACATTCGAGTAAGCGTTTGAACATCATATTGCCATAGTCGGTGTCTTTAAATAGTGCCGTCTGTTGCATACTGACCTCAAACAACCGGTCAAAAATTTCTTTCTGCTTACCCTGAAATGACAAGGCGGTATTGCCACAAAGACCAATTAAGGTGTTTAAGATAAAGGGATCAACATCCTCCTCTCGGAAGTTGATTTTCGCCACTTCCACATCCCCGTCCACAATCCATTCGTGGAAATCGGTAGGCGCAAGCAAATGGAGCATACCCGGCTTGATTTCATACTCGACACCATTAAAAATCTGCCTGCCGTGCCCTGACAAAATATATTCCACCTCAAAATGGTCATGCCAGTGCAACGGGCAATCATCCGGCACAAGTTTGGTATGAAAAAACACACCACTGCCCCAGTTTATGTAGTCCTCCATCTTATAACGGTATATGGAAGATACCCCCGTTTCCATATGCTCACCTCCGATTCGATGGTGTATCCCCTCCCCTTTTCGGGAAAAACGGGAACGCCTTGTCCACCACCATTGTACCACCGGAATTTCTTTTTGGCAAGTCCCAAGATTTTTCCGTAAAAAAAGAAAGCCGTGTAAGCGGCTTCTTTTCTGCATTTAATCCAGATGAAATCCATTTTTAAATCGGTGCTTTGCGGTAATTATTTATCAAAAATGCACTCGTTCGCCCGTCTTTGCAGACTCCAACTCTTTGAGCACTAAATCGATGGTTTGTGCTACCGACTCGATGGTGATGCATTCGCAGGGAACATCATCAATCACCCAATGCAAAAATGCACGCATCTCGTCCATAAAATAATCTGTGCCAGAAAGTTTCGGCGAAAAACTGCGATCATCCTGATAAACGGTGAGCGTACCGCCCTGCAACACCACCGTTGCCTCGGCAAAATTAATAAGAAACCGCGACTCGAACGGGAAGGTTTGTGGCATGGACCAATCGGCATTGGCAATAATGAGCAAATCATCATAAAAATATTGGGTAAATATGGATTCCAGATCTTCCTTCTGCCGGGTAACTACCGAGCGAAGGGATGAGGGTTTTCCAAAAAACCAGTTGATTAAATCCACATCATGCACATGCATATCCATTACGCAACCACCGCCCATATCGGGCTTTAAAAGCCAATTGTTCCAAGACCAGATGGGAAGCTGGGAGTATCTTGAAAACTCTGCACGATATGCCTTGCCGAAGGTCTGCTTTTCAATGTACTCCTTTACTTTAGCGCAGGCAGGATCAAAACGAAGGCACTGACCGATCATCAGTTTTTTGCCGTTTACCTCCGCCGCCTTTGCCATATTTTTGCACTGTTCCTGGGTTCTTGCCATGGGCTTTTCGGAAAACACATGCGCGCCGTGATTAAGACAATATACTGCCACTTCCTCATGCAGGAAGGTGGGCAAGGTGGAAAGGACAAAGTCCGGTTTTTCCTTTTCCATCAGCTCTTTGTAATCGGTATAAAAATTACAACCCGAAAAATCAAACGAGGACATATCCACATCCCCCAGATTAAGGCTTACATTCTTCTGAAAGCTCTCGGGGTCGGTGCCGCAAATGGCGCAAAGGATAAAATCGCCCCGCTCTTTTTCCAACTTCATCAGATTGGAAAAATGTATTTTTGCCAATCCGCCAAATCCAATAATGGCATAACGATACATTACATCCACTCCCAAACTTATTTTTTAATCAAGCAATACGCACAAACGTCTATTTGCGGTGCAGTTTTTCCCTCAAAAGTAATGGAACGTACTTCACCCGGTTTCATGATGAAGAAATTGTCCGAAAAACGCGCCGCGCCCGAAAGCCTTACTGCATGGATATAGCCGTCGGCAACCAGGGTCATGCTGTCCTCTCCCATTTCTGTTACACGAGGAGGCGCACAAGGGGTGATCAGGCATCTGCCTGACTGATAAGAGGCCCTGCTCTTGCCAAAATCTGCAACAAGGACGCTGTGTTCGCATTTCTTCCCCAAACGATAGCATGCACTCTTTTCGGCATCGGCACTGACAAAAAGAGTTTGTGTGTCCAGTATTTCTCCTGTTGCAGGGTCAATCTCATCTACCACTGCTCTGCCATCAATGACACCATCACTATCGTTGCACAAATACAACAAATACTCACCATTTTTGCAGTCCAGGCTTACTATCCCATCTGCCGCATACTTTTCAAATGCATAATAGCCCGATTTTACGGTAAGGTAATAATCGATCAATGCCCATCCTGCCGCCGCAGGCCAGCAATCATTGAGCATCCAGTATATCTCGCCGCCGCAATAGCCCTTGTTTCTGCGTGCATTTTCCATGGTGATGCGTATCAATTCATATTGGAGATACTGCATTTTAAAGAGTCTGTCTGCACCATCGGTAAATTTGCCAAACAATTTTTGGGCAAACCGTCCGTAATAATTCATGGTTTCGTCCGGCAGTGCAGGGTTTCCCTTGGAATGATAAATCCAGATATTCTCTCCCTCAAATATATCCTCGTCTGTCATAAACCGGCGCAGGCTATCATACATCGCTGCACCAAAGCATGGTTCCTCCGAAATAAAACGCGCGGTATAGTCTTTCATATATTCCAGATAATCACTTCCATCGCTTTCACCATCTACATATTGGAAAAAGCTACCCAAAAACTGGGTATTGTGGGTGGTTCCCACCGTTTTGGATGCGTTTGTTCTGCCACCCCACGGACTGGAAATGAGAAATGGACGGGTAAAATCGTTTTTCAGGATAAAGGGCATAATCCCCTTAAATGCTGCATCTCTTCCCATATAGTCGCAATCGGCGTCACAACCGTTTACCGCGTTTTCATTATCGCCATGCCACCACATGAGCGACGGATGATTACGCAGGCGCTTTGTAATGTATTCTGCTTCGCTATTGAGGCTTTGGATAAACCACTCTTCCTTTTCCGGATAGTGTCCGCAAGCCATCATATAATCCTGCACCACCATAATACCCAGGCGGTCACATTCATTATAAAAATGCTCCTGTTCAAACACACCACCGCCCCATACGCGAATCATGTTCAAATTGGCTCGTTTTGCAAGTTCCAGAATACGGGTGATTTTTTCCTTGCTTTCATCCGACGGGAACGGCTCGCAGGGAACCCAGTTTGCCCCCTTACACATTACCTTTCTGCCATTTAAGATTACCTCAAAGGAGGAGGATTCGGTGTTTTGGTCATATTCCAAGCCACTATCGGTCTGACGAAGGGAATGACTTAACATCTCCTCCGGGCTACCGGGTGCATCCGGACATTGCAAAATACGCATGGTACGAATGCCAAACGGCGTTTCATACACTTCATCGCCCGCCAAAATACGCAAGCGGTAAGGACGATTATTTTCTTCCCGGATATCCCACAAAACGGGGTTGGAAATCTGAAACTCGGTCTGAAACCGGGGAGTGTCGATATATACCCTTCTCTTTGTTAGCACACTGTCATCGGCGTCCAGAACCGCAAATAGAACTTCCTCTCCCTTGCCGATATTGCAAAACTCTGCCTGTACACAAACCTGTGCACCATAGGAATCGACATGCGTGGTATATACATAAGCATCACTGCACCGGAAATGCCGGTCATAGACAATGGATACCGAACGATAAATGCCGCAACCGACAAACCGTTCCACCCAATCCCATCCATAGGTACATTGCATTCTGCGTGAATGCAACCGTTCGGTGGTAAATGCGCCCTCGCGTTTTTCCTTACCCTCCACCATACGAATGGGAGAGTAAAACAATACACGAATGTTGTTTTTCCCGGGGTGCAATACATGAGAAATCGTAAGGCGATGCTGAATGAACATATCCTCACAATGGCCTACGCAAACACCATTTATCTCGATATCGCAATAGGTGTCCAGCCCATCAAATACAAGAACTGCTCCCTCGGTTTCGCTCACTTCAAAATCACGCTCGTAAATCCAATCCTTTTCTTCTATCCAACGGATTTTATCTGCATTTTTCCGATAAAAAACATCTGAAATTCTTCCGTTTTGCATCAAATCGGTATGTACACAACCCGGCACAGTCGCAGGCATATATTCAATCGAGGAAGATTCCCTCATCCGCCATTCGCCATCAAGAATTATTTTTTTCATTTCTGATACCATCCTCTATCGTTCCAGTTCATAAACCACCGGATTTATTACCTTCAAATCACCGCAACCGCACACAACTCCTGCAGTCATGCCCTGCCCGGTCTGCATATTCCCCTGCAACACCAGTATATCATCAATATATATTTCAAACTGCCCCTCCATTGCAATCACGCGGAAGGCATATTCTTTCCCTTTTTCAAACGGATATTTCCGCTTGGCGTGGGGGATAAACTGTTTACACATGAGAAGTTCTGTTTTGGATATACAAAGGCATTGTTCCTGTGTATCTGCTGTAATGAAATAGGCAAGTGCCTCGTCTGTTTCATCCTTTACCTTGAGCATGATACCGCCCTCACGGCAGTCGCACACCAGACCAAATTCCACCTCAACAGAACCATAAGTTGCCTCATCTATCATGTAGTGGCTATAATCATATGCGCCGCCACGAATAATCAATGCGCCATCCTTACATTCGATATTTTCTTTTCGCTTGGTATCCCAACCAAACGAACTTTTACAGGGAATGAGCATATCGGAGGTGATATGCCCGGTAAGATTGCCGGTTCGGATTTTCTCAAGCAACGGCGTATAGCACAGACGCAATACACCATCAATCACCCGCACTTCTTTGGGAAGAGAAATCGCAGCGCCATAACAGCTACGTTCAATATACATCACATACCGCTTACCATTGTAAAGAAATGTGCGGCAGGTATAGCCGCTTTCATACGGGCCGCCGATGAAGATATTATCACTCTGCATCTCAAATGGTCCTTGCGGACAATCGGATACCGCATAGAGGGTATAATTGGCAAGGTTTCCATCGGTAATTGCACCCTTTGCGCCATAGCCGTTTCCCGTTAAAAATGTCATATACCATTTTCCATCCATACAATATACATCCGGAACCTCAACCACACCACAAAACGGGGGCATATAGGCAATTTTCTGGTTGTTCCAGCAGAGCAAATCTTCACTTTCCGCCACACCGATAACTCCCACCGGTACACCGTCGGAGTTGTTTGCCATTGTTGCAAAATAGCCGTAATAACGATCTGTCTTCGAATCGTGTACCACCAGCATATCCCTGCAATCGGTTTTCCGGTCTGCAGGCGGTACGCAAAAAACATCCGGATCAGGCGTAAGCACAGGATTTTGGTGGTAAACCTTGAAATTTTCCATGTCTTGTGTAACGGCAAGTCCTATTTTTTCCGACTCAATTTTATTTCGCATGGTATAATAAATGTAGTGCTCGCCACTCTCCTGCTCGGTGATGGCACAACCGGTGAATTTCCCCTGACAATCCTCAGGAAAACGAGTTTCATCCAACGGGGGCAGTACATCCTCACACCGCTGAAAATGCAGCAAATCATCTGTATACACATGCCCCAAGCTCCACTTTGTGCCTATTTTTGTCAGATCCTCATTTCCCTTGAGGTGGAGAGCATGCACCCTGCCATCCACATTCAGGAACCAGGCATCCCACATATTAAAATCCTTACCCTTATATTTCATGCCTTTCCTCCGTTATGCCAATAAAGTCCACGAAAAAGCCGTGGACTTTATTTGTTTTTATACTATTTTAGCCAACCATCAATCAGTTTTAGCATCCGGTCGACTTCAGGAGAATTTTTCTCATAACCGCCATTTTCAATGCCGTAATACCCCTGATAGCCCGCCTGCTTGAGCAGATTGATTGCACCAGGAATATCCACCTCTCCCATGCCGATGGGAGTTTCGTTGAAATAACGGTCGCTGAGCGTTTTCAAACCATATGGCCCCTGTTCGACAGTTAATGCTACATCCTTGATATGTGCATGCACTACTCTATCTGCAAATGCGCGGATAAAGTCCTCGATGGTATCATGCGACTGATATATATTCCCAAAATCAGCAACTACGCCCACGTCACGATTTACCTCATCCAAAAATCTGCCAAAGCCCTTTACGCCATTGAAAATATAGCCCTGATCCTCATAGATGGTTTTCACGCCCAGTGTTTTTGCATAATCGTATACCTCGCGCACACATTCCACACCACGGGCATAAAGCTCCTCTTTATAGGGCAATACCTCTGCCGGCTCACTACAATTTGCAGCAATGGTATGGTGCAAATAGGGCGAGCCCAGTGCTGCCGCAACCTCAGCATAGCCTTTGATACGCGCCAGCATCTGCTCAAAATCCTCTCCTACCAGATTGATATAAACAGAAAAGCAGGGAAACTTGATGTGCTTTTCATCAGCATATTTTTTTACCTTCATTGCCGCTTTAACATCTGGAACGGAAAACTCAAACTGCGAAAATCCTTCCACCCCTGCAAGCTGATACTGCACGGCAGCATCCACCATATCACAGTAAGATGAAATGCCATGAAAGGGTTGCGCATAAAAACAAATTCTGTCATTCATCTTGTTTCCCCTCCTTTTTTCATTATTATATATGGTTTTTTAGCGACCGTCAAGATACACGTTCTGCTTTGTGCGCGGCTCTTTTATTATTTGTAGACCACCATAATTCTGGCATCGCCCCTGCGGTCATAAACAAATACCTTTGAGCACTCCACACCGCCGGTATTCATATACCCGAGCACCGCCTCGGCAGTGCCTACGGAAAGTTGTTTGCGCTCCGAATCAAACACCAAAATCTGCCAGTAGCTACTGAATGCTCTGGTTTCCACATTTGCAAGCGTGCTCATCTCGTAGCTTGTTCCCGGCACAAGCGGGGTTGTGGTGGTGATGAAATTGTTTTTGTATTTTTGATATACAAATGCCTTCATCGCACGGAATGTCGCCCACTGTCCACTGGAATTGGGGTTGTTGCCGTTCATTGAATCCTTATCTTGGGAATATACCAGCTCGCACGCTGTAATTTTCCCGTTTACGTCCACCGACAATCTGACCACATCACCTGCGGTAACCTTATATGGCTTGCTATCAAAGGTAACGCCGGTATATACCGAATCATCTTTGGTATAGTACTCATATCGTGCCGCGTTGGAATATACTGCAAATTTGTAGGTTGGATTGCCATCTGCATCCAACATTCTGGTTACCTTCTCCACTACAGAAACGGGGGTATCGTCTTTTATAGAGGTGCTTAGTACATCATTGCGATAAATCAGTGCCTCTGCATGCAATGCATTGGGATCGCTACGATATCCCTGCACCGTGTAAGGAATATCATTTTCAAAATACCCCACCGGTGAAAATACATGATAGTCATCATCGTCGCCCGGCGTTGACGGAACAACAAACACCTTGGTATCTGCCGCAACTGCAAGCTTATAGCCAAATACGCGCGTGGCGGTTTTGTATGTTAATGATTCCAAACGGCCCAAGCCATCCGAATTATGCCCATCGTAAAACTTGCACAGGCTTTTCTGGATGCTCTCGTATGCGCCTAAATCGGTAATGGTGCCATTTCGTTCGGTGTAGGGCATGTCAATGTAATCAAGCTGCCCATTTGCATTCACCCTACAAATCATCAGCGTTTCGCTCAGTGCCTTGAGTGTGTCAATATGCTCTTCTGTTTTCATGGACTGCCCGTTGAATATCAAGACTTTTGCCATATCTGCAATTCTAATCTTTCCTTCTCCATCCATGTATTTTACTTTTATGCCCGGATTCAAACTACCTGTCGGTTCTGTTTTGATCAGATATGCATATTCCTTTTCGTCCACAATATTAAAGTTTGCAGCTGCCACCTTTCCGTCGGCATCAAGCAAAACCATCGCATTTACTCCCAGCTTGAGTTCTGCGCCCTGATGGGTGATAAAGAAAGCCGAAAGTGCATATGTTTTTCCATCCACAGTAATCGAAGCATTATCACCCTCGCTATATGCGGTAATTTCACCCTCAGCCCAGTCGGTGGCATAGATTACGGTTACCACCTCGCCGTCCCGGCTTTTTGAAACGGACAGCACATCCCATTCCGCCAGTTCGGTCACATGCATTCTGTCGCCATCCTGTGAGGTGAAGCTAAACTTTCTTGGTGCGAGAAAATCCAGCATACCGCCGCCCCATTTACCAAATACTTTCTGGGCGTTTTTGTCCACCGAATCAATTACAAAGGTCTGGTAGCACAAAATTTTTACCACATCATACTCGCCGTCGCGGTCATTGTCTATCAGGGTAATGGTGCCGTTATCCATCTCAAAATCTTCTTTTTTGGGCAAAGTGAGAAGTTTATTGTTGTAAATTACATCCACAACAGAAAGGGCAAGATACTCGTCCTTTACATTTTCCTTTTCATCAAAATATTTGATTCTTCCGTTGGCGTAATCTACATAGTCTTCCGCCTTGATGGTAAGTACTTCGTTTCCCTTTTCATATACATGGAGCAGAGTTTTGGTGTTGGATGCCTCATCGCACTTGTAATAGGCCGTTACCTGATAACCCAGAAACGTTTCTGCGCAGGTTTCTCCCAGATAAAGCAACTCGTCTCCGATTTTTACCATGCCCTCGCCCAGTGACTTTTCCATATTCAGATAGGTGAATTCATTGGCCTCCACGACGCCCTTCACACGATAAATGCCACGGCATTTTTCCAAAACAGTGGATGCGCCAAAATAATAGTCCAGATTATCTCCTACCGCATTGATTTGCACCACATAGGCATTTCCGGCATCCAGCAGCATCTGTGCCGCACCGAGCACCGAAAGAGTGGATTCATCCCGCGCCACACTGTGCGAGCAAATCTCTGACTGTACGGCAGCTGCAGCATAATCCAATCCGGCATCCAAAAGTTCCTTATAGCCCACCGCATAGGTCAGCAGGCGTGCTGCAGTGCTCTTTGCCACAGGGTCTGCCTCGCGGAAGGTACCATCAGCATGTCCATTGATATAGCCAAGTGCATACGCGCTACATATGCCGTTATAATAGGTACTGCTTGCCGTCAGGTCGGAAAAAGGAGAGCTCTCTACCGCAATTTCCATCCCACAAAGTCGCATCAGCGCATCCACAAACTCACCGCGGCTAATCTCCTCCTGCGCGCGGGTCAATGCCGATTGATCAAACAATCCCAATGCAATTGCCGCTTCGAGGTCAGTTACATCCTCCGTAGGATTTTCCTGTGCCGCAAAGGAAGGCACCGCAATCACAGAGAGGCTGAGCAACAAACACAATAGAATGCAACATATTTTTTTCATACTCATCCCCTCCTCATCAATTCATAAATCGCCTTTGCCGCCTGCGCGCGGGTTACAACCTCTTTCGGGGCAAACATACCATCTCCCACGCCGTTCATGATGCCATTTTCCCGCACATAGCAAACAGCGCCTTTTGCGTATCCGCTCATCTGTTCATCATCAGCAAAACCACTCTCTATTACCTCGGCAACTTTGCCGCCGGCAGCTCGTGTCAGCAAAACCGCCATATCCTCGCGAGTAATTGCCATACCTGTTCCAAATTGTGTTTCGCTGATGCCTTTAATCAGCCCTGCCTTTTGCGCACTTGCCACATACGGGCAATACCATGCAGAGGCGTCTACATCATCAAAAACCTCTGTGGCGGTACTATCGTAGCAGCCAACTGCCAGAACCAGCATTTTTGCAAATTCCTCTCTCGAAACCTGTGCCATGGGATCAAAGAGATGTTCTCCCCTGCCCGACACAATATTTTTACTCCGGAGATAATCAATTGCCTCCTGCGCCCATGCCACCTCACCCAGATCGGTAAAGCCTTCGGCATCTGTCGTCGGAGCATGCTCGCCCTGTATATCCGTAGGTAATCCCACCGAACCGGCAAAACCGCCTGACGCGCCGCCGCCGCTATTACTTCCTCCGCCCGAGCCGGTATTCTTGCTACCGCCACCCGCAGCAGATGAAACCGCCCGTTCCAACGCGTCAATGCTTGCATATGGTTGCTGGGCATTAATGGTATTACACACCTTGAGTTTTTCAGTATTGCTGAGCTTTGAAAATTTGCCCATGTTGTCCTGATTCAATCTGTCTGCATTTTGCAAAATTGCATTCACATAATATTTACTCTCATTACCACTGCAGGCATAGAGCACGGTCTGGTCCAGAAAATCATCCACAAATCCGGAAATGGTTTTGTAGCCATCTTTCTTTTCAAGAATTGAGGCAAGCATATTCGCCTTCTGGACTTCGCCCATCTCGCTATTGTCAAAATCGCCCTCGCCCAGATACAAATCATACGAATTGCTCTGAGAAATGCCATACTCCTCACACAGGGTAATGACCGCCTTCAGGTCATCCACATCCTGCGCAAATTTGAGTCTGGTAATCCGCGCATATTCTCCTGCTTTTGAGGTGATATCGCCAAATGTAGTAAATTTGTTGCCCTCCAGCGAATTCCGGTGCGCAAAAAGCAGTTCCCAGAAGGTATCGGTCTGAGTTTCCTCGAGCAGGGCGTACTCCGGCTGGATTTGTGCGTTTAGGTATGAGTTGCCCATCACTGCACTTTCCAGCGCTGATGCCGTTGTAACTGCATTGATATCGGAAAGCACCTTAGGGCTGAAATAGTAAAACGAATCCTCACCCAAACGCAGCCGCATCTCGGGCATTTCGCTACGCATATAGTTCTTTAACGTGATGGTATAGGCGCGTTGTGACTGCACATCAATCTGCCCGAAATACTCCAGATAGTTCAGAATGCTGTCACTACCGTCGTAATCCTCCAGGCTCTGTTGACCAGGTGCAGCCTCTTCGCGTGTCCAGACCACATTTTCTTTGAGTATCTCCATAGTAACCCATTTATCAGCATCTTCGGGAATTGTCCCCTGAATTGTAAGTATGTGCTTTGTGCTATCTACGGTCACCGAATCCACAGGCGCTGCCGCACAAGCATAAATGGGCATCAATATGCAGATAAAAAGCAGGAACAATCTTCCCATTCTTTTCATGGTATCAATCTCCATTCTTAAAGAGTTCATCATGTATGTGTAATCTATTACACCGATTGATGCCTTTGGCGCGGTGCGGAGTTTCTCCGCACCGCCGCCGGTAAAATCAATTAGTACGCAGCACTCTCCGAATGGGGAATCATGCTTGCAAAATCACTCCACACATAGGTGCGGATTGTTTCATAGTCCTCACCCGTCAGGTCAATGGATACGCTCTCACCGGTTCTGGAATCGGCATTGAGCGGCGAAATCTTTACATTGACAAGTACGCCGTCCTGATAAAGTGCCGCAATCAAGTTTACGGTGCGTCCATGTGCATAGCAGCTGGTAACGGTAGAGGAAATGGTATTACCGCTCATAGCAGGCTTGGTTGCAGAAATTGCTTTCTCTGCAGTCAGCGTGGTAAAGGTAATATCTTCTTCCCCAACAGTTGTTACCGAAGAGAGCATGGGTACGTCGCTCACGGTTACTACATATTCCTTGGTCATATCCAGATCGGAGAATTTCACAATCAGGGTTTCACCCTCTGCATCCAGAGTGTAGGGGGTTTCTACCGGCTCACCGCCGCTGGTTACAGTAACAGTGGGCGCAGTTTCTTCCTTGTCCAGTGCAGCATCATTTACTGTTTCATTATATGTAATGTATACCCATTCGTCAAGGCTTGCATCTTCGACATTGCCATCAATGCTTGCGGTGCCGGTTGCGTTGCCACTTAAGATATCCCACTGGAAATCATCCAGATACAGGTTGGTGGCGGTTGCTGCCGAAGAGGGGTTATCCGACTTCACGCCCGAAATACGGAAGGTAATCTTGCTAAGTGCGCCAATGGTGGCCGACTTCTGTCCCACAAACTGTTTTCCGGTAGGAGAAGTTACACAGTAATCCATCACGCCTGCTGCTCCATTGTAAATTACCTCATAATCATACAGATCGGTTTCATTTTCTACCGTAAATGCCGGCGCCATGGAGCCTGCGCGATAACTTACAGTTCCGTTGTATACATTAAAGGGGGTAATTCCGCCGTTGTCATTGAAGAAAATTTGCAGTCCTGCAAAGCCGCCGCCACCCATCTTGAAACGGAAACGGTGAATGGCATTGGCATCGGTATTTGCACTGTAATTGGTTTTGGTAATTCCGTACTGTGCCACGGTGGAAGCATCGGTTTTGGTCAACTTCAGCACCTGATTGCCATCCAACGTTTCCATGGCAACGGCAGTATTTGTATCGCTTTCCGAAATGATCCAGCCATTGTTAGATGCCACATAATTATCAGCTGCAGTGGTCAGCCCAGAAATGGTGGTGCCATTTGCTGCAAACACAGTATCTGCAAGTGCGCCACTGAAATCGTCATTCTGAGAATTCATGGTGGGCGCGAAACCGGTTGCAGAGGTGTTTTGCATATAATTGGTGATATAGGTGTGGTATTCCTCGGTAGGCGTTCCCTCGGTGCAGAAGGTCATAAACTGCAGCCATCCCACGCTCGGAATAGCGGTGGTTCCGGTAGTACCTGCCAAAGTGGGAATCACACTGTAGGTCATATCATAGTAGGTGTAATCCGAAGCGGTTGCTTCTTTCAGACCCAGTTGTGCATATTTTGCAGTATAATCCACCTTGAGTGTTACATCATACCATTTGCCTGCCTCATACTTTGCCACCTTGTTTCCCATCAGATACACATAACCATCCTTACCAAAGAACATGGGGGTTCTGCGGGTTTCATCCACACCACGAGCTTCAACCAGAAAATCGCTCCATTGGATGGCAGTTCTCTTGATACGGAATGCCATATCCAGATTGGTAAGGGGGTGCAGTTTGTCAAAGTAAGTGGGAGCAGCTATGTTTTTGTCATTTACGGGTGCAGCCTCGGTTGCGCCCTTGGCATAATGGAAATCCAGCGCCTTTACGCCGCTTTCCGGCTCGGTGATGCTGATGGTGTTTGTGGCATCAGTGCCATTGGATGCTCTCTGATACATATAACGTCCAAGTACCCACTGATTGTAATCTGCAGTACCTACTGCAGGCATATTAGGATATGCCAGGTCAAATTTATGTACGGTATCGGAAAGACGATTGAACATACCGTTTTTGTCGGTGCCGGTTGCTGCACCGATGTCTGCGCGAGTTACTCTTTCCAGTGCAGTCTGTCTGTAGTTGTCGATCATGATGGTAGCATCTGTTCCTGTAGGAATAAAAATCAGACCCCATCTGTCAATTGGTCCGCTCGTATACCATTGCAGGAATTTGAGCACATCACTTGAGGTAGAATAAGTTTCTTCAAATGTCTGGGATGCACCACTGGTTTTGTTGGTCAGTTGCAAAGCCATGTACGGGATGTTTTCCACGCCGGTTTTGGCAACTTTTGTACCGTAGTCGATGCTGATTTTTGCATGATACCAATCGGTTGCGTTATATGCCATATTGGCACCGGTTACATCTTTCAAGGGAGTCATTTCGGAGGCCTCGGTAGCTCCTGAATTGAATTTATTCACTGTTCCGCCCCAGAATTCAAATGCATGAGTAGCGGATTCCGCACCAAAGCGGATACGGAATCTTGCCGCAGCATCTGCCTTGAAATCAAACTCAAACACAAACGGGCCATACAGATAGGTAGCCTGATTCCAGTACGGATAAAAATTAGGGCCTGTTCCGCTTGTTGGAACGGTTATTTTATACACCATATTACCGGATGCCGCACCGGGCATACTGGTATCTTCCACACGGGAAATGGTACCATTTCCAACTGTGGGAGACCACGGCGGATTTGAGGAAAAATCCGTATCTATTTCGGTGAATGTGTCTGCCGCCGAAACGGTCACATTCCACACCGGCAATGCCATGAACATTACCGCCAACGATAAAACCATTGAGATCAGCCTTGTTGTTTTGTTTGTCTTGCTTTTCTTCAACATATTTACTTCCTCCTCTTTGTTTTTCGGCAGTGTTTGATCAACACGCCGTTATTTACTTTTATCTGATTCCTGCGTTGTGCCTGTGCACCGCACAGGATAAGATACAACCAATGCCTTTCTACTTAATCTTCTATATTCCACTCCGTAAGCGGAACCCATGCGGTATTCCCCTTATCCTGCCCGTCGGGGTAAAATACCACCGACAAATTCAGGTTTTCGCATCCGGAAATGTGGATGACAAGTTTCCTCACGCCCTTGTTGGGATTTTGCCCCGGCACATCGGGCGTTGTGGGAAGCGGTTTTGCATCCATCACCGAAAATACCGCTCGTTCTCCGCTTGTAATTTCGGCGCATAACACATCTTCCTCTATGGTAAGGAATGCCTTTTTGCCATCCTCGCTGATGGTAACATCTGCCGCGGTATGAGCGAACCAATAAAAATCCGAAGGCGCTTTCATGGTGATTTCGTCCTGCAAAACCACCCTGGTGCGATTGTTGTCCAATTTGATACCGCGCCAAGCGGATACTACATTATCCGAATAGATGTCGGTCAGGTTGGTCTGTGCAAATGCGCCCTGCGGCTTGGATACCCACTTATCTATCTTTGCCTTACCGCCAAACTTCTGGTCATAACCATCGGTCGGGTTGATTACCAGTGTATTGTGCCCCTCGGCACGGAAACGGTAGGCGTGAATATAGTAAGGTGCGCCCAGCCCGTAGCTGTCCTGACCGAAATCGAGGAAATACTGGCGCCCTATGGCATCCATTACAAAGCTGCCAACATCCATATGTGCATGTCCGGGACCACCATAGGCATTATCCGCATGAAATCCTACCCAAATATCTTTTTTGCCCCAACCGCTCCGCATGCTGGCGACTCCCACCGTGGGGTATATATAATCCAGTGCGAGATTATCTGCTTTCACCTTTCTGAATTCAGGCTTGTAGAAATACAAGTCTTCCAGCTTACCCTTGCCTTCCATGATGTGTTCTATGCGAGGAAGTGCATTTTTGGGGTTGCCCAATACATCTGCCCAGAACATGGTTTGAGGCGGAAAATCCGCTACCGTAGTTGTGGTATCGTGATAACTGAATGTGCTCACCGGTCCATTGGCACTGATGAGAAAATCCACCATGGAACGTGTGCCCGGTGCATCCAGATAGCCGTAATCCTTTCCGCCAGTAATATTGAGCAGCGTACCCAGATGGTAGGTGGTAAACTCCTGGCAAAATTCCCAATATCCCATACTCTCCTCATACCCACCGTCAGGGGCAAACAGGCTCAACCCACAACGCAGATCAAGCAAACTTTGTGAAAATGTGCGTTCTGCCATTTTCAGTTCATCGCCCTCCAACTCGTCGGCAATTGCAGCGGCAGCGGAAAACATGGCTCCGTTGATAACCATAATCTGATTATTGGTAGGCTTGCCGCACCGCCAGTTCCAACCTCGATGAATGGGATTGAGTGAAGGTTTTTCGCTAAATTCCGTAACATTATCGTAGTCATACTGCACCATGGAAATGGCATAATCGACCAGTGCTTTTCTGAGCAGGGATTTATCACTCTCGTCCAACCAATCATATAGCCAGTCGTAGCCGAATGCCACACCCACCGTCATTTCAGAACAGGCAAGCATGAAAGTCTGATCCCAGTTTGGAAAGGCAGCCGCCGCAAGCATTTCCTCGCGTGCACGAGCGGCATATCGTTCGTCCAACGTGATATTGTACATCATGGCAAGCCCCATAATGCGATCATTCATGGCGCGTCCTACATCAATCAAATAGTAAGGCGGATCCACATTATAGGTCATGGGAGCAGCAGTTAAATAGCCATCACACATCCCCTTCAGCTTTGCAATCAGTTTTTGGTATATGGGATCGCAGTCCTCCCCTTTCAGGTATTCCGCCCGTATCCGTTCAAATTTTTCTTTGGTCATCACCAATCGGGGATGTGTACAATCGGGGAAATTCTGTTTGAGCAGTGCCGTAATTTCACTACCCTCCACATCGTCATACACATACGTTTCGCATATCTTACGAAGCTCTTCTTTGTGGGTTGTCCAGTTCAAATTCAAATCCCTCTTGCCGTAAATCATCACACCCGATTGATCTTTGAACAGATACAATCCAAACGCCTCGCAAAGCTCGGTTACAGGGGCATACAACGTGCCGCTTATCAAGTGGGCATTCTCGCTCGCTTTCAGGGCGATCGCCGTTTCGCCACGGGTAAGGGTGATGCTGCCGTCCGCCCCGCTCTGCACCGCCGCCCCGATGCTGTTTGCAAAAAACAGCACCGGGATTACAGTATGTCCGTTTTGGTTTATGGGCGTTACATCCCGTTCGGGAGTGATATAAGTTTTTAGATTATTTACCAGTGCATTTGGTTTATTCACATAAAGCGCAGTAGCACTCTCCATCAAAGAAGTGATGTCCACTTTATTATGCATATCCATCCTACTCACCTTCTTTTGTATCAGGATTATTTTGTGAAAATCTTTACTTCCAGCACACTGTTCCATGCACCTTCGTTGCCGTCAAATCCACGGCAATTGAATCGTACATACTGTGCTTTCTGATTGGTGATGTAGTGGGTGTTGTAGCCCTGTTTTACCTGCGCATCTCCTTTGAAGAAGTTGGTCCATTTTTCTCCGTCTTCACTCACTTCCACCTCATACTGCGCCACACGTTCACTTGCTTTCCAGAATGCAATTGCAACACCTTCCAGTTCCTGCACCGAGCCAAGGTCATATTGAATCCAGGAAACTCCTGCGCTTGACCACCTGGTTTCCATATCATCATCTATGGTGTTTTCGGGGATGTTTCCGTCATGGTCATTAGCAGTTACCGAAACGGGCTTGCACTCATTCTGCCACAAAATGTCACCTTCGGCAGCAACAAAAGTTACCGAATAATGCTTTGCAATTTTATCATCATGCGCACAAGCCTTGATAAGTGTGGGTGAGCCGATTCCGGTGGACGGAGTGATTTGCACCTCGCCATCTGCTGTTGCGCCAATTTGTGCCGCAAGTTCTTCTATGGAAGAAACAGTAACAGTGTAGTGATAGCGGTCGGGGTCAAAGTTTTCCAATTCCTTACCGTCGATGGTAATGGAATTTAATTTTGCATAGTTAGGAGTTCCTTCCCCATCGGGGATTTCCCATTTTTCCAAGGGAACAAATTCCTTGCTATAAATTAATTCTTCATAATCTGCATCGTACTGGTTGAAGATGACCTGCAGATTGACCTCCTTGACATTTTCCATATGAATGGTCAGTTTTTTCACACCCTTATTGGGATTTTGACCCGGAATGTCAAGTGTAGTGGGCAACGGCTTTGCATCCATCACCGAGAAGGTAGCGTTCTCTCCCGTTGCAATCTCTGCCAAAAGGGTATCACCGCCCGAAGACAAATATGCTTTCTTGCCATCCTCACTGATGGAAATACTTGCGGTAGTATGCGCAAACCAATATAGCTCGGAGGGCTCCTTCATCACAATTTCATCCTGCACCGTCACTGTTCTGCGGTAATTATCCAGCTTGATACCACGCCAAGCGGATACCACATCATCCGAATAGATGTCGGTCAAGTTTGTTTGGGCAAATACGCCCTGAGGTTTGGACACCCACTTATCTATTTTTGCCTTGCCGCCATATTTCTGGTCATAATCGCCGTCAGGATTAATGACAATGGTGTTGTGTCCCTCGGCGCGGAAACGATAGGCGTGTTTATAATATCCGCCCAATCCGTAATTGTCCTGCCCCAAATCAAGGAAGAACTGGTGCCCCATGGCGTCCATTACAAAACTGCCGACATCCATATGCGCATGCCCAGGTCCGCCATAGGCGTTATCTGCATGGAATCCTAACCAGAGGTCATTTTTGCCCCAACCATTTCTCATACTCGCAATGCCGGTGGTGGGATAAATGTAATCCAGTGCCAGATTTTGCGCTTTTATCTGCCGGAATTCCGGCTTGTAGAAATACAAATCCTCCAGCTTTCCTTTGCCTGCCATGATGTGTTCAATTCTCGGGAGTGCATCCTCATAATCGCCCAACACATCTGCCCAGAACATACTCTGCGGCGGGATATCCGCCACGGTCGTGGTGGTGTCGTGATAGCTGAATGCACTCACGGGGCCGTTTGCACAAATGAGAAAGTCCACCATAGAGCGTGTACCCGGTGCATCCAGATAGCCATAATCCTTGCCACCGGTAATATTGAGCAGGGTACCCAGATGATAGCTGCAGAATTCCTGACAAAATTCCCAGTATCCCATACTCTCTTCATAACCACCATCGGGAGCAAACAGGCTCAATCCACGACGCAGGTCAATCAGGCTCTGCTTGAAGATGCGTTCTGCCATTTCCAGTTCGCTGCCTGAAAGTTCATCGGCAATTGCCGCGGCTGCAGAAAACATGGCACCGTTGATGACGATAATCTGATTGTTGGTGGGATTTCCGCCACGCCAGAGAAATGCTCGGTGAAGCGGATTGTCAGAGTAATATGCAAGATCTACAGCCTTCGTTTCATTCAAATAGTCATGTTGCACCAAAGAAAGTGCGTGGCTGATCAATGCTTTACGAAGCAGTGTTCTATCGCTTTCATCCAGCCAATCATAGAGCCAGTCATATCCAAACGCCACACCCATAGCCATCTCAGCACAGGCGAGCATGAAGGTATTATTCCAGTTTGGAAAGGTTGCCGCCGCAATCAATTCCTGCCGCGCGCGGACGGCATACTGCTCATCAAGAGTGATATGATACATCATGGCAAGCCCCATAATGCGGTCATTCATAGCACGTGCTATATCAATCAAATAATAAGGTGCTGCCACATAGTAGGTCATGGGCGTAGTTTTTAAGTAACCATCGCATTTTATTTTCAGCGACTCAATGAGTTTTTTGTAAACCGGATCGCAATCCTCGCCCTTGAGATACTCGGCACGGATTGCAACGAATTTATCCTCTGTCATCAACAGACGGGGATGCTTTTGGTTGGGGAAATTCTGTTTGAGCAGTGCCGTGATTTCACTACCCTCCACATCGTCATATACATAGCTTTCCGAGATGGTACGCAATGCCATCAAATGGGTCTGCCAACTCAGGTTGAGCATTTTGTCACTGTAAATCAACATGCCCGACTGATCCAGGAATAAATACAATCCAAACGCATCACACAATTCTGCCACCGAGGCATAGGTTGTACCGCCAATCTGGCAAACGGGAACGGGTAATTCCATGGGTTGTCCGTTTACCGAAATGCTACTTTCGCCCACTCTGAGTGACACAGTGGTCTCCCCTTTGGTCAGGGTAACGGTGCTATCTGCCTCGTTCCAACCGGTTTTTCCGCCAATGCTGGTGGAGAAAAACCGAAGCGGCACCAGTGCATGTCCGTTTTGATAAAACGGTTTCACATCCCGTTCGGGGGTGATGTAGGTTTTTACGTTGTCCACCAGTGCATTGGGCTTATTGACATAAAGTGCCGTTGCCCCTGCCATGATCGCTCTTGCGTCATTCGACGCCGCCTGAAGCGGATCGGCTATGTCTTCTGCCTGTTCCTGCGAGCTTAGCGCAAAAGCAAGTTCCTCGTCGTTGAGCGGTTTATCCGAAGTGTACAAACGAAGGTCATCCAGTAACATGGTAGAATGTCCCTGCGGATAGCGCATATGGAAACGCAGGTTTTTTATCCCGCCAAAGGTATCCGCTTTTTGTATCGGATGATTTGTCAATCTCTTTTTTCCATTAAAATATGCATCGAAGGTCTTCTCGTTCGTGTCAACAACAAGCGAAACCTTATACCACTTGCCCGTAATATAGCCCGAAATCACCGTTCCGTCATACGTAGCAAATGAGCCGTTTGGCTGAAAAATTGCCAAGATGGACTCCACGCCGTTGGAATCGGTAATCATAATCTGCTTTTGCACATTGCCGTTATCCTCCAGGTAAATGCGAAAATCAATCGCAATTTTTCCGCTTGCCTCACTGGACAAATCTCGTGCAATCAGCAGATGACTGCTTGAAATAACAGACAACATCACATACTTATTTGCCGCATCGTCCTCACACACAAGTATTTTATTGCCTGTATTGCCGTTTGTATAGCCGGACAATCCTGTTGCGCCGGTACGAAAACCGCTAAAATTGTCCTCAAACAGCACTTCTACCTTAGATGTTTCCTCTGTTGTCTGCGGTTCCGGAGTATCTGCTGCCCACACATTTGCAGAGGGAAATACCATCGCTATGGCAAGCAAAGCACTGATCATCCTGTTCTTCCATCGCACCATTCATCACTCCTTTTACATAATATATCCTGCGCGTTCTGAGTCGTTGCTGACTGCCGCAGATATTACTATCAACATTGCGAACAAAACGCAGACAAATTTATCCCTTAATCGCGCCAATCATTACCCCTTTAACAAAATATTTCTGTAAGAACGGGTAAACCATAAGAATAGGGGCGGTACTCACTACAATAATTGCATATTTTATGGTTTCGGCGATCGAGCCTTGCTCGAGGTTGGACAAATTTTCCATCATGGTGCTGGTGTCATTTTGAATCAAAATTTCACGCAATACCAACTGCAACGGGAATTTGGTTCTGTCGCGCAGATAAATCATCGCATTGAACCAGGAATTCCAGTGACTTACCGCATAATACAAAATCATAACCGCCACCACCGAGCCGGAAAGAGGCAAGACAATACGGAGCAATATCACCAAATGGTTAGCGCCGTCCAACGTCGCCGATTCCTCAAGACTATCCGGAATTCCTGCAAAGAAGGTGCGCATCATAATCATGTTGTATGCACTCATGGCTCCCGGAATAATCAATGCCCATAATGTATTGTCCAGACCCATCCCCTTTACATTGAGGTAATTGGGAATCAATCCGGATGAAAAATACATGGTGATAACGATAAATGCTGTCATTGCCATCGAACCGGGCAGATTTTTTCTGGAAAGCACATACGCCGCAATCGTTGTCATTACCATATTCAGGCTCACGCCAACAATCAGTATAAATAAGGTGTTTCGATAGCCACTCCATACCATGGGATTGTTAAACACTTTCATGTATGCCTCGGTATTTGCACCAACCGGCCAATACAAAAGTCCGTCATGCATCAGCAGGGCGTTGGATTCGCTAAACGATGCAAACAATACATATAGCATGGGATAAAGCATGGTGAACGAAACGAGCAACAGAAATAATGTGTTTGCCACTGTAAAACAGCGATAGCTCATACTTTTTTTGATTTTCATTTTTTGTCTCCTTTCGCCGTTTTACCACAAAGAGGTTTCGCTTACTCTGCGCGAAATAGAATTGGTAATCATCAAGAATACGAAGTTTACTACAGAATTGAACAAGCCAACTGCAGTACTATAACTCCAGTTCATCTCCTGCAAGCCTTTGCGATACACAAAGCTGGAGATGACATCTCCCGTTTCGTAGGTAAGCGGATTATAAAGCAGAATAATTTTTTCGTATCCTACACTAAGAATACTACCCAGACGCAGGATAAGCATAATGATGATAGTGGGAGCAATCCCAGGGATGGTGACATGAAGGGTCTGCTTCCATCTATTCGCGCCATCAATCACCGCTGCCTCATAAAGAGTTTGATCAATACCAGTCAGTGCAGCAAGGTATATGATGGAACCCCAACCCATGCCCTGCCAGATTTCCGAAATAACCAAAATGGGTACAAATGCATCCGGATTGCTCAAAAGTGGCTGACGTTCCATTCCGAAAAGCACCAAAAGATCAGTGATGATACCGTTATCTGCAACGAATACCCGGATCATACCGCAAATTACCACCATAGAAATAAAATGCGGCATATACGAAATGGTCTGCACGCTTCTTTTGAATTTGGTGCTTCCCACCTCATTGAGCAATAACGCCAATATGATGGGCGCCGGGAACCCGAAAATGATGGATGCTCCGCTGATAATCACTGTATTTTTTACAATTCGCCAAAAATAATAGTTTTGAAAAAAATCTTTAAAATGCATAAAGCCGACCCAGTCACTTCCGAGCATTCCCTTCATGGGCTGATAATCCTGAAATGCCATCAATATACCATACATGGGCTTGTAGTAAAAAAGCAGATAGTATACGGCAACGGGGATAAACATCATATACAAAATCCAATGCTTTTTCCAAGCTTTAGCAAACGCGACACATCTTCTGCCCTTTTGTACCGGAGATGTTACCTGCGAAATTTCTTTTTTTGCCATTTTCTTTCCTCAACTCCATCTTAAAACATTTGGTGTTTAACGTTCGGTGTAACGGGAAAGCGCCTGATCATAAATCTCCAACGCACGAGCAATGTTGAATTTCTCCATCTGCGCCAAATATTCATCATATTTTTCCAACGGTTCAATGCCCACAATAAATTTTAGTATCATCTCTGCACTATAGGTGCCAAACTCCGAAGTCAGCTTTGCCAATTCCTTCTGTTCTTCCTCGGTAAACGAAATGGGTGGAAGTGAATGAGTGACTACATCCACATTGTTATTCCATGTCTGAATTGCCTCAAATGCCTGAACCGGTTTGGACTGCATCTGCATTGTCAGACGGCTGTCTCCGACAAACGGTCCGGAATAAGAACCGCGGCAGTAGTGCGTCAACGCCTGGGATATGCCCTTCTCGGAATTGATAATCATATCGGTCAGCATGGGCTCGCCGTCTACCATGTTATAGCTGACACCCTCGGTGCCGAACACATAAAACATTCTTCCTTCCTCGCCATAGCCGTAATCAAGGAATCTTGTTGCCAGTTCGAGGTTTTTGCAGGTTGCACTGATTGCGGTGGAAACAGAGGGGATATACTCCCATTCTCTGTTAAAACGCACCTGAACTTCTCCCTTATTCATGGTGGGAACAGGAGTTCCTACCAGTTCGAAAGTGGGATCCTTGGTTGCTTTTGCGTTCATCCATTTGCCGATACCTGCACCTGCATTAAACAAGGTTGCACCCACACGGTCATTGAGCAGATTGGTTTCTACAGTTTTTAAGTCGGTATTTGCAACATTGTTGTCCAGCAAGCCCTCTTTATACCAGCTGTTCATCTTGGTTAGATATTCTTTATATCCGGGCGAAACAGGACCAAAGTGCACCTTGCCGTCATTACCTACAAACCAGCCATGTCCCGCACCATATGCCGGAGCAAAGGTCTGTGCTAACATTCCGTAGACTGTTGACAGAGGGAAGTCTACGCCCAACTCATTTTTGAAACGTCTGAGCATGGTTTCAAACTCATCAATGGTGGTGGGCACTTCCATACCCAACTTATCCAGCCAGTCTTTTCTCACGATGGGACCGGAATAGATGCTGGCAGCGCCACCATCCGTCAGGGTGGGGAACACATAATAAGTGCCCTCGTCGGTTTTTACCATTTTGTCATAATGTGCATTTTCTGAAAGCACTTTGCTCAGGTTGGGCGCCCACTTTTGTATAGGCTCATTCAAATTGGTGATATATCCACTGTCTACTGCCATCTGCGCGCCAAATCCCTGCCAGTTATAACTAATCAGGTCAGGAAGGTCATTGGAAGCAATCAACAGATTAAATTGCTCTGCCTGCTGCCCCTGTGCCGGATGAAGATATTCCACCTTCACACCTGTTCTTTTTTCTAGCTCCTTTGCCATGTTTGTTTCACCAAGATTGCTCACCTCGGTGGAAAGGTTAAGGTTGAGTTCTCCCCACCAGGTCAGGGTATCTTCACACTCAATGGGGTATACACCACCTGCGGCAAGTTTCACCTCATTGCCGGTCTCCGTAGAACCCTCTTTTTTGTTACATGCCGCCATAGAGAACGCCATCGTGCCTATCAGCAATCCTGCCAGATACCTTCTTGCTTTTTCGTTTAACATATGCATTTTCTCCTTTTCAAAAAATTCGTATTTTACTATATTATGATTATAAAGGATTTTCCTATCTCCCCTCAACTCCCAAAACATGAAAAGGACACTCTATATCTCAACAAGAGTGTCCTTTCTGTTCCGTCATAGGAATATTTTGTTTTATTGGTCCTTCTCCTTCTTAACCATCTCTCTGTATTGGCTTGGCAAAATACCCTCCACCTTTTTAAACGCACGGGAAAATATCTTGGAATTAAGATATCCCACCCTGCCACTGATTACCTCAATGGTATCATTGCGCTGCTTCATCAACAATTTTGCCTGGTTAATTCTTTGACGTGTAATGTAATCAGCCAACAGCTCTTTTGTTTCGTTTTTGAATATCCTGGATACATAAGATGGTGTCAAACCAAAATGCTCACCAATTTCCATCACACCAAAACTATGATGACAATATTTCTCTTCCACCAGTTGTTTGACTTGCTCAACAATGTTGCTATTTTTACTCCCCTCGGTATCGGCAAAATCGCAAATCCGTTCACACACCTCATACATCAGGTTTCTCATGGGTTCAACATCATTACATCGCAGCAAGCGTTCTTGATACTCTTCTTTGGAAAAATCCGTTCTCTCGTCGAGACAGTCTTCTGCCGCCTTATACATGACATTAAGCAGATTAAACATATTGCACCGCAGCAATTCAGTTCCAAATTTACTGTCTGTTGTGAGCTTATCAAAACATTGCGCAAGAACTTCTCTTGCTTTTTCCTTCTCGCCTGCTCGGATAAAATTGCTCAAATAGATTTCCTGCTCGGTTTGAACATGCAAATCCGATTGTCTGTGCCGCATCATGTCGGCATATTTCATGACGCCAAATTGTTTGGTTGTCTGCATACTGCGTATTCCGTCATACGCCTCATAATAACACTCACCAATGCTTTGGAAAGACTTATGCATATTACTCACTGCCGCACCAACCAAAATGCCGAAATGTTTTTCAATCATTCCAACACCCTGGCCAAGAATGTTGCACACATCGTCCGGTGCATTTTGGCATATGCTATCCGGAATTCCTACCAGAGCCGCCATCAGCCCTTCCACCTCAAAGACATGGCACTCGTATACTTCACCCAAAAGCTCTTCCATGATATTTACAATGATAAGCTGATAGTACCCGCGCCTTTGTTCTGTGCTCAGATGGTCTTCATCCACAAACAGAGTTTCATAATCCTCAATATCCAAAAGCGCCACAATAAAATGCCCTGTCGAAAAATGAATGCCAAATTCTTCTCCCAGTTCGTTTGCTTCGTTGCAATCTTTTATCTGTCCGGTTAGCAATCCGGATAAATAATTTTGGCGAAGGAGTTTCTTTACATCTTTTAATTCATGGCTCATATTTTCCCGATCATCAAGAATTTTTGAAACCTCATTAAAAATAATTTCGAACTCGTCATATTCGTCCTTGGAGGTTCGTTTTGCTTTTAGTGTATTCATCAGATGCGCAACCGGTTCATAATTTTGCCTGATGAACCTTTTGCTTAAAAACCACCCCACCAAAAGGGTAAATATTACATAAAGCAAAATCAAAACTCTGCCGAATATAATTTGCCCGTGGTAACCAGTATGACTTGCTGAAACAAAATACCTCCACCCCTTGATACCCGACTCAACAAACAATCGATCATTCCCTCGTTGCTGGGCAAGATGCATCTTTTCTGCGGCTTGTTCCGAACTTTTAAAAAACACACGCCCTTCCTTATCCACAATCACAAGTTCGCTGTCATTTGTGTTTTTTAATGTATCAGCAATTCGATTTACTTTTTCCGGATTGAATATGGTACCCACCATTGCCCTGGGTACTTCGCCCCACATAGAGGAAATGGGTATGCTTTTGGAAAAGACAATCGCATCATCCAAAGAGAAATTGCCTTTGGACTCATATACTGCATATTGGTCTCCCGTATTTTCCCGAAATAGATTGCTCCACTCCTCATAGCTTTGATATGTATCGGTGTAATACGAATAATAAAAAGTCTTTCCGTCAAAAACAGCATTTGAAGTTATCACCGTATCCAGATCATAGAAATAAACAAACAAGTCGTCAATTTTGTGTTCATTGGAAAGTCGTAGCGTGCGCAGTTTATTGCAAATCCTCTGCTTTAGCTCTGCTTGTGCAATATCGTTCTTTTCGTTGATTAACTCATCAACATCCTCATCAAATGCCAGTTCAATGCACAATCGTGTCTGTACATCAAATACATTATCCAATTCCTTTTGTACCTGCAACAAAAGAAGACTATTTGACCGCTCGATTTCCTGTTCCATGGTTGTTTCTATCTTCAAATACACGCTCAAACTTACCACAAGCGGAATCAGTAAAAGGAGAAAATATGATGCAAACCATCTTTGGGTTACGCTTTTGTTTTTTATGTGTTTTACTCTGTTATTAGACACCCATATACCTCCAGAAATGTTCTTTTGTTTCAAAATAGACTGTTTACATTTTAATATACATTGAATAAAATTTCAAGCTTTTCTCTATGGCAGAAATTGCCCTGCATTTATTATATCTGTTTTTCGTTCTCTACTCAACCCTCAAATTATAGAAACCACTCTCTATATCTGCACCATGATTTTTTTGGTGCAACTACTTTTCTTTTGCCAGATGTTGTGTTACAATAAAGCCAACCGGATTATGACATTGAACAAGGGTAGGTGAAACAATGAATCATCCCGAATTTACCATTCTGATGCCATGTCTGAACGAGGAAGCCTCTATTGAGTTTTGCATGGATGAAGCAGCGCAATACATACGACAAAGCGGCATTTGCGCTGAAATTCTCATTGCAGACAACGGAAGTGTGGATACCTCCAAACAGATTGCACTGCAAAAAGGCGCACGAGTGATTGATGTGGCACAAAAAGGATATGGCAATGCATTACGGGCAGGAATTGCCGCAGCAAAAGGGAAATATATCATCATGGGTGACTGTGACGGCAGCTATGATTTTTCCAACCTGCACCCATTTGTAAAGCATCTTCGTGACGGCTATGCATTGGTCATGGGAAACCGGTTCAAAGGTGGTATAGAACGTGGCGCAATGCCCTTTACCCACAAATACATCGGCGTGCCCCTTCTCTCCCTATTGGGGCGGTTGAAATACCGGGTTTCTATCGGTGATTTTCACTCAGGTTTGCGCGGATTTGACAGAGAAAAAGCCCTCGCCCTTTTCCTGAATGCGGAGGGGATGGAATTTGCCACCGAGATGGTAGGGGCTTTCGCAAGAGCAAAAGAGAAAATCTGCGAGGTTCCCATTGTGTTACGATGTGACAAGCGCTCGGGAAAATCGCACCTTCGCACCATACCGGATGGATTACGTCATCTCCGGCTGATAATAAGGCACTAATTGATATGAAAAAAGCACCCTGATGGGTGCTCTTATTCTTTCTGGCGACCTGCCATATATTTTTTCGGTGATATACCAATCATTTTTTTGAATACCTTGGAAAAATACAGTGCATCCGAAAAACCGCAGGAGAGCGCCACCTCGGTTACATTGTTGTGCCCCTCCTCGATGAGTCTGGCAGCATGGTTTGTGCGCACGGTGTGGATATATTCCACCACTCCGATTTTAAACTGTCGTTTAAACAGGGACGAAATATATTTTTTGTGATAGGAAAAATGTTGCCCGATTTGTTCCAGTGATAACCCGGGGTCAGAAAAATTGTTGTCAATATAGTTTTTTACCAGTGTGGCATTTTGCACCGATGCAGAAACTGCTTCCTCCTTTTCCATCACCCGATGCCAGGTTGCGATTTTAGAAAGGGTATAAAGGAGTACACTCTCGCTGATTAAGTCGGTAACTTCTCCCCCCACCCCGATACACTCGGACCAAAAAGGATAAATATCCAAAAATCCGCGAAAAACAAAGTTTTGCGTGCCAATACCCAGGCGCTCCAACTCCGCATTGGCACGGATGCCGATGAAACTGATATACATATATCGAAAATCCTCTCCGCCCGAAACCGAATAGTTTACTGCCGGGAAGGCAAAAAAGATATCCCCTTTCTCCACCTGCTCGTGTTTTCCATTACACGAAACCACACCACTCCCCTCGGTAACATAATGAATCCGATAAACGGTACTCATGCCCGATTTGGCGCCTGCAGCAGCATCGGCTTCATATACAAAATTAATGGTATTGATGGTTGCCTCGGCACGGGCCGGTGGAATAAATCTGCAAATGGAATTCAACTCCTGCTTCACCTCGCTTGTGATAAAAAACCACCAAAATGATACGTTTATTATATACCATTTTGGTGGCGCGTTCAAGTTAATCAGAAATTATTTCTGCTCATTTATTTTTTCAGGGCTATTTTGCAAAAATTGTGCCGCCACATGCCCGGTATTCTGTTCCAGTGCTTCCTGATAGAGCGCTTTCATTCGGTCATACACCTCATCGGGAATATCGGGATTACCCAAAGAAAAGGATGGAATGAGCATATCCCCTGCCACCTTAGGATCGGTACACATGGTGTCGTTTCTCCATTTGTCGCGTTCGGCTTTATCGCGAAGATTTGGCATATCCACCGGAACACCGCCCTGCAATACCGAACGATATGCAAACATACCTGCAAGCCCCATGTCCAGCGCTTCATATACATCAATAATATCTGCATCATCATCTCCCAAAATCTTCTCTGCAAAATAGTGCATGGCGTAAAAATCGCCACCGCCATGGCCAAATGCTTTGGACTTTTCATCCAAAGGCAGTACCGGCTCATATGCCTTCCATGATTCTTTTTCCTTGCGATACTGACCCGAATACTCATCGTTATTGACATATAGCATATTCACACTTCCCGCATGCGCATCCTCGCGTGCCGATTCCATACGTCCTTTGGAACCATACACCGTATACCACGTGGAGTGATTATAGAGATATCCATGCAAGCTCTTAATCAGTGCCCCATTTTCCAGCTCCACCATCTCAATGCCAAACTGTCCCGCCTTTGCACCGACACGCAGGTTCCTCTCAATTTTCTTACCCTCAAAACCGGTAACCCGCACCGGACGAAGGCCCGTCATATGGATGATGGGACCCAGGGAATGGGTACAGTAGAAATTGGCATGGGTATTGTTTCTCCAATGATCTTTATTTCCATAGGTAAGACAAGGCCATTCCGGCTCAATGCTACCTCCATATTCACACTCGGCATATTCCAGTTCACCGATGGCGCCTTCGCGGTACAGACGGCTCATCTCAAAAGGTGCAGGCATATAGCAGAAGTTTTCGCCATAGGCATACACCAATCCCGTTTCTTCCACCGCCTCAACCAGTTCCACTGCCTCCTTCATGGTCTGACAGGGAAGCACCTCGCTGTAAACGTGTTTTCCGGCTCTTAAACATTTGATTGCAAAAGGAGCGTGCTCGGTGGCATAGTTTGCCAGCACCACCGCATCCATATCGTGTGTGAGAAATTGGTCAAATTCGGTATAGTATGTAATCTTATCCCCACCCATCATGGCTTTGTGCCGAGCAATGGTTGCTTCATTTTTTTCACAGATTGCTACAACCTCTGCATTCTCTGCAATCTTACAGTAATTAATGAGTGATGTGCCACGGTATGCACCCAGTACACCAATTTTTACCCGTTTCATATCGACTCCTCCATTCGGTTGGATTTGATGGTTTCATTGTAACACAATCCATATCAAAATAAATGGAAAAAATGTATCGAAATATGGAATTTATCCACACCTAAAAAAACAGCAAGGCAGGAAATCCCTGCCTTGCCGTTTGGTTTTGTCGATTATAATGCGAATTCTGCAAAACTTTTTGCTGCAACGGTGTATGTTTTTCCGCCCATTTCCATGGTCTGTTCCGAATCGCTGTAATTGTATGCAAAGAGCACCTTTTTGCCATCAGGCTTATTCCAGATAACCGCATTGATGGTGGGAAGAGTGGAGATGTAGGAAAATTTCTCCCCTTTTGCCTTACCATCGCAAACGCCCTGCCAATCCATTTCAAATGTTTCACAGGTGTATTCGGGAACCTCGCTAAGACGTCCGTAAAGAATGACATCCTTGTGTGCCTTGTAGAAATCTACCGCACGTTTGACAATCTTTACATACTCGGTGCCGGATTTGAGTTGTTCCATGGTGAACCCTTCGATACAGGGCAGGATGCCCCACAACACATTTCGTACCATGTTATACTCAAACCGGTCAAGACGGACTTCCACTTTACATACAGAACCATAGCTAAGTGCATGCTCACCATAAATCATGCTAAACAGCGGCACCGAAACGGCAAGTTCTTTCATTACCAGTGAATTGAATGCAGTATGCTGCATATTGGTATCCAGCACCAGGAACAAATCCAATACATCCATATAGGTTTCGCAGCAGGATTCGGTGGTAAGGATTTTGTCATCCCCCAGCAGTGCACGGACATTATTGATCATGGTATGATAGGAATTATTCCACCAGTTTCCGCCGCCAAGCGGATGCGGATGGGTTTCATCAAAACACAATGTAGCATTATAGGATGCAATCTGGTCAAGATAGACACCATCAAATGCGCAATCGGCAATATATTCTCTGCAATAGTCCACTACTTTGTTCTGCCACATTCCGGTTGCCGGACACACGGGTCTTAAATCTACGCGATCGCCCCAGTATTCTTCAGGGATTTCACCATTTTCATTCTTGATTGCCGATGCGGCAACATTGCAGGATTTGAAGGTTTTGGAGGTATATTCCCACAAACGGGCATTGGTAAACGGGATTTTGGAAATGCCCTCGGCAGTGAATTTTTCATTCCATTCTTTCAGTTTGGCAGGCCAACCCTCCGCCTTTTTCTCATCGCTGATATAATCGGGGTAATCCTCACCATGAAAACCACGCATATTCCAACCATACCAATGCAGGGCTAAGTTGCAATCGAGTGCATCACGAAGCATCACAGAGGTGTCAAAATACTCCTGGGTACGGGTGCCCAAATCAAAGTTGTGATGATTGATACGCCACAAATCAGTTTTGGTAACCGTTTCGGGCAATTTTTTCTCGGTCAGGCGTTTTGCACACCATTTCTGTGCAACAGCCCATTCGCGATAAATATTGGTGGCGGTCTGCCAGTCGCCCTCAAACAGTTGGGTTACAAAATCGTACGGCATATAGTAGCTTACCGCCTTACCCATGTTCTCGGGATAGTTGATGAGGATGTAATTCATGGCATCTTTTTCATGATTGTACTCATACCGATAGGTTTTGATATATGCCTCGCCGTCTTCGGTACAGAAATAATAGCCATATTCGGAGGGGCTATAGAAGGTGGTATACTGGAAGGAAAGACCTGCCGGATATTCACTTTCAAATGCATATGTGCCTCTGCCCACCCAGGACTGTACCTCTTCGCCCTTTGCCAAAAAGTCCTCAATAGGATTTTTGAGCAGATGACCATTTTGCCAGGTAAGGAGGAGGTAGTTGTCATTTTGGAATTTCAAGCCCTCAAGGATGGGGAATTGCACTGCGCCGACGGTACTGCCGTCAAACAACTCGGCAACAATATTCCAACGGATTTTTTCATCTCTGACGCGCAGGGTAACACATACCTTTGCCGCATCATTTTCCCAAAATAATTTTCTTACTCCGTCATAACTCTGCACATAAAAACGGCTCATCTTTTCGATGGTGAGCGCGCCCTGATTGGTATCCACACTCCAGAGTTTGCTATGCATGGGAATTTCTCTGCCGCCGTATACTACTTTTTCCAAATAGCCTTTTTCTGCGTCAAAGCAAAGTTCTGTTGTGGCTGTAGCAATTTTGATGTAATCCACAATATCTTCCTCCAGTCAGTACAAAATCGGTTGCCCGGCAACCGTTTAATTTTAAGCAAATCATACCATCTCTAAATGGTTAAGTCAAGCGCTTTTCTTATCATTTTAGGTGCTTTTCTTATCATTTTTTGTCATTTTTATTGTAGTTGTTATCACATTTATGGCACATTTCAACTACATTCTCAATGATGGGCATAAATAAAACCCCCGTTATACGGGGGCTTTATTGGGTTTATTTTCCTTCGATAAATCGGTGCAGAATTGCCGCCAACTCCACACGGGTAACCGAATCGAGCGGATTTAACGTGGTTTCGCTCTTGCCCTCCAGCAAGCCGTTACCCACTGCATACTGCATTGCACCGATTGCCCACTCGGAAATATCTGCCGCATCCTCATAGGAGAGAATGTTTGTGTTTTCTCCTACAGACACATCGCGTCCTTTGTACTGTGCATATCTGTGCATAATGGTCGCCAGTTGCTCACGGGTGGTCAGCTCATCGGGTGCAAAGGTGTTTTCGTTGTAACCCAGCACGATACCCACTTGCTTTGCCCAGCTTGCCGCATTTGCATAGTAAGCATCAGGGGAAACATCTGCAAAGGGGATACTTCTGTTTGTAGCAGGTTCGCCTTCTGCACGATAGAGCACGGTAAGAAGCTCTGCTCGGGTGATGGGCTCAGACGGTGCAAAAAGTCTGGGAGCAACGCCCAGCATGAGTTTATTTTCCAGCACATAATCGGTGTGCTCGTGATACCATTTGCTCACATCCAGGTCATCATAGGTGCGGGAAATACACATCAATCCGCCGTTGCAGCTGATAGCGCTATCGGTATCTTCCGGCTCTTTTCCTGTGTTATCGGACACCTGATCGGATACCCATTTTGCATACAGGGTAATTGCTTTGGTTACCTTGGTTTCAAAATCATACACTTCGGCAAGAGTTTCATCTGTGTACCAGCCGTCAAAGGTATAACCCTCTTTTTCAGGTGCATCAGGTTCTTGCGCTTTTCTGCCCCAAAGAACGGTCTGGGCTTCCACCTCGCTGCCGCCATTGGAATTGAATTTTACCTTGTAGCGGGACACACCGCCACCACCGCCGGTGGGGCGCGGACGTATCGTCTCGGTTTTTTCATACTCCACCGGGTTGCTGACCAGCGTTGCAGGGTTGGCAAAGGTTGCCACGCACTTATAAACTTTGCCATCGGTTGCATTGGAAAGGGTTGCCCCGTCTGCAACCTTGTTGGTGTCCGTTTCTCCGCGTTTCAAGGTGATTTTTGCAGTGAATTCTGCATCGGAGTACCCGAAAACCCGGTATGAACCATCAACAGGAATGGTGTAGGTACCATTCTCATTCTGTTCAACGGGAGAGCCATCATCGTCAAGAACATCAATATCCTCGGTTGCGCCGCTCTGCACTTCTACGCGCACAACATCCCCTGCCCTTGCCGGAAATGTAACGTCCAGATAATTGTATTCATCCGAAGTCCATACTCCCTCTCCATAGGTGCCGTTTCCGGTTTCAAATTCAATCTGTCCTTCGGCGGAAGAAACGTCCACCACCTCATAGGTGTTTTCAACCCACTCATACCATTCGTAGGTAACATCCTCGGGTGCAACATCCTTCCAGATTTCGTCCGTTTCATCATACTCCTGGGTTTTTACGGTATAACCATTTGCCTTGGTGGGCTGACCGATGGGATTTCCCTGCCCGTCCAGCGCAAAGCGGTATTTGGATAACCATACCGGCTCCACCAGCAACCCCCGGTATGAGCTCGGTGCGTCTCCCATGTAGGTGTTATAATCTGTTTCGGTCAGGGTATAATCTGCAGGCTTGGCAGTTACATTCTGGTTGATGGTTTCATCCGGTATATACATACCGGAGAGCTGACCATACTGCCATAGTTTCCAACCATTAAGAAGGTATCCCGGCTCTGCACTAATCTTTTCTGCCGTGGTTTCCTTGATAGTTTTTTGATAGTCAATCAGGAAGGAGGATACCGGGGATATCTCATTATCACCAATGCTTATCGGTGTTGCACCGGTATAAATATATGCCTTGTTGACAGTGATGGGATCACTTACCAAAGTCACCTCATCCGGTTCCTCACCAATGGTGATTTTACAGAGAACAGTATTATATACGCTGAAATCATGGATATCAAGTTGATGTGAAGAAACAAAGCTACAATCATCCGGGTCACCGGTTTCTTGGTCCACACGATACCATTCGTAATCAATAATCGTTCCCTCTGTTACGTCTCCATATGCCTCGTCTTTGTATTCCTCAATTGCTACATATGGCTCTTCCAACGTAGGCTGATGGGAAATTCGGTACTGTGCGGGCGGCGTGGATATTCCCTCTGCCATTGCAGGCATTGCCGCACAAAACAGCATAATCATTGCCATATACAAGCAGAGTAATCCTTTCCATTTGTGTTTCATTCTACATTCCTCCAATTCAAAATATGTTTTATAATGAACACATGGCTGTGTCAATTTCGCATAATCATTTGAAGATACGGTTGCCCTTTTTAGAACCCCTATCCATCCGCTTTCGTTTTTGCGGCAGATCAATGTGTAAAAGCACCGACACAAGGATTGCCGTGATGGGGGTAATCAGTGCGCGGTAGGTAAAAAATCCGTGAAGATAGGAGTGATTTGGAAGCACCATGTACCGCACCAATACCACTCCGCCCAGTGTCAGTAAGGGCAACAGTGCAGAGCGCGCATCTCTTTTTTTATCAAACAGATACAGCACAGTGCCAAACACCACTGCACATATCAACAAACCTGCAATCACCCGTCCCGGTTCCACTCTTTGTGTGCTGCCAAAGAGTGCCGACAGATTTGCCATAACAGCAAGATACATGCTTTCTATAATATTACCCGTTTTTTGCCCGTCTGAAACACTTCCCATGCGTTCTCCTGCAGAAAAAAGTGCCGGAATGAATTTGTTTTCCCCTGTCACCATACTTGCCAGAAGCCATTTTAGGGGAAATGCTGCAAGATAAGCCAGCAAAAAGCAGACAATACAAGCAGCAAGGTGCCGGAATTCCTCCCCGGAAGTGCGCGTGCGGTTTTCCTCCGCACGACAGGATACCACCAGCACCAACGGAAGCAGAATAGCCACCGTTTCACAGGTCAAAAAGTCAAAAAAGACAGTGAGCAAGCCTCCAACTACCGACAAATAGGTCAGCGCGGCAGGATGTTTTTGCTCGGCATATAAAAAGGCAAGGCACATTGCAAAGCCAAGGAAAAATGCACTTTGGTATTCAAGAGAAAGGCGAACATTCCATATCTGCACGCAAAGCAGGGCAATGAGAAACGCCAGTGCAGTTTTGCGGTTCTTTCGCTTTACCAAAACAATCAGGACAACCAATGCAAGCGCCACAATGGCAACCATGCCCGCTATTTTGATTGTAGCTATGTTCATCATAAGGTGGAGCGGACGCAACAGCAGTACACCACCGTGCCAGTAGCGCGTGTAGTCGGTATCGGCAGGAACATCCCCGGTTACTGCTAGATACAATCCGGCGTTTAAACCATATTCCCCTCCCGAATAATATTTTGTGTCCAGCGCGGAAACGAAAGGATTCCCGTTCCCTGCCTGATAGGTAATATTGAGCAGGATGCTATCGGCATAGTTATCGGCAATATTGCGCAGTTTTTCGCCATTCTCAAAGGAAAACGCCTCTGCCTGCTTATAGGCAAGAGCACTTTCTGTCATGTTTGCCCGGATTGCCCCGTTCGGGATTGCACATGCAAGGCAGGTGAGCAGATAAAGCATGGCGAGAAGCCCCAAAAACAAGCCTGTATGCCGCAGGATTATTCCAATTCGCTTATCCATTCCGCCACCTCCCGAATGATACCTGATTTTGTTATTTTATTCTACCACAATCTTTGAAAAAAGAAAAGATTTTTTTGCCTTTTCCACATAAAAAAACGGGAACGCACACCGGCATTCCCGTTTGTATGAATTTTTGGAATTTTGAGCGGCAATTATTTGCCTGCCTGCATCTCTGCAACAGACTCGAGTACGGCGTCTGCCATGTACTCAATCTGCTCCTGACTGAGCCCGTAAAGCGGCAGGTGAGTGAAGCGTTTATAGAATACTTCCTCACAATTGGGGCAGGTTTTTGCGATTTCTTCGGAATCATAGCCCATATCCTGCACAATCTTAAACCGATAGAGCGGTCCGAAGTGAGCAATCTGGGTAACACCCTTCTCTTCCAGTTTCTTTTTGAGCACCTGAACATCTCCGCCTGCTTTTGCAGGATCAATCTGCAACAGATACAGATGGAAGGTGGGTTTGATGTCATCATTGCCCAGATCCTGCGGAATGATGGCATCATTTGCAGCAAACCGCTCGGTGAGATACGCAGCAGCCTTTCTTCTGATATCGATAATCTCTTCATTACGGGCAACCTGCAGGGTAAGTCCCAGACCCTGAATTTCGGTAGTGGATGCATTGCCCGGAACAAACGGAGCTTCTTTGCCTTGAATGGGAGTGATGTTATAGAGCCAATCCTTGATGGGGCAGGAGAAATCCAGACCCAGGAAACGTGCACGTTTCATTTCGTCACCAAAATTGGGAACATTGGTGGTGAGGATACCGCCCTCGCCAAAGGAGGTGATATTTTTTACCTCATGCATGGAGAATGCAGCGAAATCACCGATGGTGCCGATTTTCTTGCCTTTATACATCGCACCGAATGCGTGTGCTGCGTCCTCAAGCACCAGGATATCATGCTTTTTCGCAAGCTCCATGATGGGGTCGAGGTCTACCGGATAGCCGCCGATGTGCACAGGCACAATCATCTTGGTTTTATCGGTAATTTTGCGTGCAACATCTGCAGGGTCCATGTTGATGGTTTTGGGGTCAACATCGGCAAACACCAGTTTTGCCCCTACTGCCAACGGATATGCCATGGTAGCCACAAAGGTGATAGCCGGAACGATAACCTCATCACCGGGCTTTAAGTTTGCATATTTGTAAGCGATTTCAAAGCCTGCAGTTGCATTGGTAACAAAGGTGGAGGTGGTGGTGCCGAGGTACTCGTTACAAGCAGCCTCTGCCTCGGTTACTTTGCTGCCCAAGGAAAGTTTTCCGGGAGGGGTAGCAAGCGGCTCCAATTTTTTCACCTGCTGCCATACTGCTTCGAGTGCATCATCATACTCCTTGCCCTCGCCCTGCATGAGGAAGCGGATAATCTCCATCAAATCGTGTACATTGTAATTTTCGCCTACCGCTGCCCAGGGCACTCTGGTGGCGCCGGTATTATACCGGAAATCAGACTGTTTTCCCATGTTTTTTCCTCCTATATTTTAAATTTTATGTAATAATATCTGCTGACTTTATTTTATCAAATCCTATGTTCCAATAAAAGGGACATATTTCCTCTTTTTTTATATTATATTCCACTTTCCAAAGCAATATTGCCAAAACGCCGCTATTGTGGGCAATTACTCTATCGTTTTTTGTAATATATTCCGCAAAGGACAAAATTATTGACAAAAAACAGTTTTTTCCTTATAATAAAACCAAAGTGAGGTGCAGTGATATGACCATCAATTACAATATCAACAAAATCAACCGGGCATTGCAGGATTTTTACAATGCCACCGGAATCGATATGGATTTTCTGCAAGCGGATTTTACCCCGGTTGGTAACCGGCGGTTGGAACACAACCGTTACTGCATGGAGGTGCAAAGCACCGAACAAGGGAAACATGCCTGTCACCTCTCGGACAGGCAACTATTGGAGCAGTGCAAAAAAAGCAAGAAAACCGAGATGAGTATCTGTCATGCCGGACTTGTGAATGTTGCCATTCCCCTACTCTATGATGATGTAATTATCGGCTATATCATCTTTGGCAGAATGAAACCTGACACCATGCTTTCTCTGCCCGAGCAATATCTTACCACGCTGGGGCTGGATACCCAGGAACTTAGAAAACGATACACCGACATTCCATTTTTTGAATCCACCCGTATCCAAAGTGTGTCAAATATTGCCATTATGCTCGCAAAATACATCCTTTTGGAAAACATGTTGAAACCCCATCTGAATGAATGTATGCAATCGGTAGTAACCTTTATCAACAACAATCTGGAAAAGGATTTATCGGTAAAACTCATCTCCCGTCACACCAATATTTCCAAAAGTGCACTCTATAAGAACTTTCACACCCATTTCAACTGCACGGTGAGCGAATACATCCATGCAAAGCGGATTGAGCGTTCCCTTCCCCTACTCACCGAAACCAATCTATCCATCGAAGAGATCTCCCAACGGGTAGGATTTTCGGCGGCATCGTATTACAGCAAAATCTTCAAAAAACAAATGGGAGTTGTGCCGGTAAAATACCGGAAAATGCAACGGTAAAGGAAAAACGGATGCGATATGCATCCGTTTTTTGATTATTTTTCCTGATAAACCTGTTCGATAACGCGAATGATTTTTGCGCCGTATTCTCCGGTGGGCGACATACTTTCCTTGCCCTCCATCAACTTGACAAATTCGATCAGTTGCTGTTCGAAAGAACCGATTCCCGGCTCAATCTCCAATTCTTCAAAATTGCCGTCCTTGGCAACCAGAATCTTTCCGCCATCCACTCGTACTGCCGCATCGGTAAAGTAGTAGGTGGTTTCGTTGGAAGCGAAACTGTGGCAACCGCTGAAGGTAACGGTGGAAGATACACCATTTGCAAACTTGACAAAGAACTGTGCGTGCCCCTCGATATCGTAATCATTGAGCTGATTGCCTACATTGCCATGTACATCCACTACATCCTCGCCCATTAAGCTAAACAATTTATCCATAGCGTGAGCGCCGTAATTCATGGCAATGCCGCCACCTGCCTGCGCTTTGAAGAGAAACCAGCGGGGTCTACTGTCGGCAAAGTAAAAGATATTTCTGCGCTCACTGGTCATCAGCAACGGGCCATAGGTTTTTTCGTCATAAATCTTTTTGAGTGCCTGATTTGCGGGTACAAACCGCTGCACATGACCGATGGCAAGTTTTGCATTATTTGCCTTGGCAGCTGCAATCATGCGTTCACATTCCTCCGAGGTGTTTGCCATGGGTTTTTCAAGCAACACATGGATTCCTTTTTCCAGGAAATAGCAGGTTGCTTCGCAATGGAGAAAATGCGGCAGACTGATGATAACGGCATCCATCTCCACATCAATTGCTTTATAATCGGTAAAATATGCACAACCGCATCTTTGCGCGGCGGATTTTGCCTTTTCTTCATTAATATCTGCAACTGCCACCACCTGACAGACATCTGTTTTTTCAATGGCGTTTATGTGGTCTACAACAATAATTCCTGCGCCAATCAAGCCAATACGATACATAAATAATCGCCCTTTCTCTTCTAAAAATAACCATTTGGTTATTTTTAACATAGCACATCTTTTCCCAAAAGTCAAGCATAAAACGCCCTCTCCCGACATAATTTTTTGTCCGAAGTCCAAATATCCAAAATACTTTCTTACAATTGTGTAACATCCATTGACAAATGCATCAAAAAACATATAATCAAGGTGAAAAGGAAAGAAAAACGTGAAATTTCCAATGGCATAGGAGGAAAAAATCATGAATACTTCCATTCCGGACGCAAAGAAATCCAACCACAACAAAATCGAAAAACAAAACCATTATATTCCCGACTATGAACAACTGTTTCAGGAGGCGGAAGAGCAAAAGCAGTCAAAACGCACCAATGTCATTGCCAAAATATTACTAAAACAAAATGCATTTGCGATTGCCGTCTCTTCGGTGCTCCACACCATAAAATCTGCCGCGGTATGGGCAATTCCGCTTGTTACTGCAGAGGTAATCAATATCATTACCCGAAACGATCCGGATATGGTAAGGAAACTGATTGGATGTGCCATCATCATAACGGTATTGATTGCGCAAAATTTCCCCATGCATGTGCTGTATTCCAGGCATATCGACAAAAAGCTGCGCACCTTGTGTGCCGGGCTTCGAAACACGCTGATCCGCAAGCTTCAGCATCTTTCCATCACCTATCACAAAGAGATTGAAAGCGGAAAGGTTCAGGCCAAATTCATACGGGATATCGAAGCTATCGAACTACTGGGCAACCAATTTGTTAAAAGCCTGATTCCAAATATTTTGAATGTGCTTGTGGCAATCGGCATTGCTGCCACAAAAAGTTGGAGCATTACCCTGTTTTTTCTGCTGGTAATTCCCATCAATGTAACCCTGATGCAGCTCTTCCGCAAACCACTCCATTCCAGCGCTTACAATTTCCGCAAAGAAAACGAAAGCATGTCTTCCAAGATTTCGGATATGCTTAACATGATACCCGTTACCAAAGCGCATGGTCTGGAGGATAAGGAAATTGCCTCGTTGGAGAGTGTGGTTGACGCACTACGCAGCAAAGGACTGATTGTAGACAGACTCAATGCACAGTTTGGTTCTATGCTATGGGTTGTCAGCCAACTGATGAGCATGCTTTGTCTGTTTTTCTCCGCTTTTCTGGCGTTCAACGGAAAAATCGAAGTAGGCGATATTGTGTTGTATCAGGCATATTTTACCAACATTTCTGCCGAAGTAACTGCCATTGCGGGCATCTTTCCACAAATCATCAAAGGATTGGATTCCATCCACTCGGTTTCGGAAATCATCCTTGCAAAAGACCTGGAAAACGACCGCGGAAAAATCAAACTCCGTTATGTGCACGGAACGGTACAATTTGAGAATATGTCCTACCGCTACCCACATGCCGAGCAGGACATGATTAAAAACTTTTCCCTGTCGGTAGAGCCGGGAGAATGCATTGCCTTTGTAGGAGCTTCCGGGTCGGGGAAATCCACCCTGATGAATATGATTATCGGATTTCTCCCACCCACGCAGGGAGAGGTGAAAATTGACGGAAAGCCCATTCAATCCCTGAATTTAAGTGATTATCGCCATTTTCTGTCGGTTGTTCCGCAAAACTGTGTGATGTTTAACGGCACCATCCGGGAAAACATTCTCTATGGTCTTTCGGACATTCCGGAAGAACGTCTGCAAGAGGTGATCCGGCTTTCCAATATTGACGAATTTACCAACAAACTTCCCAATGGGCTTGACACAGAAGTGGGCGAAAACGGGGCAAATCTTTCGGGCGGGCAAAAGCAGAGAATTTCCATTGCCCGTGCGCTGATACGCGACCCGAAAATATTGATTCTGGACGAAGCTACCTCGGCGCTTGACAACATTTCTGAGTATCATGTACAACAGGCAATCAACCATCTGACCAAGGGCAGAACCACATTTATCGTTGCACACCGTCTTTCCACCATACGAAATGCCGACAAGATTGTCGTGATGGAAAACGGCAGTTGCATCGAAATGGGCACCTATTCCGAACTGATGGAAAAGAAGGGCAAATTTTATGAATTGAAAAGCCTGAACGATATTGTGGAGGATTAACATTTATTTTCTATATGTATGAGGAAAGGAGGCAATACCGCCATGAATCGCGAGGAAATCCGTGTGTTGACGAAAGAAGATTTTTTCAGAGCCGGTGAAACGGTGCACATCCAGATGTCGGATGAATTTCCCGACTACATCGGTATTCGCCACAAGCACGAATACATCGAGGTGGTATATGTATTGTCGGGGCACGCCATTCACGAAATCGACGACAAGGTATACCGGGTAAAACAAGGCGATTTATTCATTGTAAACCGTAACACTCCCCATGTGTTTCGTTGCGAAGAGGGGCAAAAGGAGCCGTTTGTTGCCTATGATCTGATGTTTACACCCGAATTTTTTGATTCCTCCATTAGTGGCTACCATCCGCTTGATGCACTCAACCAATCATTCATGTTTCATTCTCTGTTTAGCGGGCGCAAGGAAATGCCACCCTTTTTCAGCATTTCGGGAAGCGAGTATGCGGCATTCGGGGAATTGTTTCACAAAATATTCCGGGAACACTCGGAATGCAAAAAGGGATATCGCGAAATCATCCGCGCCTATCTTCTGGAACTGATTATTACCATCTTCCGTCTGGACGAGGCAACGGCAAAGCAGGAGGGTAACCTTCGCATCCGGCAAGTGGTGGATTTTATTTTGGACTATATCAACCGGAATTATACAAGTAAAATCTCGGTGGGACAGCTGGCACAGATGGTATATCTAAACCCGGACTATCTTGGTAGGATTTTCCGTGATTTGACCGGAACAACCATTACCGAAATCATACAAAAAGTGCGCATCGAACATGTGTGTGCACTTTTGTCATCGACAAAGCAAAGCATCTCAAACATCGCATCTTCCTGCGGTTTTGATGATATGAAATTCTTTTATTCGGTGTTCAAAAAACGAATGGGCGTATTGCCGGGAGAATACCGAAAGCAATTTCAAAGTAACCAATAATTTTTAAAAGTCGGAATATACCATATTTTTCGCAGGAATTACCCATTGGTTTTGACGGGTAATTCCTTTAAAATGGAATCAAATATAAGAACCGGGAGGTAGATTATGTTTGATCTAAAGGACTGGAATAAGCAAGCGAATATCGTGGGCAACATCCTTGCCAAAGCACCTGCATTTGACAAGGGAATACGCATTGGCAGAGATGAATTTGAACTGCGCAGAAAAAAGGTATATGACGCATTGAAGCAGGCAGGATTTGACGGCGGAATTGTGTATTCGGACGAGCACTATCACGGGGATGTTCCATACCTTGGCGGAAACACCAACATTTCGGTGGAACCGGTGGCAGGTATCGTGGGCAAAAATGGGTTTTCCATTCTGGCAGGACTGGAAGGGTGCTATGTGGCAGAGCAACTGTCCAAACGCAGTGGCTGCCGTGTGGGCAGAGTGGAAATGCTAAAACTTGCCGATGAGGAATATCCGGTAGAGGTGGAGCGGATTGAAGATATTGCAGAGGAGATTTGCGGAGGAAAACCCAAACGTCTTGCCCTGCTGACCCCTCGTGCAGTTATGCCGGTAAGCCTTTACGAATGGTTTGAGGAATATGTAGGCAAGGGAAATCTGGTGGATGCACAGGAAATCTATCAGAAAATCAAGTATGAAAAGTCGGATATGGAAATGGCACTCACCCGTCAGGCATCAAAGATTTCCGACTATATGATAGAGGGCATGCTTGCCGTCATGAAACCGGGCATGTTGGAAACGCAGGTGGCACAGTGGGGATATGCCATTGGCGCCGAACTTGGCGTGGAAGAAATGGGATTTGATGTGATGGTTACCGCCGGTGAAGCAAACCGTTCCATCGTGGGAAAGGCACTCAACAGACCCATCAGGGAAGGGGATTTTGTGCATCTGGGTGTGGGTCCCAAGGTGGACGGATTGACCGCCTGCCAGCGTTGCAGTGTGGTTTGTACCTCGGCAGGCGGTGCACTTACCGAAAGTCAGCAATACTGGTTAAGCTTTGTAGAGGATGCCTACCGCGTGGGATTGGAAGCTTTCATCCACGTTGCCGAAAACAATCTCCCTGCAAAATATCAGGAAATGGCGTTGGTGGATTACTTTGAAAAACGGAGGGACGAGGTAAGTCGCCGCATCGGAAAGCCCATCGACCTTGCCTCCTTAAAACCCTATACCGGCACACACAATTCGGGTTATACCGAATGTCAGGAATTTTACGGTGCCATCACCCTAAACTCGGACGAGCCGATGGGCAACCAGATTGTTACCATGCTGGACGTTGCGGCACGAGGCTTTGGTAGCAGCTGGGACGAGGTAATTATTCCAGAATTTGATTACATATTGGTAGAAAAAACCCTTGGAAAATTCGGCAACAAGGTAGAGGTATTCAACGACCTGCCCATCCGCCTGCAGCATCTTGTGGGCAGTGGATATTAAGGAGGAGTAACCATGAAATTTCAATATTTTGATGTGGATAAGCGCACCCTATCGGAAGATATTTCGGCACTCTTTCCCGATTTTGGCAAGGAGGAAGTGCTGGCAGTGATGAGCCCCCATGATGACGATGCCATCATCGGTGCAGGCTATGCCATGCTTGCCGCACAAAAGGCAGGTGCCGAGGTGTATGTTGTTATTTTCTGCCGTGGGGATGCAGGTTACAGTACCATTGCCGAAAAGGAAACCATCGAGCAGGTACGCATGGAAGAAACCTATGATTGTTATGCACGGATGGGCATTGACAAAGAACACATCCTGCGTCTGAATTTCCCCGATTTTTCCGCAATCGGAAACTGTGGGTGGCAAAAAGCGACCGGTGAGCCGGGTGAAATGCCGGTATTGCTGCGGTTTTTGAGAGAAAAAAAGGTAACCCGTGTGATGGTTCCCAATCATTACCACGAACACATCGACCATGTGGCAGCACACATCATGTCGACTTTTGATGTGCCCCAGGCAGGTGACAGTGCACTGGTGGATTACGGAACGCCGCACACGGTAAAATCCACCTTAGAATACTCGGTTTGGGCGGATTTTGATCCGGAAAATGCATTGGTACACGCCCGTCCGTCCAACCTTCGGGCAAACCGCATTCTGGCAGTCAGTGCCGCAGTGGAAGAAAAAATTGCAGATGCAATCGGTGCATATGTTTCCCAGGCGGAAATCATCAAGGGGTTGGTTCTTTCCAGAACAGAGCGAAAGACCGCCACGGGCGTTTTTGTTGAACCATATATTGCGTTTGATTGCCGACCCAAAATCGATTTTTCGCCCTACAAAAAATGGGTGGAAGATGCCACCAGATAAATCCCGAGGAGTGATGGATATGAAACAGTTGTGCCTTGGAGTGATTGGCTCACACCCCACTGTGGAATTTGCCGCTGAGGAGATAAAGCGATATCTGTGCCGGATGGACCATTCCCTTTCGGTGAAGGTGATACATGCTGACAGGAAGCAGGATGATGAGGGGATTTTGTGGTTGGGCGCACACTCCTTCTTTGACGTGTGCCTACCCGTAATTTCCGACTCGCACTTTGATGATGCCATTGCCATATCGGTAACCGAGAGGGGCGGATATATCACCGGCAGCAACGAGCGGAGTATTCTCATCGCGGCATACCGATTTTTAACAGAGCTTGGATGCCGTTGGGTACGTCCCGGCACCGAGGGGGAACGCATTCCCCAAAAAGACCTCTCCCACTTTACGATAGAGGTGTGCGAAAGTGCCTCCTGCCGTCACCGTGGTGTGTGCATCGAGGGGGCTTGTTCGTGCGAAAGTGTGCTGGATATGGTGGACTACCTCCCAAAAGTGGCGATGAATACCTACTTTATCCAGAGCATGAATCCAAAGGAATATATCCGCAGATGGTACAATCATTCCTATAATCCCATGCGGAAAAGAACCCCCGTGTCGGAGAAAGAACTTGATGCCATGCTGGAGCGCATCAAGGCGGAAATGGACAAGCGCAGTATGCTGGACCACCGCTGCGGACACGGATGGACACATGAGGCGTTTGGCAAAAACGTATTTGCAAATGTGACCGAGGATTTAGAGGGGTTGGATGAAGAGGCAAAAGCACTGATTGCACAGACAAACGGCAAACGACAATTGTTTTTAAAACACATGGACACCACCAACCTGTGCTATTCCAATCCAAAGGCACGGGAGGGCATTGTGAATGCGGTGGTGGATTATTGCCGCAAAAACCCACAGACCGATGCGGTGCATGTGTGGTTGGCGGATATGCCAAACAACCATTGCGAATGTGACGCGTGCAGCAAGAAAACCGCATCCGACTGGTATATGGTAATCCTCAATCAAATCGACCGGAAACTCCGCGAAGAAAAGCTGGATACCAAAATTGTATTTCTGCTCTATTATGATTTGCTTTGGGCACCTCAGACAGAACAGTTTGAAAACCCCGACCGCTTTGTGCTGATGTTTGCCCCTGCATCCCGTGACTACGGAAAAAATTACGGCGATTTTCTGCAATTTGACGGCGTCATACCACCCTTTCGACGGAACAAACTGGAAATGCCCAGAAACCTTGCTGAAAACATCGCCCACCTGAAAAACTGGCAAGCGTTATTTGACGGGGACAGTTTTGCCTATGAATATCATCTCATGTGGTCGCATTGCGGCGATTTGGGATATGAAAAATGTGCACAAAATCTGTATGGGGATATCAGGGATCTGGAAAAAATCGGGTTAAACGGCTTTATCAGTGTACAATCCACCAAAACCTTCTTCCCCACCGCACTCCCCTTTTATGTCATGGCAAAAACCCTTTGGAATACCGACAGCGACTATGAAGCCCTGCGTGTCGATTACTACTCTCATGCATTCGGCAAGGATTGGGAGATGGTTCATAAGTATCTGAACACACTCTCCCAACTCATTACCCTGTATGACCAACCGCCGTTTGGTGACAACACCGCCCCCTATGGGCCGTTTTGTACCGATTATGCAAGATTGGAAGAAACCTGCAAGGGGTTTGAACCGGTGCTTGCCGGAAATATTGCCCGTACAGATGAAACTGCAAGCGATTGGGCACTCCTGCCTCTTTATGCCCGCTATATTTCCTTGCTCACTGAGGTAATCAAGCTACGGGAAGAAAGAAAGGACGAACAAGCCAAGCAGGCGTTTATCCGTTTTCGTGATTTTTTGCGGGAACAGGAAGCCACACTGGAATGGGTATATGACGCATTTGAAACGCCCCGCATTGTAGAACGAAAAATTTTCGAGCAAAAATAAGCATACAAAAAACCTCTCGCACCGGATATATCCTGCGAGAGGTTTTTCTTTCACATCCCACAACGGGAGTATTATTGCTCATATGCAATTCCAAAATGTTCATATGCCGCTTTGGATACCACACGTCCTCTGGGGGTGCGGTTGATAAATCCCAAGCGCAAAAGATACGGTTCGTACACATCCTCAATGGTGGTTGCATCCTCGCCGATGGTTGCCGCAAGGGTATCCAACCCCACCGGACCGCCACCGAAATTGCGTATCATGGTGGTGATCATCTTGCGGTCGATGGCATCCAAGCCAATTTTATCAATCTCAATGCGCCCAAGTGCCAAATCCGCCACCTCTGCGGTAATTACCCCGTCTGCCATCACCTGTGCAAAGTCACGCACACGCTTGAGCAGGCGGTTTGCAATACGTGGAGTGCCACGGGACCGGGATGCGATTTCCCGTGCACCATCGGGGGCAATCTCCACCTCCAGAATACGGGCACTGCGGGAAACAATGGTTTCCAGTTCTTTATCCGAATACAACTCCAACCGTGCAATCACCCCAAAGCGGTCACGCAGGGGCGAGGTCATATTGCCTGCCTTGGTAGTTGCCCCAACCAAGGTGAATTTGGGTAAATCCAACCGGATGGAACGGGCACTCGGGCCTTTGCCAATGATGATATCCAGTGCAAAGTCCTCCATCGCCGGATAAAGCACCTCTTCCACGCTATGGCTGAGCCGATGAATTTCATCGATAAAAAGCACATCGTGCTCGGACAGATTGGTAAGAATTGCCGCCAGATCACCCGGTTTTTCAATGGCAGGACCGGAGGTGATGCGTACATTTACCCCAAGTTCATTTGCAATGATATTGGCAAGGGTGGTTTTGCCAAGACCGGGCGGTCCATAGAGCAACACATGGTCGAGTGCCTCGTGACGCTTTTTTGCTGCCTCAATATACACCGTCAGGTTTTCTTTGACGGTATCCTGCCCCACATATTCATTTAAAAAACGAGGGCGAAGCCCTGTTTCTATGGACAAATCCTCCACACGCATATCCCCACTGACAATGCGTTCTTCAAAATCCATGGTATCTCATCCCCTTACGGTAGGTTTTATCAGAGTAATTTTTTCAGTGCCTGCTTGACAATTTCCTCTACATCCGACACGCTATCATCCACACGGGAAACTGCCTTGATTGCCTCACCGTTGGAATAGCCCAGTACCATCAGTGCACTGACCGCCTCAGCACGGGAATCGCCATTACTTGTCATAACCTGGGCAGACGGCAGTTCTACCCCACCGCCCGACATCTGGTCGCGGTTTACCTTATCTTTAAGCTCCAGCACCACGCGTTGGGCAATTTTTGGTCCGATTCCAGATGCCTGTTTGATGGTTGCCACATCCCCTGTCGCAATGGCAAGAGCAATTTTCTGCACCGGTGCAACCGACAGGATGGAAAGCGCGCCCTTTGCTCCCACGCCTGATACAGTGAGGAGCAATTCAAACATGGTAAGCTCTTCGTCGGTAACAAAGCCGTATAAATCCATGATGCCTTCTTTCAGATATAAATAGGTATAAAAGGTTACTCTGCTATCGGGTTGTATGGCAGAGAGGGAATTGAGCGAGGTGTAGATTTTAAATCCCACGCCATTGACATCCACCACTGCGTGATTAAGCCCTTTTTCGGCAAGATTGCCGGTGATATAGCGAAACATATTTTCTGCCCCTTTTTCATTTGGTATGGACTTGACTTGTTATGTAACGGGATGGATTTTCCCACAATCATCAGCCGTCCTTGAGCTCTTTGATCATCCGTTTGCCCTCAACCGGTTTTTCCAGATATGCAAACATCTCATCCAAATCATTGGTGATTTTATAAAGTTCCAGACAATTTTCCTTGATAAAATTCTTTTGGATAGCACTTTTGAGTACACATTCGATCTCATTATAGTATCCTTTTATATTATAAATGGCAATGGGTTTATTATGTCGGCAGAGCTGCTTGGAGGTAAGAATTTCAAAAAACTCCTCAAAGGTTCCGATGCCGCCGGGAGTAACGATAAACGCATCTGCATTATCTTCCATAATCTGTTTGCGTTCACGCATGGTGTCGGGTTCAATGAGTTCATCACAGAAATCGCAAAGTGCCTCAACCGTTTCCTGCCGGAAAAATTTCGGGATTACCCCTAAAATTTTGCCACCGCCATCGCGCACACCGCGTGCCGCCGCACCCATTAGTCCGTTTGCACCGCCACCAAACACCAGGCTATGCCCTCGTTGCGCCATGACAAGCCCCATTTTTTCTACGGTTTCTATATATTCTTTTTCAATGGTAGGGGACGCCGCTCCGTAAACACAAATTCTCATTTTTTGCTCCTTTCTAACCATGATACCGGTTGCAAAACGTGTTTTCAAACACCGGTTAACATTTTTATGTACTTATTATATCATATATACCAATGTTTTTGTCAACAAAATCATAATATTTTTTAAAAAAATGAAAAAAATACTATTGACAACATGGCGAAATGCTGATATAATATTATCACAGTTGAAATTGATATGCGGGAGTGGCTCAGTGGTAGAGCGTCACCTTGCCAAGGTGAACGTCGCGAGTTCGAATCTCGTCTTCCGCTCCAAAAAGCTCCTCTCATTTGAGAGGAGCTTTTCTTTTGTTTATTTACTAAAAAAAGTGTTTGATTTTTGGGGAAAGGAGTGCCTTGCATCCTTACGGGGACATTGCAAAGGTATATCGGTTATTATGCAACACATGTTAAGCTATCTGCGCCGTGCAGTGGACGATTATCAGATGATTGCCCCCGGTGACAAAATCGCCGTTGGTGTATCGGGTGGCAAGGATTCCATTATGCTGCTCGCCGCCCTCAAAGCATTGGCTCGTTTTTACCCCAACCCATTCACCCTGCAAGCCATCACCATTGACATGGGGTTTGAAAACGCTGACTTTTCTGCCATAACGGCGTTTTGCGAGTCAATTGAGGTTCCCCACACGGTGGTGAAAACCGACATCGCCCCCATCATCTTTGATATCCGAAAGGAAACCAACCCCTGCGCCCTGTGTGCCAAAATGCGAAAAGGAGCACTCAATGAGGCGGCGCTCTCGCTCGGCTGCAAAAAGGTGGCGCTCGGTCACCACAACGAAGATGTAATCGAAACCTTTTTCCTGAGCCTATTTTATGAAGGACGGATGCATTGTTTTTCGCCGGTTACCTATCTGGACCGCACAGGAGTTACCCTCATCCGTCCACTGATATATGCCCCCGAATCACTGGTGCGTTCCACCGTAAAGCGGCTGGAATTACCCATACAAAAAAATCCCTGCCCTGCCGACGGCAATACCAAGCGGCAGGAAGCCAAGGAAATGGTAAATGAATGGGAACACAAAGACCGGGGCTTTAAAGAACGTATTTTTACCGCCATCCAACGCTCCGGTATGGACGGATGGACGAAAACCAAAGGAGAGAAATGACATGAAAGTAAGAAAAGCCGTTATCCCCGCAGCAGGTCTGGGCACCCGTTTTTTGCCTGCAACCAAGGCACAACCCAAGGAAATGCTACCTATTGTAGACAAGCCTACCATTCAGTACATCGTGGAGGAAGCAGTCAACTCCGGCATTGAGGATATTATCATCATCACCGGTCGTACCAAGCGTGCCATTGAGGATCATTTTGACAAAGCCTATGAGCTGGAAGCAGAACTAGAACGTGGTGGAAAAACCGATTTACTGGAATTGTCCCAGAGCATTTCCAATATGGTAAACCTTTACTATGTGCGCCAGAAAGAGGCGCGTGGTTTGGGGCACGCCATCAGTTGTGCACGTTCCTTTATCGGGAATGAGCCGTTTGCCGTATTGCTTGGCGATGATGTGGTGGATGCGCCCACCCCCTGCTTAAAGCAAATGATGGAAATCTACGACCGCTATCAAACCACCGTGTTGGGTGTGCAGACGGTTCCCGAGGATGATATTTCCAAATACGGTGCAGTGGGCGGAGCTAAACTGGATGACCGCATTTACAAGGTGGAAACCATGGTGGAAAAACCCAAGAAAGAGGAAGCACCTTCCAACGTGGCGATTCTGGGGCGTTACATCATCACCCCCGAAATTTTTGATTGCCTTGACCGCACAAAACCCGGCGCCGGCGGAGAAATCCAACTGACCGACGCATTAAAGATGCTTGCCGCAGAGCAGGATATGTATGCCTATGATTTTATCGGCAGACGGTATGACGTGGGCAACAAACAGGGCTTTTTGGAGGCAACTGTTGAATTTGCCCTCAAGCGGAACGATTTGCGGGATGAATTCATGCAGTATCTGCGTACCATTGTAAAGTAATATGAATTACATGGATATTGCCCTGGAAGAGGCATACAAAGCACGGGACAAGGGGGAAGTCCCGGTTGGTGCGGTGATTGTACGGGGCAAGGAAATCATTGCCCGTGCACACAATCTGGTGGAAACACTGGGCGACCCTACCGCACACGCCGAATTGCTTGCCATCCGGCAGGCGATTGAAAAAAAACAAAACGGAAAATTTTTAAATGATTGCGACTTATATGTTACCCTTGAGCCTTGTCCCATGTGTACGGGTGCCATATTGCTCTCTCGCATCCGCACCCTTTATCTGGGTGCAACCGACCCGCAATCGGGTTGTTGCGGCGGCAGAGAGGATTTGGTAAGTAAACCGCTTTGCAATCATAAGCTGGACATCTACTATGGAATCCGTGAAGATGCCTGCACCCGACTACTGCAGGAGTTCTTTGAAAAAATCAGAGAAAAATAGCGCATATCCCGTTTTATGTCCGCATAACTTATTATTAACACAAAATAGGGGGATTTGTTATGTTATTCCGTGCTCGTATTCTTTTGTGTCTGTTTTGTTTTACCCTGTTTGCCGGGCAGGTATCGGCAAATGATATTGCAGGACCCGAATTGCAATGTCCATCTGCAATTTTAATGGAGCATTCCACCGGGAAAATTCTTTATGAGAAAAACAGCCATGAACGATTGCCACTCGCAAGCATTACCAAGGTGATGACCATGCTTCTCACCATGGAGGAAATCGACGCGGGCAATCTTACATACGATACTATTGTGACCGGAAGTGCGCATGCCAAGAGCCTTGGTGGTTCTACCATCTTTCTGGACGAGGGAGAACAACTTTCGGTACATGACCTGCTCAAGGGTGTAGCCGTTAACTCGGGAAATGATGCCGCCGTTGCACTGGGTGAACATATTGCAGGCAGCGAAGAGGGATTTGTGGCACGGATGAACGAGCGTGCCGCACAACTGGGTATGGTGGATACCCATTTTATGAACTGCCATGGGTTGGATACAGACAATCACTACTCTACCGCATATGATATTGCGCTGATGAGCCGGGAACTTCTTAATCACCCCGACATTCACAACTTTACCACCATCTGGATGGATACCTTACGCAACGGGCAGTTTACCCTCTCCAACACCAACAAACTCATCCGTTTTTACCAGGGCGCAACCGGGTTGAAAACCGGCTCCACCACCAAGGCAAAATTTTGCATCAGTGCCACTGCAAAGCGGGATAATATGCACCTGATTTCGGTGACCATGGCATCCCCCAGTGGCGAGGCGCGGGTTTCGGATGCAAGTACCCTGCTTAACCACGGCTTTGCCAACTACGCATTAAAATCCATTACCGCCCCCGGCGAAAACGTGGGAGAGGTTTTGGTATCCAAAGGCACAAAGCCGTCTGTTGCAATTATTGCTGAGCAGCCGTTTGACTACCTGACGGGCAAAAATGACAAAACTGAAGTGGAACGTCGTCTGGTGATGGACGACAAGGTAAAAGCGCCCATCCTTGCCGGCTCGGTGGCAGGAAGGGCTGAATACTATGTAAACGGCGAAAAAATCGGCGAGGGAAATTTGCTCTTTGCAGAAGATGTTGCTCGCCTTACCTTCTGGCAATCGCTTTGCAAATTCTTTACCCGTTGGCTTGGAAACTAATTCTTTCTAGATACCAAAACCGGATTTCCTCATTACGAGAAAATCCGGTTTTTTATTTATCCCTCATATATTGGCGGAAGTGCCAACTTATGTGCACTGCGCCGGTGATATCGGTTAATCCGTTCCTCTGCTGCGGCATCTATCTCTTCCCCATTTAAATGCGCATCAATCTGCGCATAGGTTACACCCATCTCCTTCTCGTCGGTTTGTCCTTCAAACAATCCTGCCGAGGGGGCTTTTTCAATAATGGAAGCAGGTGCGTTTAGGTAACGCAAAAATTCATACACCTCGGTTACCGTGAGGTCTGCGATGGGATTAAAATCGAATGCGCCATCTCCCCACTTGGTAAAATAGCCCATATACCGTTCGCTACGGTTTCCGGTACCTGCCACCAGTGCATTTTTGCTCTGAGCAATGGTATACAGTGTGCTCATACGAAGGCGCGGAGCGATATTGGCACTTGCCGCATGGGAAATCTGGCACACCTTGGAAATTTCCTCTGTCATGGTTTTTTTGACCTCCGACAAATCCACCGTAACCGTTTCAATATCATACTGCTTTGCCACTTTCAGTGCATCCTCGGTATCCTGCCCATAGTTAACACCCGACTGACACGGCATAATCACTCCCGTCACACGGTCGCATGCCATTTTGCACAAAATGCTGACCAGTGTGCAATCCTTTCCGCCACTATTTCCGTATACAATCCCCTCTGCGCCCGACTCATCCAGTATCCGACGAATAAACGCAACACGCTTTTGGGTTTCTTCCTCGTAATTTCTCATTCTTATCACCTTCCCTTCTTGATGATATTATAACACTGTTTTTGCACTTTGTATAGGTTTTTATTGGAAAATCACAATTGACATTTTCATAACAATCTGTTATACTGAAAAATAACTAAATAGTGAGTTTTTTGTCTAAAAGGAGGGCAATATGTCATCCGAACAAATCAAACAGGCGATTGCACAGGCAATCGAGGAAAACAAAGATGAAATCATCCGCATCGGCGAACAGATTTTGCGTCACCCTGAAACGGGCTACCGGGAGGAAAAAACCTCTCTCTTGGTGCGCGAAACCTTTGAGGCGCTGGGGCTTTCCTACTCCTATCCGCACGCCGTTACCGGTGTAAAGGCTACCCTGGGCAATAAGGCGAATGCGCCGAATGTGTGCATTATCGGCGAGTTGGATGCAGTAAAATGCGCCGCCCATCCTCATGCCGCAACAGACGGCTCTGCCCACGCCTGTGGGCATCACGCACAGATTGCTGCCATGCTGGGCGCGGCGATTGCGCTCACCAAGAGCGGTGTGATGGAACAGTTGGGTGGAAACATTACCTTTTTCGCCGTTCCTGCAGAGGAATTTATCGAGCTGGAATATCGTACCAAACTGCGCGAGATGGGAAAAATCAGCTACTTCGGCGGAAAGCAACAGCTCATTGCCGAAGGTGCGTTTGACGATATTGACATGGCAATGATGCTCCATGCACAACCCAACGCCCCCGAGGGCAAGGTGTATGCGGCGGGCACTAATTTAGGATTTCTGGCAAAAAACATTACCCTTCGTGGAAAAGCCGCACATGGCAGTACGCCGTATGAAGGCACCAATGCACTCAATGCCGCGGCACTTGCCATCCTTGGCATTCACGCCAACCGCGAAACCTTTCTGGATGAGGACAAAATCCGTATCCATCCCATCATTACCAAAGGCGGCGATGTGGTAAACTCGGTACCGGATGAGGTGTGCATCGAAACCTATGTGCGCGGTGCGACATTTGCGGCAATCCAAAAGGGAAATGCTGCAGTGGAGCGTGCGGTACACGGCGCAGCAGATATGATTGGCGCAAAGGTGGAAATAGACGATATTCCAGGCTACCTTCCCCTGCATGAAAGCGAAGGACTTTTAAAAGTATTTACCGATTGTACCGGTGAGGTAATCGGCAAGGACAACATCATATACGGTGCGCCCCTTACCGGGTCAAGTGACATTGGTGACCTGAGCATGATTATGCCTACCATACAACCTTCTATCGGTGGTTTTGACGGAAATCTGCACGCAAGCGAATTTACCGTTGCTGATCCGGAGAAGGCATATCTTCTCCCTGCAAAGCTGATGGCACTGACCGCCATAGCGTTGCTGGAAAATGATGCGATGCTTGCAAAAAATGTATTAAACGGGTTTACTCCCGATATGACCAAAGAAGAATATATGAATTATTTAAAAGGAGAATAAAATTATGTGGACTGAAGAAAAACTCAACCAAATGCTCACCGAGCCGAGCCAGGCTTTGATTGATGACATGAAAAAAATCAAAGGCGATATCATGGTATTGGGTGCAGGCGGAAAAATGGGCCCCACCCTCTGTGTACTGGCAAAAAATGCCGCAAAAGCAGCAGGAACAAATCAGAAAATCTATGCAGTTTCCCGTGGCAGTGACCCCATCGCCACTGAGCTGATGAAGGAAAACGGCATTGAGGTAATCGCCGCAGACCTTCTGGACAAGGAAAAGCTCTATGCCCTGCCCGATGTGGAAAATGTCATCTACATGGCAGGCAGAAAATTCGGCACCGACGGAAACGAGTGGCAAACCTGGGCTATGAACTCCACCCTGCCTGCATTTGTGGCGGATAAATTCAAAAATTCCAACATCGTGGTATTCTCCTCGGGTAATATCTACCCCATCGTTCCGGTTTCCTCTGGTGGTTGCACCGAAAATGACCGCCCCGTACCTACCGGCGAATATGCCATGAGTTGTCTTGCAAGAGAGCGCGCATTTGAATATGCGGCAAATACCTTTGGCACCAAAGTATTTATGTATCGCTTAAACTTTGCAGTTGACCTGCGCTATGGCGTGTTGTTTGACGTGGCAGACAAAATTATGAAGGGTGAGCCAATCAGCCTGTCCACCCCCTGCTTTAACTTTATCTGGCAGGGCAGTGCAAATGAAATTGCCATCCGTGGTCTGCTACACGCATCTTCCCCTGCTTGCATCATGAATGTTACCGGCCCCGAAACCGTTTCCATCAAGCAGGCGGCAATCGAGCTTGGCAAATACCTGGGCAAAGAGCCTATTTTTGAAAATGAGTGCGGCACCGATGCCTACCTAAACAACGCCGCTCTTGCCATGGAAACTTTTGGATATCCGCAGGTGAGCGCAAAAACACTCATCCGCTGGCAGGCTGAATGGTTGCTGGATGGCGGAAGAACATTGGGCAAACCCACCCATTTCGAAGAACGCAAGGGCAGCTATTAAAAAACGGAGGGATATACCATGAACAGACATGAAATTGCACTGAAAAAGCTGGCAGAGGGTACTGTAATCCCTGCAACTCCTCTGGCTCTTAATGAAGACCGCACCATCAACGAAAAAGGGCTGCGTCTTTTGATGAACTACTATCTGGCAAGTGGTGCAGGCGGTATCGCAACCGCAGTGCACACCACCCAGTTTGAAATCCGCGACCCCGAGATTGGCTTGTTTGAACCGGTAATCCGTATTGTATCCGAGGAAATTGACCGTTACGAGAAGGAAAATGATACAGTTATCATCAAGGTTGCAGGTGCTTGCGGACCTGTTGAGCAGGCGGTTGCCGAGGCAAAACTCGCCAAAAAATATGGCTATGATGCGGTGTTGCTCAGCCCGGGCGGATTGAATCATCTGAGCGAGGATGAGATGATTGCACGTACCAAAGCAGTTGCCGAGGTAATGCCGGTAATCGGATTTTACCTGCAGACTGCCGTGGGTGGTCGGGTATTCACCTACAATTACTGGGAGCGTCTGTGCGCCATTGACAATGTGGTCGCAATCAAGTGTGCCTCCTTTAATCGTTACCAGACCCTCGATGTTGTCCGGGCAGCGGCAATGTCCCCCAGAAAGGACGATATTACCCTCTACACCGGCAATGACGACAGCATTGTGATTGACCTGCTCACCAAATTTGAGTTTGACAAGAACGGCGAGAAGGTGACCAAATGCTTTGAGGGCGGTCTGCTGGGGCACTGGACCATGTGGACAAACAACGTGGTGCAAATGCTTGCCGACATCAAGGCAGAGCGCGAAAAGGATGCCATTTCGGCAAAATTCCTTACCCTTGCCGCACAGGTTACCGATGCAAATGGTGTATTCTTTGATGCTGCAAATGGTTTTGCAGGTTGTATCCCCGGCGTTCACGAAGTGTTGCGCCGACAGGGACTGATGGGAAACATCCTGTGCTTAAACCCCAACGAAACCCTCTCTCCCGGTCAGAGCGAAGAGATTGACCGCATCCAGAAGGCATATCCGCACTTAAATGATGATGCCTTTATCAAGAAAAATCTGGAAAGTTGGAAAGCACGGGTAGAATAAGATAGCACAAATTAAAAGGCCGCAGGCAATTGCCTGCGGCTTTGTTTTTTATTTATCCGAATCTTCCTTGCGGATTTGAGCCCGCTTGATTTTTCCGCCCAACGTTTTGGGAAGTTCTTCTACAAACTCCACAATTCTGGGGTATTTATACGGTGCGGTTCCTTTCTTTACATGATCCTGCAATTCCTTGACCAGAGCATCACTCGGCGTATAGCCGTTTGCCAGTACAATGGTTGCTTTTACCACCTGACCACGTACCGGGTCGGGAGCAGCGGTAACGGCACATTCCACCACGGCAGGATGCTCGATGAGCACGCTTTCAACCTCAAAGGGACCGATACGATAGCCCGAGCACTTGATAACGTCATCACTGCGTCCCACAAACCAATAGTAACCGGACGAATCACGCCATGCCACATCACCGGTGTTATATTCGGTGCCACCAAGGTTTTCACGGGTCATTTCCTCATCCAGATAGTAGCCATTGAACAAACCAACCGGCAATCCCTTGTCAATGCCTTGCACCACGATTTTACCCTCGTCGCCGTCTTCACAGATAGTTCCGTCCGAATCAACCAGTGCAATATTATAAAGCGGTGACGGCTTACCCATCGAACCGGGAATGGGGTCAAACCACTGGAAATTCGCCAGCATAACCGAGGACTCACTCTGACCAAACCCCTCATGGAGTTTTAACCCGGTAAGTTCATACCATTTGTTGAACACCTCGGGATTGAGCGGCTCACCTGCGATACAACAATGCTTGATGCAAGACAGATCAAATTTTGACAAATCCTCCTGCAACATAAAGCGGAACATGGTAGGCGGTGCACAGAAGGTGGTCACCTGATACTGAGTAATCTTTTCCAACAAATGAAGCGGAACGAATTTATCCATATCGTATGCAAAAATGGTCGCACCGCAAATCCACTGACCATAAATCTTGCCCCAACCAAATTTTGCCCAGCCCGAATCGGACACACTCATGTGCAATTTGTTTTCCTGCACCTGCTGCCAGTATTTCGCAGTTACGATATGTCCGAGCGGATAGGAAAAATTATGTTGTATCATCTTGGGCATACCTGTGGTACCCGAGGTGAAATAAACCAGCATGGTATCATTGCAATTGGTTGCCTCCTCCCCTGTCGGGCGAGGGAACTCCTCTGAAAAATTCTCCAGTGCATCATGGAAGGAAATCCAACCCTCACGCGGAACAAATTCATCCCTGCCATTGGGAACGAGCACCAGATTGCGGATGGTATCGGTTGCCGCCTGCGCCTGCTCTGCCTGCGCAACCACAAAATCGTCCGCCAGACAAACCAAGGTACAGATTTTTGCTGACTCGGCACGATATACAATATCCTTTTTGGTAAGCTGCAATGTGCCCGGAATTAAAATTGCACCGATTTTATGTAATGCAGTGGCACAAACCCAGTATTCCCAGCGACGGCGCAGAATGAGCATTACCACCGAGCCTTTCTCCACACCGATGGAACGGAAAAAGTTTGCCGCACGATTTGACAAACGGCTTACCTCATCAAAAGTGAGAACACGCTCATGGTCGTGATCATCACACCACACCAATGCGCGTTTGTTTTTATCCTGCTGCGCCCATGCATCCACGATATCGTACCCGAAGTTGAAATCCTCCGGTACATTTACCGTATAATTTTTCTTAAAATCCTCGTACGAGTCAAACTCGATACGGGGCAAAAAGCGTTCAAGCAACATATCCTCGTATTTCCTCTCTGTATTTTATTCAGCAATCATGGTCAAAAAGCGTGCCTTTTTATCGCCAACACAACGTTGTGCATGGGGATGGGTGGGATTGAAATAAATCGAATCGCCCTCGTTCAAAATAAGCTCCTGATCGTCAAACGTCAATGCAATGGTGCCCTCCAGCACCAGATTAAACTCCTGACCAGAATGGCTCACCGGTGCGTGCGAATCGTCGGATGGCTCGAGGGTTACCAGAAGAGGCTGCATGATTTTGCGATTATAACGGAATGCCAGATCCTCATACTGATAGCCGGGATAGCGATCCACGCATCTGCCGCCGCCGCGGCGGACAATGTGGAAGGTATTGAGCTTTGCATCCACGCCGGTGACAATTTCGGCAAAATCTACATTAAATTTATTTGCAATCTCATAAATGACGCTGATGGGAATATTTTCGCCATTCTCCTCATATTCTCTGTATACCTCCGGCGCAAGCTTGAGCTCTGCCGCAAGCTCCTCGACGGTGTAGCCGCAGACCTCGCGCAGTTCGCGGATGCGCAGGGAAATTTCACTGATTTCGCGATTCATGGTACTCCTCCTTGCTCTTTCTTTTTTACTTATCTTATAATTATACTACTTTTTTCGGCGTATTACAACCGGATTTTGAAGAAAAAATCGAAATATCTTGCAAAATCTTGTGAAAAAACGCCCCGAAAACCGGGGCGCTTGTTTTTTTTATGCCTTGTTGACCGAGCCAAACAGTTCCATCTTTTCTTTCACAGTTGCCTTGATTGCCTCAAAGCCGGGAGCGAGCACCTTGCGGGGGTCAAAGCCCTTACCCACCAGATCCTTGCCCTCTTCAAAATACTTACGGGTAGCAGCACTGAAGGACAGCTGGCATTCGGTATTCACATTGATTTTGCACACACCCAAAGAAATTGCCTTGCGAATCATATCCTCGGGAATACCGGTTCCACCATGGAGTACCAACGGCATGGGAGAAGTGGTTTCCTGAATCTCTGCCAACACGTCAAAATTCAAGCCGGCCCAATTTTCGGGATATTTACCATGAATGTTGCCGATACCTGCTGCCAGAATATCCACACCCAGGTCTGCGATACGTTTGCACTCAGCAGGGTCTGCAACCTCGCCTGCACCTACCACGCCATCCTCTTCACCGCCGATGGAACCAACCTCTGCCTCCACCGAGATACCTTTGGAATTTGCCAATGCAATAATTTCTTTGGTTTTTTCGATATTTTCGTCAATGCCATAGTGCGAGCCATCAAACATAACCGAGGAGAAACCTGCCTCGATGCATTTGATTGCATGTTCGTAGCTGCCATGATCCAGATGCAACGCAACCGGAACGGTAATGCCCAGCTCCTCAATCATGCCGTTTACCATGCCCACAACGGTTTTATAACCGCCCATATACTTACCGGCGCCTTCTGAAACACCCAGGATAACAGGGGAATTATTCTCCTGTGCAGTGGTAAGCACCGCCTTTGTCCATTCAAGATTGTTGATGTTGAACTGACCAACAGCATACTTTCCTGCCTTGGCTTTTTGCATCATTTCTTTTACCGATACCAGCATGAAACTTCCTCCTTAAAAACTTTTCATTCAGTTTATATGAATAATTATATCTCAAAATCAGTGTAATGTCAACGCCACACGCATGATTTTGTTTCATTCTTTCTGTTTTCGGTAAAAAAATAACATTTTACGCATAAATTCTCTTGACATTCTGTTAAAAATCAGTTATAATAATCGTTGTGCATAGGGGTATAGCTCAGTTGGTAGAGCAGTGGTCTCCAAAGCCGTGTTCCTATGTTGCAAATACTGCATAATAAAAACTTAATATGGCGCTCTTTAGGGGTATGATGTAATGGTAACATGCCGGTC
>SVJZ01000025.1 GCA_015068705.1 Oscillospiraceae bacterium
TTGACACGAGTAACAATAGTTGGAAATAATGCGTTTAAATTGATACAAATTATAAGGAGATAAATATTATGGCACTTATAGAATTAAAGTTTTTTAGTCAGACATTAGGAATGCAGACAGAAGCATATGTCGTTATTCCTCAAAAATCCACGAAAGGTGAAATCGGAATTAAAGGAAAAAGCAAAGATAAAGAGTATAAATGCGTGTATTTGTTGCACGGTTTAAGTGATGATCACAGCATATGGCTTCGCAGAACATCTATTGAACGATACGCTGCTGATTATGGTGCTTGTATAGTTATGCCGTGTGGAGCAAGAAGTTTTTATACGGATATGAAGTATGGCATGAAATATTTTTCTTATATAACCGAGGAACTTCCGAGTATTGTAAGTGAATTTCTTAAAGTTTCAAACAAAAGAGAGGACACTTATATAGCAGGTCTTTCTATGGGCGGTTATGGAGCACTTAAGGCAGCATTGAAAAAACCAGAAGTGTTTTGTGCAGCTGCGGGGCTATCGTCGGTTGCAGATATTAAGAATGGTATGTTTAATGATACTCTTGTGCCTGTGTTTGGGGAAGATTTGAATATTCCTGATGAAGAGGATTTGTTTTTCCTTGCTGAAAAAACCAACTTAAATCCACTTAAGCCCAGAATTTTTATGGGTGTAGGAACGGAAGATTTTTTATATGATTCAAATACCAGACTAAAAGAGCATTTTGAAAAGCTTGATTATGACTTTACATATCGTGAATCAGCTGGCGTACATAGTTGGGAATTTTGGGATGAATACATACGGTATGTGCTGGAATGGATGTTTGGATAATTAAAACACAGACCCACTTCATTTGCGTTTTACTTGTGTCAAGTCCATACAATTTAAAAGATTAGTTTGCCGATTTTGATATTTATCATATACTATCGGGAGCGAGAAAATCCAGTATTCTCGCGGGTTCTAAGGAAAAGTGTTAAAGGAAAAACAGGTGAAAAACAGGCTGAAAATAGTAGTTCCTATTATTTACACTCCTGACTTGACACGAACTCAGGAGTGTAAATAATATTGTTGAAAAGGAGAAACAGAAATGAAGAAAATAGTAGTTGCTATAGATTCGTTTAAAGGAAGTCTTTCTACATTCGAGGCTGGAAATGCAGTAAAGGAAGCTGCCATTGAATTATACAAAGATGTAGATGTTGTTATATCCCCAATTGCCGATGGTGGGGAAGGCACGGTTGAAGCCATTATATCTGCTGTTAACGGAAAGTTTATAAGAATGGTTGTTAATAATCCCCTGGGGAAGAAGATTGAGGCTACATATGGTCTTATACCAGATACAAAAACTGCGATTATCGAAATGTCTGCGGCAGCGGGTATTACATTGATAAAAGATAGTGAACGAAATCCAATGAACACAACGACCTTTGGTGTTGGTGAAATGATTTTGGATGCGATATCAAAGGGATGTAGAAAATTTGTTATAGGAATAGGTGGAAGCGCCACCAATGATGGCGGTGTCGGAATGCTTCAGGCACTCGGTTTTGAGTTTCTGGATGAAAAAGGAACACAAGTTCTGCCTGGAGCGAAAGGGCTTAAGGATATTGTTACCATCAGGATAGATAATGCAGTTAAGGAATTGAAAGAGTGTTCATTTTGTGTTGCTTGTGATGTAAAAAATGTTTTGTGCGGAGATAATGGCTGCAGTGCAATTTATGGCCCGCAAAAAGGTGCAACGCCCGAAATGATAAAAGATATGGACTTGTGGCTTGAAAATTATGCACATATAACAAAGCAGGTTATTCCTGATTCTGATAAAAACATTCCGGGGACAGGTGCTGCAGGCGGAATGGGCTTTGCGTTTTTATCATACCTTAATGCAACACTTATGTCTGGTGTTGAACTTGTGATGAAAGAAACAGAACTGGAAAAACACATTAAAGACGCTGATATAGTTATAACAGGCGAGGGCAGACTTGATGGTCAATCATACATGGGGAAAGCTCCTGTAGGGGTAGCTAAGCTTGCCAAAAAATATAATAAACAGGTAATTGCTTTTTCAGGATGTGTGACAGATGATGCCGTTACTTGTAACGAACACGGAATTGACGCCTTCTTCCCAATTCTAAGAAAGCCTTGTACATTGGAAGAAGCAATGAATGTTGATATCGCTTATAAGAATTTAAAAGATACCGCATGTCAGGTGTTTCGATTGATTTGCACGGGGAGTAAAAATAGATAAACATACATATATCATAATATAGCAACAAGACTTGTGCGGCAAGTCTTTGCGATGAAAGCGGGTACAATAAAAGGCAGAAGCGAAATCAATCGTTTCTGCCTTTTCGATTGCTATTTTTTGAGGGAAAGATGTGGTGAAATGGGATATTTATTGTATGGAATATGTGATGCTTATTTTTTAAGTATAACGGCATTGAGTTTACTAAATATCCATGGGCACAGGAAGGTGATGGTGATTCCGACAAGGCAATATTCGGCGGAGGTAGCCAGTGCGGTGTCGGGCAAAACCATGGAAAGAGCCACTTTAACGGAGCCGGCGATGACACAACCAAGCAGTGCATTTAAAATTTTTAGCCCGGGGTGGGTTACCGGTGAGAAATGTAAGTATGTTTCGTCCAACAAAAATCCGACCACAAAGCCCATGCATAATCCTGCAATGCGAATGAAATCATGATGGGGAAAGAGAATGGAGAAAAGGAGCTGTACCGCGCAAAAGAGTAAAAGTGTAATGGTTTTGCCGGAGGTGGTAATCCTTCTCACCAACGTAAATACCACCCATGCCCATACTGCACCGATTGCCATACCGCACAATACATCCACGGGGGTATGTACGCCAAGATAAATGCGGGAAAAGGAAACCAATATCGGCACGACAAGTGCGAGTGCCGCAAAAATGCGGTTCTTAAAATTCAGATACAGACCGACCATGGCACTTGCTGTGAGTTGGGCATGACCGCTGGGAAAGGACCATCCCACACCGGTGATCCGGTCAAGATGATTGATGCCGGCGTGGTAGGTGTAGGGACGCGGAATGCGAAACAACTCTTTAAGACCGGTGTTGAGCACCACCGAGGTGGACAGGATAAACGCCAGATTAAGACCACGGTACTTATCAAAGCACCAGTACACAACCATGACATAAAGTGCCAGTACAAGGGGACTACCCAGGTTGGTAATGGTGAAAAAAAGAGTGTCAAGAAATTGGTTGGATGCGCTTTGCACCCAAAGGATAAAATCAGTCATGGAAACCTCCGTTTTGGATGATGTGTCGGGATGGGTGAGATGGTTCATTACCACCAGTATACCATATTTTTTGTTAAAATGCAGGGAGTATTTTAAAAAAAATTCATTTTTTATATTTTCTTTTTGGAAAAGATATCGTATAATATAGATAATCTGATTGAAAAAGGAGCGGTTTTACAATGAAGGTAGAGAGCTTTTCGCTCGACCACACCAAGGTGCGTGCCCCGTTTGTGCGCAAATGCTGTGTGCAGTCGGGAGAACATGGAGATAAGGTGACCAAATTTGATTTGCGGTTTACCCAGCCGAATGAGGCGGAACTGGAAAGCGCAGGGATTCATACATTGGAGCACCTGATGGCAGGAGATTTACGGGATGAATTGCCGGGCATCATTGATTTGTCGCCCATGGGATGCCGCACGGGATTTTATATGACCGTGTGGGGAGAACCCGAGGTGGGGGATGTGATTGCTGCACTGACCCGTGCGTTGGAAAAGGTGGCAGGGGTTACCGAAATCCCTGCGCAAAATCCCATCCAGTGCGGAAATTATCGCCTGCACGATCTGGAGCTTGCCAAGCAGTATGCCCGTGAGGTGTTGGCAAAGGGCTTTACCGACAAATTTTTAGTGGAATAATTTTGATGTGAAACACGCACCCCCGGGTATATTCGTGCATACCATGATACTGCATGAAAATATGACGGGGGTGTTTTTATGGTTTCAAAGGGTAAGGAAAAACATTTTTTCCTGGGTGGGAATACGCCAAAAGGATTTTTTTCTTATTATGACCACCTGGTATCGCAAGAGGCGGCGCGTAAAATTTATTGCATCAAAGGAGGACCGGGGACGGGAAAATCCTCTTTGATGAAGCGGATTGCCGCACAGATGCTCAAACGCGGATATGATGTGGAAATGATGCATTGCTCGTCCGATTGTAATTCGCTCGATGCCATCCTCATCAAACCTGCCAACATTGCATTTGTGGACGGCACTGCGCCGCATGTGGTAGACCCAAAAACACCGGGGGCGGTGGATGAAATCATCAATCTGGGCGCGTGTTGGAATGAAAGCGCGCTCCGTATTTACAAGGAGGACATCATCCGTCTGAACAAGAGTATCAGCGAACAGTTTTCCCGTGCATATGTGTATCTGGGGGCGGCGAAAAAACTGCTTGACGATGTGGATGTGATACAAACGTCTTGCATAAATCAGAGTGTGTACAGTAATTTTTTGGAGAGCATTCTCTTTCATGAATTTGCAGAGCTGCCCATATCGGAAGTGCCGGGGAAAATACGGCGTATGTTTGCAGGTGCCATTACGCCGCAGGGGGTGGTGCATTATCTGGATTCGATATTGGATGGGTATAAGGTATATTCCATTCAGGGGGAAACCGGAACCCTGCTCAATGAGGTGGCAGACATTGCGGTGCGGCGCGGATTTGATGCAGAGTGCTATGATTGTCCGTTTGCACCGGGAGAAAAGTGTGACCATCTGCTCATCCCAAAGCTCAATCTGGCATTTACCACGGTGAACCGGTACCATCGTTACCAAGGAGGAGAACAGGTGGATTTGCGCGAATATATAAACGGATATTTGCCCGAACGGTATCAGGAGGCGTTGGAATTTGACCGGAAGGAGGCAGAGCGCCTGACCGACCGTGCCATTGCCATGATTGCACAGGCGAAAAAGCTACACGATGAGCTGGAAGGGTTTTATGTGCCGAACATGGATTTTTCCATGGTGGAGGAGATCTATCAGCATACACTCGATGAGGCAATTACCATGCTTTAAGAGGGAGAACAAGAGTCGCGGGGAATCGCTGCGGCTCTTTTTTGATGCAGGTATAACATTTCCTTTTTTTGCCCATACTGTATCTGTCCGCGGAAAAAATTTCAAAAAAACGAAAAAAGTTGTTTTCTTTTTCGCAAAAGTCTGTTATAATATAGTAATATATGGCTTTTTAATTACGGTATTCGATATTTTTTATATATACGAGCGGATAAGAAATATTGCAATGAAAATAAAATAACAGGAGGTATATTGTGGCCAAAAAAACAAAATTGAAGATTATTCCTCTCGGCGGCTTGGGCGAGGTCGGCAAGAACCTGACGGTTTTTGAGTACGGAAACGACATCGTTCTGCTGGATTGCGGTATGGCTTTCCCCGATGAGGAAATGCTGGGAATTGACCTGGTTATCCCGGATTTTGCGTATCTGGTGAAAAACAAGGACAAGGTGCGTGCCATTGTGCTTACGCACGGACACGAGGATCACATCGGCGCAATTCCCTACCTGCTCAAGGAGATTAACGTACCGGTGTATGGTACCAATCTCACCCTTGGGCTGGTACAAAACAAGCTCAAAGAGCACAATCTGCTCTCGAGCACCAAGCTGATTCGGGTGAACCCCGGCGGCAGTTTTAAGGTGGGTGTATTTACCTTTGAGTATATCCGTTCCAACCATTCTATTGCAGATGCAGTTGCAGTGGCAATTCACACTCCGCTCGGTGTGGTGGTGCATACGGGTGACTTTAAGATTGACGCGACCCCCATTGAGGGCGAGATGATTGACTTAACTCGTATCGGCGAACTGGGGAAAAAGGGAATCCTTGCACTGATGAGTGATTCTACCAACGCGGAGCGTCCGGGATTTACCCGTTCAGAGCGTACGGTAGGTATCAAGTTTGACGATGTATTTCGTTCTGCAAAACAACGGATTATCGTAGCCACGTTTGCATCTAACGTACATAGAGTACAGCAGATTATCAACGCGGCACACAAGACTAACCGCAAGGTTGCAGTTTCCGGACGGAGTATGTTGAATGTGATGGAGGTAGCCATCAATCTGGGACATCTGAAGGTGCCGGAGGGGTTGCTTATCGACATTGACATGGTGAAAAAGTATCGCCCCAACCAGATTGTCATCATTACCACCGGAAGTCAGGGCGAGGCGATGAGTGCACTTTACCGCATGGCATTTTCCGACCATCGCAAGGTGGAGATTGTAAAGGGCGATCTGGTGGTTATTTCGGCAAATCCCATTCCGGGCAACGAGAAAAACGTGGGTACGGTGGTAAATGAGCTGATGAAAAAGGGCGCAGACATCATCCGCGACGATATTCACGTTTCGGGGCATGCCTGCCAGGAAGAACTGAAAATGATGCTTGCCATTGCAAAACCGCGGTATTTTATTCCGGTGCACGGCGAGTATAGCTTTTTGAAAACCCATGCTGACCTTGCAAGAATGCTGGGGATGGACAAGAAAGATATCTTTATTATGGAAAACGGCAATGTGCTTGAAATTGGTGCAGACGATGCCCGGATGAGCGGCACGGTGCCGTCCGGCATGACCCTCATCGACGGACTTGGCGTGGGCGATGTGGGAAATATCGTTCTGCGTGACCGTAAGCATCTGGCAGAGGACGGGTTGATTGTGGTGGTTGTGACCATTTCGTCTTCCACCGGACAGGTGATTGCAGGCCCCGACATCATTTCACGCGGGTTTGTGTATGTGCGCGAGGCGGAGGATCTGATGGAAAACATCCGTACGGTGGCACGGGAGGCATTGGACCAGTGTCAGAAAAATCATCTGCGCGACTGGACTTCCCTCAAAGGTGCGCTGAAAACCAAGATTTCCGAGCGGTTGTTCCAGGAAACCAAGCGCAAGCCCATGATTTTACCAGTGATTATGGAAGTAGAATAAACGTAAAAGGGCGTGTACTCCGATGGGGCACACGCTTTTTTGCGCCTTGCTTTGCAAGGGAAAATGTGGTAGAATGGGATTTAGGAGAAAATGTTTGAAATAGGGGGCGAGGAAATGACAAGAGTACTTTTTGTGTGCCACGGGAATATCTGCAGGAGTCCGATGGCGGAATTTGTGATGAAAGATATGGTGGAACGGGCAGAAATGACGCATGAATTTGAGATTGCATCCTGCGCCACCAGCCGGGAGGAAATCGGAAATCCGGTGTATCCGCCGGCAAAGAAAAAGCTTGCCGAACACGGCATTTCGTGTGAGGGAAAAACTGCCCGTCAGATGACAAGAGAAGATTATGCGCATTATGATTATATTATTGCGATGGATCGGTATAATATTAGAAATATGGCTCGGTTTGTCGGGGAGGATGCAGATGGGAAAGTTGCCCTGCTATTAGATTACACCAATCGTCCCGGTGATGTGGCAGACCCTTGGTATACGGGGGATTTTGAGGCGACATGGCAGGATGTGTTGTGTGGTTGTGAAGGGCTTTTACATGCGATCAAATCAAAGAAAGCGGAGTGAAATGAATGGGAAACATCATCAAAGCGGCACCCGAACAGGTGTTTGGATATTTTGAGCAGCTGAGCCTGATTCCCCGTGGGTCGGGCAATATGGTGGCAATCAGCGACTATTGCATGGAATTTGCCAAAGCGCATGGATTGGACGCCATTCGGGACGAGGCAAACAATGTGATTATCTTCAAAGGTGGTACGGCAGGGTATGAGGGGGCAGAACCGATTATTTTGCAAGGGCATCTGGATATGGTGTGCCAGAAGGACGAAGGGCACGAGATTGATTTTGAACGCGACGGATTGGACATCTATGTGGATGGGGATTACGTCAAGGCACACGGAACAACCCTTGGTGCAGACAACGGCATTGCAGTGGCAATGATACTGGCGATTTTGGACAGCAAGGAAATCCCGCATCCACCTATTGAGGCGGTATTTACCACCGATGAGGAAGTCGGGATGATTGGTGCAACCGCTATGGACATGGACAACCTTAATGGTAAACGGATGATTAACATTGATTCGGAGGACCCCGGTGTGGTAACCGTGTCCTGCGCAGGCGGTAGTGATTTTAAAATGACTGTACCGCTCAAACGGGAAACCATCTGCGGTGATTGTGTTACCCTGACCATAAGGGGGTTACGGGGCGGCCATTCGGGTGTGGAAATCAACAGTGGCAGGGTGAATGCCAACCTGCTTATGGGGCGGATGCTTAACCATATTGCAAGGCGGTTTGATTTTCATGTTATAAGTGTGGATGGCGGGGATAAGGGTAACGCCATTCCGGTAAGTTGCCGTGCAAAAATTGTGACCGGGGACGGAGCGGCAGTTGCCAAGGCGTTGTGTGACTACGCCGATATCATAAAAGAAGAGATTGCAGCGAGGGAAGGCGGATTTGAGTTTGCGTGCGAACGGGAATGCGCAAGGGAATGTGATGCGATCGTAAGCCCTGAAACCGGAAAACTTGTGCACCTATTACTTTGCGCGCCAAACGGCGTTGTGGAGATGAGCGCAGAGATTGAAAATCTGGTGGAAACCTCGCTCAATCTGGGTATTTTAAAAACAGAGGCGGACAACATTACCCTGCTATTTGCATTGCGGAGCAACAAAACATCCGCGCTTGCATTTTTGGAGGAGAAGCTTTATTGCTTTGCCGGATGGGTGGAATGCAGCGTGGAAACAGGGGGGCATTATCCGCCGTGGGAATACAATGAGGGATCGACATTACAGGAACTTTATGCAGAAAAATATGCAGAAAGATTTGGTGGAAAGCCTGCCATAGAGGCAATTCATGCAGGGCTGGAGTGCGGTGTGTTTGCATCGAGGATTCCGGGATTTGACTGCATCTCCATCGGACCCGAAATGCACGACATTCACACCACCAAGGAGCGGTTGAGTATATCGTCAACCGCGGCGATTTATGATATCATCCTGCGTGTGTTGAAAGAATTAAAATGACAAATTCGGGGTTGCATTTTTGGGGGTACTATGGTATAATATTGCGGAAATTTGTCAAAGCCGCTTGAGGCGGCGGATAGGAGAACATATGAACAGTCAGAAAGAATTTAAGCCGTATATTCCTGCGGACAAGGTGACGCCGGAGATTACTATCACTTCGATTGTGATGGGCATTATTCTCGCAGTTGTGTTTGGTGCGGCAAACGCATACCTGGGTCTGCGCGTGGGTATGACCGTTTCGGCATCCATTCCTGCGGCGGTTATTTCCATGGGTGTGATTCGTATTATCATGCGGAAAAATTCCATTTTGGAGAGCAATCTGGTGCAGACCATCGGCTCTGCCGGAGAATCCCTTGCGGCAGGTGCGATTTTCACCCTGCCTGCGCTTTTTCTGTGGGCAGCAGAGGGTAAGATGGACAAGCCGGATATCCTTTCCATGACCTTGATTGCGTTGCTTGGCGGATTGTTGGGCGTATTTTTCATGGTGCCTCTGCGCAATGCTTTGATTGTAAAGGAACATGGCATTCTCCCTTATCCGGAGGGAACGGCGTGTGCCGAGGTACTTCTGGCAGGGGAAAAGGGCGGCGCAAATGCCTCTACCGTATTTGCCGGTATGGGATTTGCAGCACTGTTTAAGTTTATCATTGACGGCTTGAAACTGGTTGCAGGGGAAATTTCCCTGTCTGTTAAAGGTTTTGCAGGGCAGATCGGTACTCAGATTTATCCGGCGGTGATGAGTGTGGGTTACATCTGCGGTGCGAGAATTTCTTCGTATATGTTTGCTGGCGGTGTGTTGAGTTGGTTGGTTATCATTCCGCTGATTGTACTGTTTGGCGAAAACATTGTGATTTATCCCGGTACTGCATCGGTTGGTGAGATGTTTGCACAGGGCGGTGCAGGTGCAATCTGGAGCAGTTATATCCGTTATATCGGTGCAGGTGCTTTGGCGGCAGGCGGTATCATCAGCCTGATTAAATCGCTTCCGTTGATTGTGAAAACATTTGGCGGTGCTATGAAGAGTATGGCAGGCAGCAAGGCAAATTCCAACGAGCGCACGGCACGCGACCTCAACATCAAATTTGTGTTGGCTGCTATTGCGGCGCTGACCATCCTGGTATGGCTGATTCCTGCCATTCCCGTGACCTTTATCGGCGCGGTGATTGTGGTGGTATTTGGATTCTTCTTTGCAACTGTTTCGTCCCGTATGGTAGGTTTGGTGGGCAGCAGTAACAACCCGGTTTCGGGTATGGCAATTGCGACTCTTTTGATAACTACCCTGATTCTAAAAGCAATGGGAACGACCGGCATTGTGGGTATGGCGAGTGCCATTGCGATCGGCTCGATTATCTGCATTGTTTCGGCAATCGCAGGCGATACTTCGCAGGATTTGAAAACCGGATACCTGTTGGGTGCCACCCCCAAAAAGCAACAAATCGGTGAGATGGTTGGCGTGGTTTCTGCGGCACTTGCTATCAGTGGAACACTGTATCTGCTGGATAGTGCATGGGGCTTTGGTTCGGAGCAATTGGGCGCACCGCAGGCAACCCTGATGAAGCTCATCATCGAAGGTGTAATGCAGGGCAATCTCCCTTGGACACTGGTATTTATCGGCGTATTTATCGCAGTTGTGGTAGAGGTGGTTGGCATTCCCGTACTTCCGTTTGCCATCGGTGTATATCTGCCGGTACAGCTCAACGCCTGCATTATGGTGGGTGGTCTGGTGCGACTTGCATTGGACAAACTCAAACGTGACAAAGAAGAGAAAGAGCGGATTGTGGGCAATGGTATCCTGTTTTGCTCGGGTATGATTGCAGGCGAAGGTCTGGTGGGTATTTTGCTCGCACTTCTGGCAGTATTCGGATTGGATAAGGCATTTGACCTTTCGGCAAGATTTGGCATCCCTGCAATTGTTTCCAATGTGGGCGGTCTGGTGCTGTTTGGCATTATTATCTTGACGGTGCTCAGATTCTCGTTTGGTAAAAAGCGTGATTGATGTATGAATAATCAGAATTTTCTTGCAAAAATCCCCGTGCGCAATGAGAAGATTGCGTGGACTACGGATGGCGAGGGGCTGGTAACCCTTGAAATCGAAAACAAGGGCGTATTTAACCGAATTGCCCAAAAACTGTTGAAAAAGCCGCCGGTGACCTATGTGCACCTGGACCAAACGGGCAGCTTTGTGTGGCCCCTGATTGACGGGAAGACAGATATTACCACTCTTGCCGCACAGGTGGATGCACGGTTTGGAGAAGAAGCACATCCGCTTTATGAACGGCTGATCAAATATTTTCAGATTCTGGAAAGTTATCATTTTATCACATGGAATGACGAAAACTAAAAAAAGACTCCTGCACAAGAGGGTGCGGGAGTCTTTTTTTAGTCGCAAAAACCCGGGTATTTTTCTTTTTTGCGGGACTGTATTTACATTGGGGTGGATTTTTCCTGTTTTGCTTTTTTATAGGCAAGTGGCGTTACCCCATAAGCACTTTTGAAAATCGAAATGAAATTGGAATAGTCGGCAAAACCGCTCCTGAGGGAAGCGTCGGTTACACTGCATCCCTTTACCAACAGTTCTGCCGCATTGGCAAGCCGTTTCTTTTTTAAATACTCACAAGGGGAGATATTGAGGATATTCTTAAAATGCCGTTCCAGTGTATTTACACTCACATTGGCTTCCTTTGCAATTTCTGACACTGTAATCTTCTGAGAAAAACAGCAATTGATATAGTTAAGGGTATAAATGACATCGGGTGGATAATTTGTCTGTGTTTCGGCCGCAATACCGTTATGGTGCAGCATATGAATGAGCTTGAAAAACCGGTAATATCTCTCGCCCGGCAACGGCTCCGGCTTGGTTAGTTCATGGCATAAAGCGACAATCTTCTCTGTACTTTCGGGCGGAAAGGAGAGGTGATTTGCGTTTCCTGCCTCCCGCTCAAAAAATGAATTGAACAAATATTCATTACTCGATGATGAAAACAAGATCCAAAAATGCTTGTGAAGCTTATCACTGTGATATACACAATGGTGATACTCAAACGGACGGGTGATAATAACATCCCCCGGTTTCACCGGATAGATTGTATTTTCCACAACAAAAGAAACATCTCCGCTTAAATTCACATAGATTTCACATTCCTCATGCACATGAGAATCAAACTCGTTTTCGGGAGAATTTCTATCTAACTCAATATATTTTGCAGAAAAATGAAATGGGTTTATCCCTTCGAATTGTTCCAGATTGAATTTCATGGCGATCCCCCCCTTTTTTGGTGATTATACCATGTTTTTTGGTGATAAATCAATATAAACGAGTAAAAATATGCGGTAGAATAATAAAAAAGGGGGTAGTTTTTTGCAATATATATTATTAATTATAGCCACATTGTTGCTGGCGACAGACTTTTCTCTTCAAAAAGTCTATCAAAAATCAGAAGGTGTATCGCCACGTGCAGGGCTTCAGTTTAACTCCCTTCTCGGCTTGTGTACCGGATTGATCTTTTTTTGTCATAAATGGATTTCAATTCAATCTTTGCGGTTATTCCATCCTTATGGGGGGACTGGTGAACATTCTGATTATGTGCTATACTATTGTGGGATTTCACCTGTTAAAGTCGGGTACCATGGCAATGTACACTTTGTTTTTAATGAGTGGCGGTATGGTAGCACCTTATGTTTTCGGTCTTTTATTTTTGGATGAGCCTTTTCTTCCGTTAAGAATGGCGGCACTCATACTGATATTGTCAGGAATTGTACTGTCCAATGTTGGAAATAAAAAAACGGATAAAAGGCAACTTATACTGTGCATTGCTGTTTTTATTCTGAACGGCTTTGCCAGCATTGTTTCCAAGCTCCATCAAATTGAGCCGGAATTTAAAACGTTAACCGCCACGGAATTCGTAATGCTCGGAGGCTTTATTAAATTTGTTTTTGGAGGGGCTTTATATTGCACGACAAAAAAGCAGAGCGAGCGGCAGATATCAAGACATTCATTTTTATTTCCCGCAACGATTATTTTTTGCTCCGCCCTGGCAGGAGGCACCTCTTACCTGATGCAGCTACACAGTGCCGCTGTACTTCCCGCAACTGTGCTTTACCCTTTTATTACCGGCGGCAGCGTTGTCTTTTCCTCGTTGGCAGGAGTTTTCCTCTTTCGGGAACGGCTTTCTAAAAATCTGATTATGGGTATTATTTTGTGTTTTTTAGGAACCATCATGTTTTTATAAAAAGGAGATATTGATATGAATTTTCTAAACGCAAACAAGAGATTTTCATTTCGGTTGGGTGGGGTAGATGCATGGAGCTTCCCCTATACATCTGAAACAACACAGGACGGCGATACGATTATTACCACATATCTCTTTGCAGGTGGTCTTAAAATAACCAACATCGCAAAAAAATATGAAAAGTATCATGCGTACGAGTGGGTAAGCTACATCGAAAATACCTCCGACACCCCCACTGACATCATATCGGAATTGTGGGACTGCGATTGCACCTTGGATATTGCATATCAAAAGCCGTTTGCCATCCAGTCATATTTTCCAAGAGAGGCCGATGTTACAAAAATTTATTCGCCCAACGGCTCCACCTGTTCCATGACGGATTTCTATGCCGATGCGGATTCAGTTGTAGGAAACGAACACGTTTTTCACCTCAACCCCGGGGAAGAAAAAACATATTCTGCATCCGGAGGACGATCGAGCGAAGAGAAAGCACCATTTTTTAACATTCACAAGAATGGAAAGGGATATATCTTTGCCATTGGCTGGACGGGGCAATGGCTTTGTAAAATAGCACGCACAGAGAATAGCGTTACCTTTCGTTCCAAGGTGGAAGATACCCATTTCCGGGTAATGCCGGGCGAAAAATTCCGCACATCCTCTGTGGTTATCATGGCATATGACGGGGATGTAGCAGCCTCGCAAAACAAATGGCGTGCCTTGGTAAAAGAACACTTTTCGCTCATTGGAGCACCGGGCAGAGGAGAATATGCACCGTTCAGTGCAATGATTTGGGGCGGTATGGAAACCAAAGCTGTGCTGGACCGAATCAAAAAAATCAAAGAAAACAACCTGCCCTATGAATATGTGTGGATGGATGCAGGCTGGTACGGCGCAAACACCGCACCCACCCCGGATGAATTTGAGGGGGATTGGGGCTCGTATACCGGTGATTGGGTGCCAAGCCCACTCATTCATCCAAATGGGCTCAAAGATGTTTCCAAAGCCGTGCATGATGCAGGTATGAAATTTTTGCTTTGGTTTGAACCCGAGCGAGTAGTCGATACTACTCCCATCGCCCAAGCACATCCGGAATATTTCCTCGTGACGCCTGATGATGCCGCCAAAGACGGGCTTGAACACTTTTTCCTGTTAAACCTTGGTGACCACGACGCATGGAACTACTGCTTTGACACACTGGCAAATATGATTGAACAGTTACAGATTGATTGCTATCGTCAGGATTTCAATATGCCCCCGCTCGGATACTGGAGAAAAGGGGATGCTCCGGACAGGATGGGAATTTGCGAGATAAAATACATCAATGGCATGTACAACTTGTGGGATGCATTACTTGAAAAATTCCCCGCCCTGATTATCGACAACTGCTCATCCGGCGGAAAACGCATTGATGTCGAGACCCTGCGCCGCAGTGTTCCGCTTTGGCGAAGTGATTATCAGTGTCTGGCCGGCCACTATATTGAAGGCTCGCAAGTCCACAGTATCACCTATGGTGCATGGATGCCCTTTTCGGGCATGGGCACGGGGAGAATTCAGAACGAATACCGCATCAGGAGTTCATATGCACCTGCGCTCCAAATGGCCTACTCTTACTCTCAGAAAGAAGAATTTTGTGCTACCGAGAAAGAAATCTCTTTTATCCAAAAATATGCCGCAGAGTATTTGCGCATCCGTCCGTATTTTTCGGAAGATTTTTACCCGCTTACCAAGATTTCAGATAAAGACGACACATGGTGTGTCATGCAGTATGACCGGCCCTCTCAAAATGACGGATTGCTTCAGGTATTCCGGCGGGAACAGTCGCCGTATGAGACGGCAACATTTTTCCTACGTGCCATGGATGAAGCAAAGAACTATACATTTACCGACATTGATGGCGGAGAATTTACCATAAGCGGAAAAGCACTGGCGGAAGAAGGATTAAAATTGATGCTTCCCCAAAAGGGAACGGCAAAAATTTATCTTTACAAAGGTGTCGCGGTTTAACTGCGTTTTCCTGAAGTTAAAAAAAGACTCCTGCACAAGAGGGTGCGGGAGTCTTTTTAATTTTACAGATTATGCGCGATTATCGATGAGTGCGAGGAACGCCTGTGCTGCAAGGGAAAGGGGACTATTTTTGGCATAGGCATAACCAATATTACGGGCAGGTAACGGGGGGGTGAGGGCGAGCGGTTTGATCAAGCCGCGCTCCAATGCCTCTTTGGAAAACTCTTCTACCACGCACGAAACCCCCAGATGAATGGAAGCAAACCGAATGAGCAATTCGTGGGCGGCAATTTCAATTTGCGGAGTGAGGGTGATGCCGTCTGCTTCAAAAGTTTTATCCAGAAACCGTCTGGAGGAGGAGTTTTTTTCCAGCAAGATGAGGGGGAGTTTTGCCATTTGTGCCCGGGAATAGGAGGGGGCAGCATCAAATTCTGCACCGCACACAAATATATCGTGAATTTCAAGGCATGGTTTGATGCAGAGTTCTTCATCCTCTGCAGGCAGATTGACAAATGCAAGATCTGCCTTGCCATCTTTTACAAATTGCAACATATGAGAAGAATAGGAGTTTGCCATTTCGATGCGGATGTTGGGATAGGTGGCGTGGAATTGCTCCAGGTAGGGAAGCAGATAATGTACGGTGATGGCATCGGCGGCGGCGATGGTAAGCGCGCCGCTTTCCAGATGGCGCAGGCGTTCGAGCATCATTTCGCCCTGCTCGATGGTCTGCATGGCCGATTCAATTTTTTGAAACAGCAATTCGCCTTCTTTGGTGAGCGAAACACCTCTGCGCGAACGGGAAAATAGTTGAATGTCAAGATCGGATTCCAGCTGATGAATGCATTGAGATATGGCGGATTGGGAAATATATAGGTGTTGTGCTGCGGTGGAAAAGGAAGAAAACCGAGCAGTTTCATAGAAAATGCGGTAATAATCCAGTTTTGTTTTCATATAAGCACCCCTTATCACTGTGGTAAGTTTTATCTACTTTACTAATATGTATAAATGTATTATAATAGTAGTGCAGAAAAAAGTCAAGAACCGGGAGGTTTTATTTATGACAAGAATGACAGGTACTGTTTCCAGAGGAATCAGATGCCCCATCATCCGCGAGGGCGACGATATTGCGGGTATGGTTGTAAACAGTGTGATAGAGGCATCCGAGGCAGAGGGATTTGGACTGCATGACCGCGATGTAGTTGCAATTACCGAGTCGGTAGTTGCGCGTGCGCAGGGTAACTATGCTTCCATTGATGCGATTGCCCAGGATGTGAAAGAAAAGCTTGGCGGCGAAACTGTGGGCGTGATTTTCCCCATTTTGAGCCGCAATAGATTTGCAATCTGTCTGAAAGGTATTGCAAAGGGCGCAAAGAAAATCGTGCTCATGCTCAATTACCCCAGTGATGAGGTGGGAAATGCGCTTGTTTCCCTTGACCAGCTGGACGAGGCAGGTGTCAATCCGTATTCCGACGTGCTGACCGAAGAAAAATATCGTGAATTATTCGGGCAGAATCCGCATCCCTTTACCGGCGTGGACTATGTGCAGTATTATGGTGATCTGATTCGTTCTTGTGGTGCAGAGGCACAGATTGTTTTGGCAAATGACCCACGCGCTATTTTAAATTATACCGACAGTGTGCTCAACTGCGACATTCACAGCAGAGCGCGCACCAAGCGCATTTTGAAGGCGGCAGGTGCAAAGAGAGTGGTGGGTCTGGACGAAATTCTTTCTCAGTCGGTGAACGGTAGTGGTTATAATGCCAAGTATGGGTTGCTCGGCTCTAACAAATCCACCGAAGACACCATCAAACTTTTCCCCCACGAGTGCTTTGAGTTGGTGAATGACATTCAGGCAAAACTGCTTGACCGCACGGGTAAGCATATCGAGGTTATGGTATATGGCGACGGTGCATTCCGTGACCCGGTGGGAAAAATCTGGGAGTTGGCAGACCCGGTGGTATCGCCTGCGTATACCAGTGGTCTGGAGGGTACTCCAAACGAGCTGAAACTCAAGTACCTTGCCGATAATGATTTTGCAGACTTAAAAGGCGAAGAGCTGAAGAAAGCAATCGAAACGGCAATCCGCAAGAAGGACGACGATCTGGTGGGCAATATGGCATCCCAGGGAACGACACCACGTCGCATTACCGACCTGATTGGTTCGCTGTGTGACCTGACGAGCGGATCGGGCGACAAAGGAACGCCCGTGGTGCTGGTGCAGGGATATTTTGATAATCTGACAGACTGATGAGGAAAAAGGCAACACTGCATCGCGGTGTTGCCTTTTTTGATGGGATGTGGTATAATAGACGCACAATTTAGATGCCATCCGATTTCCCCAGTGTTTAAGCGAGTTTAAGGGGTTCCTTTAAAAATAGAAGTAAAAAGAAAATAGTAGATGCCAAAAACCATCTTCACAAAAATG
>SVJZ01000026.1 GCA_015068705.1 Oscillospiraceae bacterium
TGTTTTTTTCTGTTTGAAAAGGACTTGAACCTTAAGAAGGCGCAACGGGGTCAAGCAAAGGTGCCGGTGGCTCCTTTGCCCCGGTGCGGTGCGCAGACGGGTACCGAAAGGCGTAGCCTTTGGGTCGGCAAGCACGAGAGGTGCGCAGCAGCTCTGTCCTGTCACTCCGACCAAAAAAACAGTTTCCGCATGAGCGGAGGCTGTTTTTTTCTGTTTGAAAAGGACTTGAACCTTAAGAAGGCGCAACGGGGTCAAGCAAAGGTGCCGGTGGCTCCTTTGCCCCGGTGCGGTGCGCAGACGGGTACCGAAAGGCGTAGCCTTTGGGTCGTCAAGCACGAGAGGTGCGCAGCAGCTCTGTCCTGTCACTCCGACCAAAAAAGCAAGGTACACAAAGGTGTGCCTTGCTTTTTTCATTTGGACAAAAGGACTTGAACCTTAAGAAGGCGCAGTCGGACACAAAAATGCGGCGTACAGGATTGTACGCCGCATTTTACTTTTATCAAAATTTATTGTGCTTCTACTGCAATTTCCATCTCAGCAAGTGCCTTTTCATCAACCTCTACCACGGTAGCAGGGTCGTTGCGCCATTCTTCTACCTTTGCCTCGATTTTCTTGCTTGCCTGCACCGATTTCTGGGTTTCTTTAAACTGCGCAATCTTTTCTTCGGTCAGTTCAATGGAAAGACGTTTGATGATGTGATAGCCGAAATCCGACTCCACCAAACCGCTCACACCGCCAATGGGCAATGCCTTTGCTGCCTCGTAAAACTCGGTTACCATCTCACCCTCGGTGAATTCATATCCATCGGGGTTGGATTTAGAACCCGGATCCTCCGAAAGTTCTGCCATCAAAGTATCGAAATTCTCGCCTGCTTTCACACGGGAAAGGATATCCTCTGCTCTCTTTTTTGCATCCGCCTTTTGCGCTTCGTCATAGGAAGCGCCGGTGTTGACATCCTTGGTGGCAATTAAGATGTGCTTTGCGCGAAGTGCCGCCTTTGCCGCCTGGGTGAGTTCTTCATCGGTAGGTGCATATGCCGGATCGGCTGCAAGCTGCTGATCCAATTTATATGCCAGCGTGTTTTGCTCCATATATTTTTTGTAGGATGCATCGGTCATGCCGAGTGTTTTTAAGTATTTTTCATAATTTGCCTTTCCGCCCAACTGGGTAACCATACTGCCAATTTGACGGTTGAGTTCACTCTTTTCGGACGAGGTAAGCGCCACGCCCATCTCTTTTGCTTTCTGGGTTTTTACCACAATCTTTACTGCCTCTTCCAGTGCACGCTCACGGGCAACATCTGCCGCTTTTTTGCCGTCAATCTCGGTGTTTGCCCAAAAAGCATTGATGGCAGCCGCATCCTGCGTATTTACCCCTGCCTCTGAAAGCATGGTGCCCTGAATGGAGTTAAAATAAAGGGCAAACTCGCTCTTTGCAATTTTCTCTCCGTTTACGGTGGCAACTGCACTCTCGTCGGTCAGGTCACAACCGGCAAACAACATACCCATCATGCAGACCGCCGCTATCAACGCAGTAATCTTCATCAATTTTTTCATATCAGTTCACGCCTTTCATACAAATGTTAGTTTACTACAAATTAATTATAACTGATAACGGGGTCAATTTTCTGTATTTATCAATTTTTGTAATATAATCTTAATATTCCCCACCATATCCGCATCGTATTTATAACTCAAATAAGACGTTTCACCTGCCGAAAACAGGAGTTTGCGATCGTATTGCCCCAAAAGTTCCACAATTGCCTTGGGGGCAACCTGACGGGAAAAGGTAAAGGTAACCATGCCACCACGCTGAACAATCTCGGTAATGCCAAGTTGTTGTGCCATTGCCTTGATATACGCCACTGCCGTAAGATTGTATACACTTTGGGGTAAATCACCATAGCGGTCGAGGATTTCATCCTCGGTATCTTCCAGATCCTCCTGAGTTTGGATGGCGGCAATCTTGCGGTAAAGCTCGATACGAAGCTCTTCCTCGGTTACATAATCATGCGGAATATATGCATCCACTTGGAGTTCCACCGCAGTTTCCAATCGTTCGGCAATCGGCTCGCCCTTGAGCTCTTTTACCGCGCGATCCAGCAGCATACAGTACATATCATAACCCACCAGATTCATGTTGCCATGTTGCTGTCGTCCCAACAAGTTTCCTGCACCACGGATTTCCAGATCTCGCAGGGCAATCTTGAATCCCGAACCAAACTCAGTAAATTCCTTGACCGCCTGCAGGCGTTTGAATGCGGTCTGATCCAGCACCTTATCACGGCGGTAGGTCAGGTATGCATACGCCAGTCGGTTTGACCGCCCCACCCTGCCACGCAGCTGATAGAGTTGGGAAAGTCCCATCCGATCGGCATTTTCAATGATGATGGTATTCACATTTGCCACATCCAACCCAGTTTCAATGATGGTAGTACAAACTAAAATATCAATCTCACCCTGCATGAGGCGAATCATAATTTCTTCCAATTGGGTTTCGCTCATTTTACCATGTGCGGTTTGCACCACCGCATCGGGGAATTGTTCGGCAAGCTGCATTGCCTTGCGCTCAATTCCCTCCACCCGGTTAAACAGATAATACACCTGTCCGCCACGGGAAAGCTCTCTGTCCACCGCATTTTCTATCACCGCTTCGTTGTGCTCCAACACAAAGGTCTGCACCGGAAATCTGTCCTGCGGTGGCGAGGTAATTACGCTCAAATCCCGTATGCCCACCATTGCCATGTGCAGGGTACGAGGGATAGGAGTTGCCGAAAGGGTAAGCACATCCACATCCTTTTTCAGTTCCTTGAGCCGTTCCTTATGGGTAACACCAAAGCGTTGCTCCTCGTCAATGATAACAAACCCCAGGTTTTTAAACGCCACATCCTTCTGGAGCAGGCGGTGTGTCCCGATGACAATATCCACCTCTCCCTTTTTGAGCTTTTCAATGATGGCGGACTGTTCTTTTTTGGTGCGAAAGCGGGAAAGCATTTCCACACGCACCGGAAAATCTTTCATACGGGAGGAAAAATTGTTGTAATGCTGTTGTGCTAAAATGGTGGTGGGCACCAGATATGCCACCTGCATTCCCTCCATCACACATTTGAATGCCGCACGCATGGCAACCTCTGTCTTGCCGTAACCCACATCACCGCAAAGCAGGCGGTCCATACTCTTGCCCTGCTCCATATCTTCCTTGACCTCGGCAATGCACTTGATCTGGTCGGGGGTTTCTTCATAGGGGAAAGTGTCCTCAAATTCCTTTTGCCATGGTGTATCAGGCGGAAACACATGCCCACGGATGCGACTGCGCTCGGCATACAGGGCAATCAAATCCTCCGCCAGTGCCTCCACGCTCTGTTTTACCTTACCAGTGGTGCGTTGCCAGTCTGCACCGCCCATCTTGGACAGGCGCACATGCCCTGCCTCCGCACCCACATATTTATGAATCAGATCCAACGAGCCGGTGGGTACATAGAGATTGTCCCCCGACTGATAACGGATTTTGATATAATCCCTGGTAACCTTATCCACCACCAGCTGTTCGATGCCCACATACTGTCCGATTCCATGAGTGTCGTGCACCACATAATCACCCACCGAAAGCTCTTCAAAGCTGCGGATGGCATCCCTACCGGCGGCGCGTTTCTTTTTGCGCTTGTGCTTGGCAAACATCTCCCCATCCGAAACCACCGCAATTTTTGCGGCAGGGTATTCAAACCCACGAGCAACTCCGCCCTTCGCCAGCAAAATCTGCCCCGGTTCTGGGATGGTATCCTCGCTCATTGCCGCATCAATCCCCAAATCGGCAAGATCGGACGCAAGATGCTCCATGCGTGCCTCGCTGCTAAGCAGCACCATCACGCGGTAGCCGGCACCCTTCCAGTATTCCAGGTCCTCATAGAGCAGGGTAATCTGTCCGCGGTAGGAATGCAGGGTTTTTGCAGTGATGCTCACCGTGCGCTTGGGAGAAATCTCAGGTGCCTGATAGGTAAGCCCCGACAATGTAACCAGCGGATGGTCGCAAAAAGCCGCCGCAAGAGCGGTGTAGTCATTTAAATATCCCCTTTTTGTTTTGGGGAAAACACCCTTGGTCAGCAAGGATGAAATCATCTCGCCCATATCCTCGCCAAAGGTTTTGGATTTTTCAAATGCCAATTTCGGTTCGTCGAAAAACACCATCCAGTCATCATCCAGATAATCGGTCAGGCTTGGCAACGTCTGATAAAAAAACGGCATATATTTATCCAAAGACGCAAAATACCGCCCGGTCTGCAATTTTTCGATATCTGCGCCCAGGTTTTCATTTTTCTGTTTTTTCAATTCCGCCGCAACATCTTCCGCCTCCTGCGCGGTAATGAGCAATTCACGCACCGGGCAAATCACCGCCGTATCGGTCTTTTCCACCGAAAGCTGGGTAAGCGGGTCAAAACTCCGCACCGAATCCACTTCATCGTCAAAAAACTCAATGCGTACCGGCTGGGGTGATGCCGGAGAAAACACATCGCAGATGGAACCACGCACCGAAAATTGTCCCATGCCCTCCACCGTGGTCACCCGCTTATAACCCATCTCGGCAAGGTCTGCAAGGAGCAGTTCCATGGCAACCGTTTCCCCCACCGAAATGGTACGGGAATAGCGGTCAAACCGTTCTTTGGGCAAGGTGTATTGCATGAGCGCCTGAATGCTGGTAACCGCCGCCGGAACCTGGGCAAGCCTGCAAAGGGTGCGCAACCGCTTGCTTTCACTCTGACGGGTGGAAACATCCACATCATAAAAAACGTACTCCTTGGTGGGAAACAAGGGTACGTCTGCCCGAAAGAAATAGCATAAATCATCCCGGATACGCCGTGCCTCCTGCTCATCGGGGGCAACCACCAGGCACTTTTTTCCTGCGCGCATGGCGGCGGCATAGATGAGATGATTTTTTTCACTACCAGTAACCCCCACCGTAGCGATGGGGGTAGCACCGTGCGAAAGACCCTCGCACAGGTCTTCAAATTCTGTTACACCGCGCAATAATTCCACAAATGGGTTCATCACGTTTGCCTCGCTTTTTGTTCTACTCGCCTGCACCTGCACCATTAAACCGGTTCATGGCATCGGCAACGCCCGACGAAAGGATGGTTTCCACCGCACCGCACACGTTTTTCATCACGGGGGTGAGAATTTTAATTTCATCCGGAGAAAATTTACCCAGCACATAATCTGCCAGGTCATAATCAGCGTGCGGTGGTGCGCTCACACCAATTTTCACACGGGGAAATGCATCCGAGCCAAGCTGATAAATGATGGATTTGATGCCGTTGTGCCCACCATCGCTGCCCTTGGGACGAACGCGGATTTTTCCGAGCGGCAGACTGATGTCGTCAAACAACACCACCACCTGCTCTGTCGGCACTTTATAAAATGCGCAAAGCTCACGCACCGCCTCGCCCGACAGGTTCATATAGGTCTGTGGCTGTACCAGAAGCACCTTTTGCCCCTCAATCATTCCGTCACCAAACAGCGCCTTGTGCTTGCTCTTTTTCAGGCTGATTCCATGCCGTGAGGCGAGCAGCTCAATGGCGGTAAAACCGATATTATGACGGGTTCCGTCATATTTTTTTTCGGGATTGCCCAACCCCACAATGATATACATGGCAATTTCCTCCGTAAATAACGTCTTATAAGTGACATATCGCACGCCGTTTCCGGCGTGCGACATATGTAAAAATATTGATTACACAAACAATGTGCTGACCGACAGGTCTTCGTAAATGCGCTCGATTGCCTCGCCGAATACCGGTGCAACCGACAATACCTTAATCTTGTCAATCTGCTTTTCGGGCGGCAGGGGAACGGTGTCGAGGATAACCAGCTCGTCAATGACCGAATTCTGAATTCTCTCGATTGCCGGACCCGACAGAACGCCGTGGGTGCAGCATGCATATACCTTCTTTGCACCGCGGTCCACCAGCGCCTGTGCGCCTTGTGTAATGGTTCCTGCGGTATCAATCATATCGTCCACCAGAATGACATTTTTGTCCTTGATTTCACCGATAATATTCATTACCTCGGCAACATTTGCCTTGGGACGGCGTTTGTCTACAATGGCAATGGGCACGTCAATCTTCTGTGCGAAATTACGCGCACGGGTAACAGAACCCAGGTCGGGGGAAACCACTACCGTATCCTGCTCCATACCGCTGAATTTTTCCTTGTAATACCGTGCCAGAATGGGTGCGCCCAGCAGATGGTCCACCGGAACATTGAAAAATCCCTGAATCTGGGGCGCGTGCAAATCCATGGTCAATACACGGTCTGCACCTGCGGTGGCAATCAAGTCTGCCACAAGCTTTGAGGAAATCGGATCACGCGCTTTGGACTTGCGGTCCTGACGCGCATAGCCAAAATAAGGAATAACTGCCGTGATACGACCTGCGGATGCACGCTTGAACGCATCAATCATAATGAGCAGTTCCATGATGTTGTTGTTTACCGGAGAGCAGGTGGACTGTACCACAAATACGTCACTGCCACGCACCGTTTCGCCGATATTCACGAAAATCTCGCCGTCCGAGAAGGTGCCTACTTCGGATTTACCAACCGAAATGCCAAGATGCTGGGCAATGCCTTTTGCAAATTCCGGATTGGAGTTTGCAGTAAAAATTTTGATATTCTTGCCGTGTGCTATCATCTGTTTAAATCCCCCTATTTATTTTTTCGCCAGTTTGGCTTCACCGTCTGCCGTGATCGGGCGATGGCAAGTGCATCTGCCTCTATGTCATCGGTAATGGTAGAGCCTGCGGCGATAAATGCATTTTCGTGTACCGTTACCGGCGCAACCAGATTAGTATTGCAACCGATAAAGGCGTTATCTTCAATTACCGTACGGAATTTATTCTTTCCGTCGTAATTAACCGTAATGGTACCGCAACCAAAATTGATGTGTCTTCCCACATCACTGTCGCCGATATAGGTCAGGTGAGACACCTTTGTACCTTCGCCGATGGTGGAATTTTTCACTTCCACAAAATCGCCGATTTTTACTTTTGCGCCAATGTGTGATCCGGGACGGATATAGGCAAACGGGCCAACTGTGGTGCCCTCGCCGATATCACTGGACAAAATCACCGAACTTTTGATGTGCACTCCGTCGCCAACAACACTGTCCTCAATGGTTGTGCCGTTTCCAATCACACAATCTGTACCAATCACGGTGTTTCCCCTAAGGTATACATTCGGCTCAATCACCGTATCCGATGCAATCTCAACCCCTGCATCGATATATGTGGTAGTGGGGTCAACGAGGGTAACTCCCGCCCCCATCAGCGCGGCATTGATCCGGCGGCGCATAAACATCCCTGCCATGGCAAGGTCTGCGCGGTTATTCACCTTGATTTTCTCATCCGCCATCCCTGCAGAGCACTCTTCCACTTTTTTTCCGGCGGCACGCATACACCCAACCAATTTCTCCAAAGTGTCTGCCGAACTGCCCTGTAAATCGGCAGTTTCAAAGCAGTATAATCCAATCTCTTCACAAACGGTAACCTGATGTGCCTGTTCCCCGTGCAGAGAAACCACCTTGCCAATGGTCTGCGCCGTGAGGAGCGGATGGTCACCCGAAAGCACAACCACCGTGCCATCAAATTCGCCCAGTGCATCTGCCAACGCATCCGAAAAACTTCCGGTCTGCACCACGCAGGAAAACCGTTCCTTCAAAAAGCTATGTGTCTGCTCATCCAAAGCATCCACCATCGGTATCACGCGTGCAGCTCCGGCTTCCAAAGCCGCATCGCATACCCATTCTGCCATCGTCTTTCCGCACACTTCATGCAGCACCTTGCTCTGTTTTGAAACCATTTCGCTGCCATTCAACGCCGTTACCATTACTGCTATAAACTGTTTCAAAGCGCTCAACACTCCTTTTTACGGAATTTACAAAAGCAAAATCCTACTGTGTTTTATGCTAAGACATAATAAACCACAGTATAATACTATTGTATTTCTTTTCGGGATTTTTTTCAAGTGTATTTTGAGAAAATCTCTCCTAAATTTTGCCCATCCTTTTGTAAAAAAACACGAAAAATAAAATTTTCCTTCCCCAAACCCCGGTTGACAAAACAAAAAATTGCCATTATACTGATGTCAATGAATGTTGGAGAGGATGAATTTGGTATGTTGGATCTGGTATCTCTGGGCGAGCTGCTCATCGACTTTACTCCTGTCGGCATGAGCGAAAAGGGGGTTCCTCTGTTTGAGCAAAATGCAGGTGGCGGTCCTGCAAACCTTGCGTGTGCAGCGGCAAAACTTGGCGTAAAGGCTGCGCTGATGGGTAAGGTAGGCGCGGATAAATTTGGTGAATTTCTCACTCAAACCATCCGTGAAAATGGCGTAGACGTCACCGGACTTGCCACATCGCAGTCACACCCCACCGCGCTTGCGTTTGTGCACCTCGACCCAAACGGCGACCGTTCCTTTTCCTTTCGCAGAAAACAAAGCGCCGACACCATGATTTCTTTTCGGGATTTGAACACCACACTCATTGACCGTGCAAAATATTTCTTTTTCAGCTCTTTTATCATGAGCGCCCCCCTTTCCCGTAAAACCTCATTTCAGGCGGCAAAATACGCCAAAAAAGCAGGGAAAACGGTGGTATTTGACCCCAACCTGCGGCTAAACGTGTGGGAGAGCGAAAAACAAGCAAAAGCGGTTGCCCTAAAAGCCATCAGATATGCCGATATTGTAAAGGTATCCGAAGAAGAACTGTTCTTCCTCACCGGCGAAAATACCATCGGGCAGGGAACGGAACGGCTTTGGAGCGAATACCATTTGCGTGCGCTGGTTGTTACCCTCGGTGCAGAGGGCAGCATCATCCGTACCCCACTCCACACCGTACGCACACCGGCATTTGATGTAACCACGGTAGACACCACCGCCGCCGGAGATTCGTTTAATGCGGCACTCATCTGCGCCCTATGTAAATCGGGCAAGCAAATTGACGAGCTGGATGAGCCATCCCTTTGCCAATGTGCGCGGTTTGCAAACGCAGTCGGCTCCCTTACCACCACCAAAAAAGGCTCCATCAGTGCAACCCCCACCCTTGCCGAGGTACAAGCCCTGCTTGGGTAACCCCTAAAATTCCAGGAAATATTACCCTCCTCATTATTTGACATATTTTTCCTTATTTGCAATGTATAATAAGGAATATGACACAAATGATGAGGAGGATTTTTTATGCGAATGACACAGGTCACTCCCTTTCGTCGCCTGCGCACCGATACCGGACAAGCTACCCTGCCGGGCACGGCGAGGGAGATATTACATACCCTTTTGGGCGTGCTTTTATGTGGTGCACGCATTTTAACCGGCATCACCCCCTTCGGAGCAGCATTTTACGGGGCGGTCTTTAGCATGCGCCGGTGGATAGGGCCATACCTTTCCATGGTATTGGGCACACTCATTACCCACCATTCGGCAGGGGCAATTCCCTATATTGCCGCGGCAAGTCTCTTTACGGTGGTACAGGCAGTGTCAAACCCCACTGGCAATCGCACCTTTCGCGCCGTTACCATGGGTCTGTCCCTCATGGCGGTGCACCTCATCGGGGCACTCTGGAACGGATTTTTGCTCTATGATGTGCTAATCGCACTGTGCGATTCGTTTTTGTGCACGGTGGGGGTATTGGTGCTCGATGGTGCCCTGCCCCTGTTATCCCCCCAAACGGGCATCCGCACCCGTAGGCACATTTCCACCGAGGAGATGATTGGGATAACCGTACTTCTCTCCCTCGCCATTTTAGGGCTTTCGGGAATCCCGGCGGCATTCGGGTTAAAGATAAGCCGCATCTTAAGTATTCTTCTGGTGCTCATGTTCAGCCTCAACGGTACCCTCGGCACTGCGGCGGCAACCGGCACCATCATCGGTCTGGTAAACAGTGTAGACACCTATAATGCAGGTGCGGTGGTGGGGGCATATTCCTTCTCGGCACTCATGGCAAGCCTCTTCAAACGCTTTGGCAAGTTGGGCGTCACCCTCGGATTTATCCTGTCCAATGCCATCATCACCATATTTTTAAATGGCTCCACCGAGGTGCTCATCAACATCTACGAAACCCTGTTTGCCGCACTGCTTTTGTTTGTTCTTCCCCCCGAGGCAACCTCCTTTTTCTCGGATTTTTCCGAAAAAGCATCGGTTGTTTCTTCCACCTGGGCACAAGAGGAGGAGTACGCCCATCATCCAATGCAGGAAAAGTTACACCACACTGCAGACGCGTTTTCCGCCATTTCCCAGGTGTATCACCGGCTCAACCTTTCACCCGAGCAACGGGAAAACACCGAGGCGATGGAGCTTTTTAACCGCACAGCGGCACTGTCCTGCGCAAACTGTTCCCTCAAATACTGCTGTTGGCAAAAAAATCTCAAATCTACCTATCATAGCCTGTTTGCCATGCTTGCAATCGCACAGGAAAGGGGTAGTCTGGAAAAGCATGGAATCCCCCAGGCGTTTTCGGATAAATGCAATAAACCCGACAAGTTTTTATCTGCATTCAATCACCAGTTTGAATTGTATCGCCAACGCAAGGTCTGGGAAAACAAGCTTTCCGAGTGCCGCGCATTGGTATCCGAGCAGATGACCGGTGTTGCCCATGTGATTGATATGCTGGCAGAGCAATTGAACGCGCAAACCGACAATGAACTGGAATGCCAAATCCGTGTCGCACTGGACAGAGAAGGCATTCAGGCGCAACGCATCCTTGCCACCCAAAAAAACGGACGACTGTCCATAGAACTGCTCTTTTCCCACGATGCCTACACCACCGATCTGGAATACCACATCCTGCCCCTGCTCGAACGGGTAACCGACTGCGAAATGACCCTGCAACGGGTACGGGAGCAGAAGCACCGCACACTCGCGCTCTCGTATGCCCCATGTGACCGCTTTTCTGCCGAAACAGGGGTGGCGTGTACCAAAAAGCAGGGCGAAGAGGTAAACGGCGACAGCTTTACCACCATCAGCCTGCCCGACGGTAGCTTTGCTGCCGCCATCAGTGACGGAATGGGTTGCGGAAAAACTGCGGCAGAAGAAAGCCGGACAACCATTGCCCTGTTAGAACAATTCTTGGATGCAGGTTTTGAAAAGGAGACCGCCATCCGCCTCATCAATTCCTCCCTCCTTCTGCAAACATCTGGCGAATTATTCTCCACGCTGGATTTGTGCGCGGTCAATCTGCACCGCGGCATTGCAGAATTTATCAAGGTGGGTGCCGCCGCCACCTACTTAAAAACCTCCGGCAGTGTGGAGGAAATCAGTGCCCCAACCTTACCGGTTGGCGTGTTTAGGGAAGTGCAGATGGAAAAATGCATCCGCCGTCTTGAAGAGGAAACCCTGGTGGTCATGCTCTCGGATGGCATTGCCGATGCAGGCGGAAACGGTTGGGTGGCAGAGGCACTCCGGACTCTCGACACCTCCAACCCCCAAACCATCTCCGACCGTCTGTTGGAAGAGGCAATCCTGCGCAGCGGAAATGGTGCATTCGATGATATGACGGTACTTACTCTTCGGATATGGAAGGTGTAATCCGTGTGCATAACCATTTACATTTTTGGCAATCCTATCCATACAAAAGAAAGCACCCCTTTAGCCTTTTCCGACAGGAGGTATCATCCGTGACAACAGACACCCGAAAAAAAACATCCATGTTCAACCGCCTCATCAATGTGTTTCGCCCTGCCCACCGAAAGAACGCAGACATTGTGGCACAAGCGGAAGCAGTGCTTGACCGCTATGCTGGCGGGAGGCACATTCACTTTCTTGGGAAGAAATCCCGTCACGGCGACACGAGCACAGACGCCATCCGTTATCTTCGTCGAAGGGCCCGTTACCGCACGGCAATTAAGGTGCTCAATACCGCCATTTTCGCCGTGTGCGGCGTCATCGTGTTTCTCCTGTGGAAAATTTTTGTGCCATAAAAAAGAGTTGAGCAAAATCGCTCAACTCTTTTTTCTTATCTCACAAATACCGCATATTCGGTATATGAACCATCCGCATTGTCGGTACGAATCAGGTTTCCGCCGCCGTCATAGGTGTGGGTGGTCTCCACAGTATCTCCATTATTATACACCGTTTTTTCTCTCACCAGATTGTCCCATTCGTCATACTCATAGGTGGTAACATAGCTGGTATGTGTCGGGTTTGGAACGAGGCTTCCCAACGGACCGCTAAGCTTGATCAACCGCCCCTGTTCATCGTAAGTACGGGTTACATATTTCCCAATACCGCCAATTTCGTTTCCTCTCTCATCATATTCATATATAGTGGGGGTATCATAAACCGAATAATCAACCCTAATTGGTCTTCCGCTGTCATCATAGGTCCTTTTTATCCAATTTGTAGTACCCGGATCGTGCTCAGCAGTCATATAGATTTCATTTCCGTTTTCATCATACTCATATGTTATATTGGTTTCCAATTCTTTTGTATAGGTACCACCCTTATACCGCGAAAACCGTTCCATTTTTGATCCCATTTTATTTTTTTGTTCATCATAGACATATGACGTTTTTTCCAGCAACTGGTAATTTTGTTCCTCTTTCTCCATTCGAATCACATTACCCCACGGGTCATATTCATATCGGGCAAGGTGCTGATCATACTTTACACCGGTGGAAGGGAAATATCTTTCCTCCTTCTCATATATTACATTTTCAAAACTATCATAACCGTAAGTAACGAGCTTTCTGCAATCCAGACCGTACAAGGATTGATCCATCGAAAGGGTCATATTTCCCCAATCATCATACTCCCATTTGTACTGCACCACGCCGTCTTTGTCTACATAGCGTGTGCGGAGCGAAACCGGTATCTTCACCTTCACGGTGTGGGTCTGCTCCACCCATTCCACCTCGATGTCAAACGCCTCGGCACACGCACGCAAAGGAATAAAAGTGTTGTTTGAAATTACCACAGGAGCCACATCCATAGTACGTTCCTCACCATTTACCGTCATGATATTGCTCCCCACCTGAAATGCGATGGTGCGGTCGCCCTTGGTGGCGGTGATGCGCTCGGTTTCGCCGTCCCAACCAACCTTTGCACCGATTTTTTCAAACAGTGCACGCAGCGGCAACATGGTTCTGCCGTTTTCCACAAATGCCTTCAATCCGGTTTCCAGCAGTTCGCCGCCTACTTTTACCCTCACATATTCCTTCGCAAATACCGCCTGCGAAAGGGAAAAACACATCAAAACCGTAAGTACCACTGCGATCATTCTTCTTGTCCGTTTCATTTGAAAATTCCTCCTATTTTACCTTGTTGATATCATATGGCGTTGCCTGATAAACGTAATAATTGAGCCAGTTGGAAAAGAGCAGGTTGGCATGGGAACGCCAGGTTACCTGCGGTTTGCGGTTGGGATCATCATTGGGGTAATAGTGCGCCGGCACCTGCGGATGTAAGCCGTTGTTCAGGTCACGGATATACTCATTGTGCAGGGTATCGCCATCATATTCCGAATGCCCGGTTACAAAAATGCGCTTGCGGTCACGGCTGGCAACGATATACACCCCAGCTTCTTCCGACTCGGCAAGAATCTGCAGGCTCTCCACCTTGCGGATATCCTCGGCACGTACCTCGGTATGACGGGAATGGGGCGCATCAAACACATCGTCAAAGCCACGCATGATTTTGGCACGCTTGCGCAATACCTTGTGGGAGAAAATACCCGACATCTTTTGGGGCAACGGGTATTTCGGGATACCATAATGATAGTAAAGCCCCGCCTGCGCCGCCCAACAGATATGGAAGGTAGAGGTCACATTGGTGGTGGACCAGTCCATGATTTCTTTTAATTCTTCCCAGTAATTCACCTGTTCAAAATCCATCTGCTCCACCGGTGCACCGGTAATAATCATACCATCATATTTTTGGTGACGAATTTGCTCAAAATCCTTATAAAACGAATCCAGATGCTCGGCAGATGTATTTTTGGATTTGTGGGTACGGGTGTGAATAAAATCAATCTCCACCTGCAAGGGGGTGTTGCCCAGTAGTCGAAGCAGTTGCGTTTCGGTTACAATTTTGGTGGGCATGATATTGAGTAATGCAATTTTAAGCGGACGTATGTCCTGACGGAGCGCCCGTTTTTCGGTCATAACAAATATATTTTCCCCATTTAATATCTGGGTTGCAGGTAACTTATCCGGAATTTTAATCGGCATAACACTTCACCTCTAACCATTGATTTCTTTAAATTTCATCATAACATAGATTTTTCGTTCTGTCAATCTTGCCGGGTGGTTTAGATTACAAAACAAAAGAGGTGCCGTCCTTAGAACAAGGCACCATCTCAAATGCCCTGGTTAAGACTGTGCAACCTCTTTTGGCGTATATATGATTGTTTTTTGTGTTACCGGGGCACAAACGGGCTCCACTTGATACCGCTGAACCCGTTGGGCAGTTCAACAAATTCTACCAACCCACCAGATACCCTTTTTAAGGGATTTACCAATCGGTAAAGCACAGTGGCAGCTTCGGCTCTTGTCAGCGTTTGGTGGGGTGCAAAACTCCCCTTATCGTCCACACCGGTAAGCAATCCCTTCGCATAAGTTTTTAGTACTGCTCCTTGATACGCTTCGTCGATGGTATCAAAGTCGGCAATTTTATCTGCCCGAGAAGAACTAGATGTGCTTTCTCCCATCGCAAAACAAGCATGAATTAAAATCAATGCCATTTCCTGGCGTGGAATGGGCGCGTTTAATACTTCTTCGCTCAATGCATAATCCGCCTTACTTATGATGCCGTGACGGACTGCAACCCAATAATTATTTTTATACCACATTCCGTCAGTAACAACAGGCATGTCGGCAAGTTCCTGTGCAAAAAGCGTTCTGGTTACCACGGTGATAAACTCCGCTCTCGTCATCTGCTGATCGGGACTAAATAACGCAAACCCGTTTTCATCGGGTGCTGTTGTTCCGCCAAACAAGCCCTTGTAGCTACCGACGGACATGTCCTCAATGCCGTCTTTTGCCCATGCGTGTTGCTCCAAATCAGAAAATCCTTTTAACGTATCGGTATATACCGAGTTACCAGCTTTTTCATAGGAAATGTTTAAATTTGTTTCCAAGGAGCTTACTGCCGCTGCAACTTTATCTGTTCCGCTGCCTTCAACCCCTGCAATTGCGTATTTTACGCCGACAATGAGAGAAATGATTTCATCATCTGCTTTTCTGCCGCTTTGGATCATCTTTTTCTCAAGAGAATTCAACCACGGTGCAAGGCTGGTGGTTTCCTGAGTGATATTCATAGAAGAATAAAAATCATAGTAATTTTCTGTCGGATCGCCGCTTTTGTATTCGTTGATGTTCTGAATCGAGCCGCCAATCCAGACAATATAGTCATCAATGGTAGGCTCTCCTCCGTCATAAAGAATCAGTGATGAATCAGTTTGCAGCGTAATCTCACCCTTTTCAGCTGAAACAAAAATGGTTGAGGTGATGAGCGCCAACGCTAAAATACCTGCCAGTATCTTTTTCATGTTTCGTCTCCTTATCATAAGTATCTTGTCTTCCCACAGTATAGCACCATTTTGTTGTTCTGTCAATCGCACCCAAGCGGTTCGCCCCACAACTCCACCCTTTGAAAAAATACAAAAAAACCGTCGCCTTGAACAGGCTCCGGTTTCTTGTATTTTTGGTGGAGATAAGCGGGATCGAACCGCTGACCTCTTGAATGCCATTCAAGCGCTCTCCCAGCTGAGCTATACCCCCAGATTTTTATGCACATTCAGTATACCACGGCAGGGAGATGTTGTCAAGGAAAAACCAAAAAGCAACAACAAAAAATCCCACAACCAAAGTTGTGGGATTTTTGATAGCAGTAAAATTTTTAACTCTTTGAGAATTTTCATCACCTCAAAAAGCCCTATTTTACGGGGTTTTCCCTGTTTTTTGTTGCTTGTATGTTATTTGTGCAGAACTATTCACAACATCATATTACTGCTGTTTTTATCAAAGACA